>CAZCBM010000498.1:0-1501 GCA_964496805.1 uncultured Rhodospirillales bacterium | reverse complement strand
GGCCGTGCCTGCCGACGCCCCGGCAGCAAGGGGCGCTGGCCGCCCGGCAGCAAGGGGCGCTGGCCGCCCGGCAGCCGACGGAAAGGCCGCCGCGGCAAGGGTCGGCCATTGGGGCCGGCCACGGGGGAAGGCGGGCTCAGGGGATCCCGGGGCTGCTCCGGATCAAGGGGCAGCACCGGCTCACGAGGCTCCGGCGTGCCCAGAACCCGTGAGGCCGGCGGCGGGGGCGTGGTGCCTGGGGTAATCACGGTCGCGGATCGGTCAACCTCCCCAAGGTCGCTTTGCCCGGCATCGTCGGCAGGCCGCGCCAGGGCTGATCCGTCATCGCTCCCGGTGTCCGCCGTCATACTCTCCGCTGGTGGCGATTGCTCCGACAGGGCCTCTTCCACCGCCGCCAGCAACGCTTCGTCCACGGTGACCGAGGTTCCCTGCCCCGCCTCGTTCAGGGTCACAGACCCCTGATCATTGACCACATCAACCTGACCGGAGAGCAGCAGCAACTCCCAACTCGCCGCCTCTGCCACCAAGCCACCGATGAACTCGGTCCCCCGCACGCCCAGACTGGCCACGGGGGTCTCAACCTGCATGGAGGCGCCGCCATCAGGCCCCGGTGTCTTGGCGATGGAGCCACTGACCACCCGAAAGGCCCCGGTGTTGAACAGCAGGCCCAGGCTGCCGGTGCCCGTGCCAGGATCAAACAGGTAATCACGGACCAGCGCCTGGGTGCCACTGCCCAACTGAAGCAGCGTGCCGTCGGACAAACGGACCTCAAGGCGGGCATTGGCATCATCCGGGTCGACGCTGAGCGTCTCCTCCCCAAAGACCGGGTCGCCAACGGCCAGCGCCCGGGCGTCGGTGCCGTCATTGCTCAGCGCAGCGGCTGCCCCAATCAGGCGGGAGACCTCCCCCACCGGCCCTTCCGCTGGGCCATTGGCCCCCTGCTGGGCCCTCGCCGGTCCAAGGGGGGCCAGTCCAAGGGGGGCCACACAGAGCGCCGCAAGGCTGGCCAAGAGGGGGCGGCGTCGGATGGACGCCCTTAACGGGGACGGGAGCATATACGGCACGGGGGACCTCGCCCTGGGCTCAAGTGAGGGGAAACGCATAACCATCCTTCCGCGCCTGTGGACTTCACAACGCGGTGACGGCAATCCTAAGGCAAGGGGGGCTGGCTCATGTTCCCCGCGGCACAGAATAAGGACCGATCATGCAGGATTTGGCGGATACCCCGCAGTGGCCGGCCCTGGAGGCCCATGCTTGGCGCCTGATGGCCGCCGACATGGCGCCGCTGCTCTGCGCCCGTGACCGGGCCGCGGCACTGACGGTTGAGGCCGCCGGCTGGGTAATGGATTTCTCCCGCCAGCACCTGGATGATGTAACTTTCAGCACCCTGGTGATCGCTGCGCAGGCCCTGGACATCGCGGGCGCGCGGGACCGGATGTTGGCGGGCGCGCCGGTAAACGGCACAGAAGGCCGGGCGGCCTTGCATACGGTGCTGCGCCAC
>CAZCBM010000497.1:0-1517 GCA_964496805.1 uncultured Rhodospirillales bacterium | reverse complement strand
TCGCGGTGCGGATGCCGGACCATGCGGTGCCGCTGGCCCTCATCCATGAGGTCGGGCCGCTGGCCGCGCCCAGCGCCAACCGCTTCGCCCGGCCCAGCCCCACCACGGCGGATCATGTGCTGGTCGATCTGTATGGCGATATCCCGATGATCCTTGATGGCGGGCCGACACGCATCGGCCTTGAATCCACCGTACTCGATATCACCCGCCCGGTGCCCACCGTACTGCGGCCCGGCGGCGTCCCGCTGGAGGACCTCAGGCGCGTGCTGACCCATGTTGAGGTGCTTGAAACGTCGGTTATGGACCTTCAAACCGCCCCCTCCCCCGGCACGATGATCAAGCATTATGCGCCCGATGCGCGTGTGATGGCCTTCGATGGGCCGCGCCGCCTGACGCTGGCCGCCCTGCATGACGCCGCCGAGAAACTGCTGGCATCGGGGCGGCGCGTCGGGGCGCTGCTGTTTGATGAGGATGCCGGGGCGGTCGCGGACCTCGTACTGACCACGCACCGCCTCGGTGATTTGGATGACCTCGATGCGGCAGCCCGCAACCTGTTCAGCGGGTTACGTGCGCTCGATGATGCCGGGGTCGATGTGATCGTGGTGCGCCTGCCCGGCGATGAGGGCGTCGGCCTTGCCATCCGTGACCGCCTGATCCGCGCTGCCGAGGGCCAGATCATCCAGGTTGAGGGCTGATCTGGCACCCTCGCTGCGCCAGGGCAAGGGTTCCTGCCCACTTTGCCAGGCAGCCAGCAGAATTGTAAGAAGGGTGTAAGCAACCGGTTATACTCTTTTTGTAAAAATGGATTACACTAGTGTGTAGATGGAGCGGATGTGGGCCATACGTTCCTGGACTATATGGTTGAGGGTTCCATATAGTCCAACCGGGAGAGCGAAAGCATCCCAATAAAACACGGCATCCCATGCAGGGGGTGCCGTGTTTTCTGTTGTTGGCACAGGGGTCAGCCTGGTTCCTGTTATCGTGGCTGACTGCCAGGGTCAATCGGGTTCGGTTTAGCATAAAGATTCCCTATTTGGCCCCCACCCCGTAACGACGATGCCTCCTGCCAACAGTTGATCCCTGTCAGATAGGCTAAAAGCGAACCGCTAATGGCTGCAACAAAGTCGCAAACTGGCCGCTCCACCCTATATAATCCCCCGCAGTGAATCACACCACACCGGGAGCAGGGCATGTCGCTTGTGATGCGCATCGTGTTAGGGTTGGCCCTCAGCAGCGGGATCGCGGGGCTGGCCTACTGGAAGCAAGCCCTCAGCAGGAGCGGGGTCCTCGGCGCGATCCTGCTGGGCACCGCCATCTTCGGCTTTGGCGGCTGGGCATGGGGCCTGACACTGATCGCGTTCTTCGTGCTGTCGAGCGGGCTGTCACGGGTGCAGTCCACCCGCAAAATGGCGCTGGCCGTGGAGAAGTTTGATAAAGGCAGTACCCGCGATTTCTGGCAGGCAGCAGCCAACGCCGGGGTGGGCGCGGTGGCTGCCGTGGCCTACGGGCTGGGCGGC
>CAZCBM010000496.1:0-1532 GCA_964496805.1 uncultured Rhodospirillales bacterium | reverse complement strand
TATGAACAAGACATACCTGGCTATTGACTACGGAGAGCGCCGAATCGGTCTCGCCCCTGGACCTTGCCGGCGCCGCCGCCCCCCTGCCCAACTTCAACACACCCGATGATCTTCCGAACTAGGGCGCATTGGTCGGAGTATCCTTTGCCCTGGAACTGAGCCTCTCCCCTCCCACTAGCCCCTTTGGCGGGCCGGCCCTCGCGCTGAACCTGTCATTGGGAATCGGGAGGGGTAGCAGGTTGAGGGAAAGGGGCCGGACAAGGCCCTACAGCACACTCACCACCCCACCAGCTTGTCCCACTGGTCCACGATCAGGCCCTTTTCCTCCACCAGATAGTGGGGGTAGGGCGCGGCGGTCATGCAAACATGGTTGGGGGCGATGCGCACCTGCTCCCCCACCTCCGGCAGCGCGGTGGCGCCGCTTGGGCTGCGGATGAAGCCGTGCTCCTGATGCACGGCGGTGACCACGAGGTCCCCCCAGGGGTGGCCCTGCATCCCCAGGACCGCGCCATAGGTCCGGTGCCCGTCGGCCGCCTCCATGCAGGTATCCTGACTGAGCGCCAACGCCCCCGCATCAATCAGCCCATAGCCCTTATCTTCCCGGCGACCAATCACGCTGGCCAGGACACTCACCGCCAGATCGGTGGGGGCGCAACACCCCAAGTGCGCCTGAAAGCGATCAAAGAGCATATAAACACCCGGCCGCATCTCCGTGACACCGTCCAGATGATCCGCAAACAACGCGGTGGGCGTGGAGCCGACGGAGACCACGGGCGCATCGTGTCCTGCCTGCCTTAGCGTGGCGGCGGCCATCACCACCGCCGCCCGCTCTTGCTCCGCAATGGCGGCGATCTCCTGCTGATTGCGGGCGCCATAGGCGTGGCCGGCATGGGTCAGGACGCCGGACAACCCCAAGCGTGGATTGTCCATCAACGCCGCCGCCATTGCCACCAAGTGCTGTGAGTCCTGCGCTGGCACGCCGCCGCGGTGGGCACCGCAGTCGATCTCGATCAGCACCCCCAGGGGCGGGCCGGCCCAACTGCTGGCCAGACCCTGGGCGGCGGTCACGCTGTCCACCAACACCCGCAGCGCCACGCCATCCGGTGATCGGCGCCCGCGCTGGCTGCGCAGGGCCATGACCTCCGGCAACTTGGCCGGGGCCAGCCCCACGGCATAGGTGATATCGCTGATCCCGGCCTGGGCGAAGTATCTCGCCTCCGCCAGCGTGGACACCGTAATGGCCGGCGATCCGGCCCGGCCGGCAATCTCAGCCGATTTCGCCGTCTTGAGATGGGGCCGCAGGCGCACGTTCAGGGCCTTGGCCCGGTCCCGCATGCGCGCCAAGTTGCGCTGAAGCCGGACGGGATCCAGCAGTAACGCCGGGGTTGGCACGCTCACCAGCGGCCGGGCATCACGGGGCAGCCGCAGCCTCATACCAGCCCCTTCAACGCATCGAAGTCCAGGGTGCCGGGCACGATCACCACGGGCACCCGCAGGCTGCGCAGCCCGCGGCTGGTGAGATGACGCACCAG
>CAZCBM010000495.1:0-1541 GCA_964496805.1 uncultured Rhodospirillales bacterium | reverse complement strand
GCGTCTGCGGCGCGGGCCGCCTCCACGACCATGGCATAGCGGCGGGCCGGGTCTGCCCCCTCGGTGGAACTGAAAAACATGACGCTGAACTGCACGGCGACCCCTTGCAGATGGGCGGTAGGAATGCGCACCTCTACCTTGTCGATGTCTGATCCGCCAAGCCCACTGCGGCCGCTACTGCGCTCACTGAGTCCCTAACTGGGCCCCCAACTGAGCCCCGGTGCAGGCCGGAAGCGGCGACGGCCTATGCCCCAGGACCCGACTGGGTGTTTCACCTCGCCCCACCCTCCTTGATCGGGGCTTTGTGCCTTGTAATTGTCGGGTCGTGACTATTCTGCCCTGCGGTCCTGCGCGATCCTGCGCGCCACCGCTCATCCGACAGAGGTTCTCGTGTCCGCTGCCGCTTCTGCCCCTGGCCGTTCTCTCATCAACTGGCCAGCTGTCCTTGTCCTGATCGTCCTGCCGGCTGTCTTGCTGGCCCTGCTGGTGGCCTATGGCGTCACCTATGGGTTCAGCTGGGGCTTCTTCGGCCTGATGGTTGTGGGCTACTACGGCTCCAACATCGCTGTGGGCGTCGGCCTGCACCGGTACTTTGCCCATGGCGCCTTCAAGGTGCCGCGGGGCGTGGAATGGGTGATGCTGTTCTTCACCGCCGGCACCCTGCAGGGGCCAGTGATGGCCTGGGTCAGCGACCACTCCAAGCATCACACCTTCACCGATAAGGAGCGGGACCCCCACAGCCCGCTCAAGTATCGCTCCTGGTTGGCCGGCTTCTTCTGGGCCCACATGGGATGGATGCTGGTCAAGGAGAAAGAGAACAAGAGCATCGACCGCGCCACCATCGTCAAGTTCGGCCGCAATCGCCGGGTGTTGTGGCAGATGGAGCATTATTGGAAGCTTGCGGCCCTGATGAACCTGATTGTGCCGGCGATCCTGGGCCTGCTGCTGTTTGGTTGGACCCAGTCAGCCCTGTATGCTGCGGCCACTGGGGTACTGGGCATCGGGGCCGGACGGGCGCTGCAACAGCAGATCACGTTCTTTGTGAACTCGCTGTGCCATGTCACCGGGGGCAAGCCCTTTGTGGACGGCACCGCCGGCAATGTCTGGTGGTTGGCACCGCTGCTGCTGGGCGAAAATTGGCACAATTTCCACCACGCCTTTGCACGGGATTATCGCAACGGCCACCGCTGGTATCACATGGATGTCCACAAGTGGATCATTGCCGGCATGGCCCGACTGGGGCTCGCCCATGATCTGGTGATCACGGACGCACAGCGCGTGGCGGCCAAGCAAGCGGAAACCGACCGCCGGGTGCGTGAGGCGCGCACCGGCTTGGCACCGCGCCTGGTGGATCTGCGCCAGCGTCTGGAGCAGGCCACGGCCCACGCTCAGGATGTGCTGAGCCCCTTGCGCGCCCGCGCCCAGCGCGCTGCCACCCAAACGCGGGAAAGCTGGTCCCATGCGCGGGAAGGGGCGGGCGAGCGCTGGCATGCCGCGCGCGAAGCGGGCAGCCACCATCTGGCGGAGGCACACGATCGGCT
>CAZCBM010000494.1:0-1555 GCA_964496805.1 uncultured Rhodospirillales bacterium | reverse complement strand
AGCGCCCGGGCGTCGGCCAGGCGCATCCCGGGCCGCACCCCCGCCTTGGCCGCCATCCGGTTCACAGCACTGATCACCCGCTGACCCCGCTGGGCCTGGATCAGCGCCAAGGGCTGAAACCGCAGATCCGGATGGCGCCGCTCCACCCGCTCGCTGGCAAAGGCCGGCAGATGCACCGCCAGTACACGGCGGCCGCCCGTAGCACCTGACATGCCTGACACATTGGAAAAGGGATCGGCGCCTGCTGAGGCAGGTCCGTTCAAACGCTCACTCACCTTTTGTTCCCACTCTTCTCGGATTCAGGATCACCTCAGGCCCATGAAGACCTGGGGCAAACCTTGTCCTCCGTCCCGTCCAGATCCGGTCACTCATCCCCGTGAACCGATCCGCTGGCCGATCCACTGGGATAATCCGCTGAACGGATCAGAGGCGCGAACCGGTCGGTCCTGATGCTGATGGGCATCCCCTCCCATCAGCGATCCGGCGGTCCCGCCCCCTCAGATCCAAAAGGAACATAAAAGGACTTTACGCAGTATGTTCCACTTCTGATCAGAGTCAAGCATGACCGACCTAGCATGGCCCACCTTGCGGCTCAGCCAAGCCTTGTTCTCGCCGGCGGGACAGGAGCCAGCGGTGGCTCCTCCAGCAGCGGTGAGCGGCCATCACCAAAGCACCCTCTTCCTGCCCTTTCCGCTCCGTCGATGCTCAATCGAACGCCGCTGCACCCAGAACCCGAGCGCGGGGCAAGCCCATGCGGCGGGCGGCGATGGACAGATAGAACTCCTCCTCCGCCAGGAAGTAGCCCGGATGGATCAACAGTTTCAGCGAGCCCACCGCCAGGAGCCACAGCACCGCCACCGCGGCCAGCATCAACAACGGCAGGCCCGGCATCCAATCATACAGCAGGGCCAGCCCGACCCAGCCCAGCGCCGTCGGGATAAGGACCGAAAAACTGTTCACCCACAGGCGGTTGGCCACCCGGCGACGATAGTCCTGCCGAATCACGGCCAAAGGCCGATCCTCAAACGCCGCGGGAGGCAGATGGGCCAGCTCCTCCTCAATCCGCGCCTGCAAGCGCTGCCAAGTTGTGGGCTGAAACCGCCGCACCACGGCCACCAACGGCACCAAGCTGAGCAGGAAAACCGCCCCCTGCAGCAGGCCCTCTACCCATAGTCGTTGTTCGATATCCACGGCCCATGACCTCCCTGCCCGTCCGATCCTGTCTAACGCTGGTCAGACCTGTGCCATAAGCCCTGACAGGACAAGTCCCTTATCGGCCCCATGCTTTCTGTCCCATACCCCCTTCGCGTGGCAGGGGGGGGCTGGGCGCAGTCCATTGAACAAGGTCAATGGGGCGAAAACCAAGAAGTCCATGGCGGTTAGGTGTTTCCACAAAACGGGCAACCGCTTTAGTCTGAAGGGGACACTCTGATCGACCCTCCCCTCTTTTGTCGTTGAGGCCGCCCCCCATGGTACTTCCCGGCCGTCCCGGTGGCGGCGGCGATGGTCGCCGCAGCCCTCCTCCGCCCTCTCGGCCCCGTGGTGGCCCGGGGGG
>CAZCBM010000493.1:0-1570 GCA_964496805.1 uncultured Rhodospirillales bacterium | reverse complement strand
ACGACAGGGCAAAGCCGGGGGCGGGCATGACGGACGGGCTCATGCCGACGCCTGTGCCAGGATGCCGTCCAACAGCTTCGCCGCCTTTTGGCGACCGTCGGCCCCTTGCATATGCTCACTGGTGGCCGCCAACTTGGTTTTCAGCGCTGGGTCCGAGAGGCAGGCGTCCAGCTTTTGCGCCATCTCCGCATCGGTCCACTGATAGCGGTCCAGCTTGAACCCGTGCCCGGTTTCCTCAACGCGGGTGGCATTGTCATGACCGTCCCAAACATAGGGCATGATTATCGCCGGTTTGCCGAAATACAGGCACTCAGTGAAGCTGTTATTGCCCCCATGATGGATCACAGCATCCACCTGTGGGATCACACTGGGTTGCGGGAACCAGCTATCAATGATCACATTCGGCGGAATGTCCGTATACTCGTCTTTATAATCGCCAACATTGACCAAGGCGCGATAAGGCAAAGCACTGATCGTCTTGATGATGCGCTTGAGCAGATCCGTATCGCCAGAGCCCAAGGACCCAAAACTAATGTAGAGCAGCGGTTTATCATTATTGGCCGCGAATTGTGGCACGGTATAGGGCTCTTCATTGCGCACGCAGCCTTCCAGGTATTGAAACCGGACCGGGTCCAGCGGCTGACTACGGGCAAAGGCCACCGGCTCCGGATACAACATCAGGTTCATCCAGGGGCTTGCCTCGAAAAATTCTCCCAGAGGATAGGGCTCCTCCCCTGTTGACTTTAGAAACTCGTTAAAGTCCTCGTGGATGGGTTTGATCACGTGCTTGAATTTGTCACGAAAAGCGGTGTGACAGGCGGTATCGTCAGCGCCACAGCCCGACAGGTGGGGCGGAATGGCCGGATCCTCAATCTCATTTTCTGAGCAGCTGATGATGCGCACCCACGGCTTGCCGTACTGTTTGATGGCCGGAAACAGGATCACGTTATCCACGCAGACCATGTCCGGCTTCACTGCCTCCAACACTTTGGGCAGGCTTTTCTGGGCCCATTTGGCCGTGTCGACGATCGCTTCCCAGCAATCTTTCACATAGTTATCGATCTGATCATAAGGAGACTTGCTGAAGTTCGGAATATGTCCATTGATAAAATCCGACCAGTATTTAGCCATTTCCTCCGCCGGCATCGGCTCCGACATGGGCACTTCGTATTCCTCGAAGCCATAGCCCTTGAACACGCCACCGAACCCAGGATCAGTGAAGAAGACAGCTTTGTGCCCAAGGGCCTCGCACGCCTGGGCGATGCCCACTGAGTTCAGGGCCGGGCCGAACGCGGCTTCTGGAAAAAAGGCGATGGTTTTCTGGGCCATGGTCTCGTGTCCTCTATCGGGCTTGTTGTTTCGGGGGTTGGCTCAGGTTTGGCCGTGGCGGGGATGACGGTCAGGCTGGAAAAAGTCGGGCATCGGCCGGGGCCCACTCCACCCACACCGCCGCCCCCGGCGTCATGGGGTTGGTGTCCGCCCGCGCGGCGGTCAGGCGCACTTGCAAGGTCGCTGGGCTGGCGGGGCTATCCAGGTGCACGGCCAGATCCAATCCATGATAGGCCAACTC
>CAZCBM010000492.1:0-1573 GCA_964496805.1 uncultured Rhodospirillales bacterium | reverse complement strand
GGGTCCGCTTCACCTTCGTCCCGGGTGAGCCGGGATCCTTCGAGTATGTGGTGGGAGAAGGAGGCCTCAACGGCAACGATGCCAATTCCGTCAACCGGCGGATTGGTGGCGGCGCTGGCGGCGGCAGCAGTACCGGCGGCGGTGACGAAGAAGGGGGCTCAGGGGGTGGCGCCAGTGCGGTCCGGTTTGTTCCGCAGAGTGGCTCGCCACTGCTTCTGGCTGTGGCAGGCGGCGGAGGCGGGGGCGGCGATGACCCCGAAACCGACCTCCGTGGTCGCGGCGGCGGCAATGGCGCCGATGGTCAGGGCTCAGGCAATGCCGATGGCGGCAACGGCGGCTCCCCAACCTCCGAGCACAGCGGGACTGGGGGTGCAGGCGGGTTCGGTGGAGACGTGAATGGCGGCGCTGGGGGCACCAGCAGCGTGAGCGGTACAACCGTCTCTTCCCAAGATGGTCAAGCCGCCGCGCGCAATTCCGGCCAGCCTGGCCAACAGGTTAGTGGTTTTGGGATCAGTGGCGGCGGCGGCGGGACCGAGTGCAGGGATAACAATGACCCTGCGCCCGGTGGTGGTGGCGGCTTCGGCGGCGGGGGCGGTGCGGGCTGCCGCAGCAGCTCAGCCATGGCAGGGGCTGGCGGCGGCGGCGGCTATTTGGCCGTTAGCGAGCCTCGGCTGAGCCTCGTTTCCAATCCCAATGGCGGCAGCGGTGGCGCCGGCGGTGGGGGTGGGAACGGCTCCAATGGCACCATTTCCATCTCGGCCAGCACGCCCTAAGCCAGCACCGTTTCGGGCAGAGGTCGTGAGTCACGGGAGGGAAGGCTCTTGCGCTTCCCGTGACCGGATCTGGCACAGGGCCCTGGCACCCCCTTGCCGGTGCCCTTTGCCCTCGCATCTCCTCTTGGCATGGATAATGCCCTTTTTACCCCGCTGCCAGATCCGGCCCAGGTGACCCCTGACTTGGTCCCTGGCCACCTTTTGGCCTGGTTCCAGAACCGGGGCTGGTGGCCCCATGCCCATCAGTTGGCCATGATCCAGGCCTGGCGGGCGCACGCCGATGCCCTGCTTATTGCCCCCACCGGCGGCGGCAAGACCCTCGCCGGGTTTCTGCCGGCCCTGATCGAGATCGACCAGCGCAACCGCTCCGGCCAAACCCCGCCGGCCACGCGCCGGCTGCACACGCTTTATCTGTCCCCCCTGAAGGCCCTGGCCCAGGACATTCGCCGTAACCTGCTGCGCCCCATCGAGGAAGCGGGGCTCGAGATCACCGTGGACAGCCGCACCGGCGACAGCACGGCGGCGGAGCGCAAGCGCCAGCGCGAGCGCCCCCCTGATATCCTGCTGACCACGCCGGAGAGCCTTATGCTGCTGCTCTCCCACCCCAACAGCCTGGCGTTTTTTGCGGGCTTGCAAGCGGTCATCCTGGATGAGGCCCACGCCCTAATGCCGTCCAAGCGGGGCGACCTGACAGCCCTGGCGCTGGCCCGTCTGGACGCCCTGGCCCCCGGTCACCGGCGCATCGGCCTGTCAGCCACCGTGGCCGATCCGCCCGGCCTGGCGGCTTGGCTTGGGCGCAC
>CAZCBM010000491.1:0-1596 GCA_964496805.1 uncultured Rhodospirillales bacterium | reverse complement strand
TTGCCGCCTGACCAGAGGAAACCGTCACCGAATTTTCACTCTGCAGCACTAGGTCGCGTGGGCGAGGACTTCGACGCCTTCCGTGCCCTGGTGCCGGAAGCGCACTAGGCCACCCTGGATGCCTGGGCGGGGGAAACCAAGAACAGCGACAAACCCCGCTGGAAGGCCCGCCGCAATCTGCTGGCAGAGGTCCTTGGGAGCGGGCCAGGGGGATCGGGCGATGATTGACCCCACCCAGCTCTCCGCCGCCGTTCAAACCCTCGCCGGGGCGGCCCGGCCGGAGCGGGCCATCCGCTTCGGCCCCTCTGCCAGGGGAGATGCCCGGGCGGACTCGGACCTGGACCGGCTCGGTACTGTGAATCGAAGAGGTGACCAACCATGCAAGCCGTTCGAATGAGTGCAGTCATCGGCGCCGACCACTGGCTTCAGGTGGTCGTGCCCGACGAGATCCCCGTCGGTGCGGTGGAGGTGATTGTCTTGGCGCGGCAACCCTCTGAAGGCGAGTCGCGGCAAACCCTCGGCGAGCTGTTCGGGGACTTGGATCGGATGTCGCACAAGCCCGTGACGGCGGAAGAGGTGGATCGCTACCTCGCCGAAGAGCGGGCAAGCTGGGATTGATGCTATGTGCGTTCAACCGCGCTACCCCCAACAACGGGCCTGCCCCGCCTGGGGTAGGGCCCCGAAACCAAACGCGGAGGTGCCATTATGAGCCCATTGATTGCGCGCCATCGTCAGGCCCTCTTGGTCCTGGGTGAGCGCTATGGGGTGACTGACCTGCGGGTCTTCGGCTCAATGGCCCGAAGCGACGCAGGAGAAGACAGCGATGTGGACCTCTTGGTCCGCCCGCTGCCGGGGGCCAGCCTTCTCGACCTCGGGGGTCTGCTGATGGACGCCCAGGAGCTGCTGGGTCGGCGGGTCGATGTGGTCTCGGAGCGGGCCCTCGATGGGGCGCTGCGGGACCGTATCCTGGGGGAGGCCGTGCCGCTGTGAGGCCCACGCCCGAGTCCGACCGGGAGCACATCACGCACATGCTCGGGTGCATCGCGCGCATTCGTGACTATACCCAGGGCCAGCGTGCGGTGTTCGACGGGTCGCCCCTGGTGCAGGACGCCGTCCTGCGGAATCTGCAAACCCTGACCAAGCCCAGTCAGCGCCTGAGCGAGGGGGCCAGGGCCAGAGAGACCGGTATCGAGTGGCGGCGCATGGCGGGGATGCGCAACATCCTGGTCCACGCCTACTTGAGTGGCATCGACGCCGAGACAGTGTGGGCCGTGATCAAACGGGAACTGCCCGGCCTGGAGGCGGCCCTCCTGCGGCTCAACGCCAGCACCGATTCACCGACGACTGACGCCTGACCCGCTGGCTGCCATCATCCCATTCGCAAACAAGGAACCTCCCCCATGCCCAACCTCATCCTCTCCACCTGCGGCACCAGCCTCCTGACCAACCTGGCCGGGGAGCACCGCGGTCTGATCACGCGCCACGCCAACGCCCGCACGCCCGACGAGGTCCCGGAGCCGGACCGGACCGTCCTGGCCGGGCTGATCGAGACGGTCGGGCGGCGCCTGGACGCGGCCGACGCGAAGGAGCGCGAGC
>CAZCBM010000490.1:0-1612 GCA_964496805.1 uncultured Rhodospirillales bacterium | reverse complement strand
AGGCTGCCCCCCCCGGCCCCAGGGCTCCGACCGCCTGCAAGCGGATCGGTGTCTGCCCCAGCCAGACGGCGAGCCCGCCGGTGGCGTGCACCTGTTGTCCCTGCTGCCGCAGCCCCAGAGTGATCTCTTCTATCCGCAGGCTGGTCCCGCTGAGGGCGTCCTGCACCGTGAGCGTGGCACCCTTGATCTCCACCCTTGGAAGGCTGGGCAACCCCAAGTCGGCCGCCAACGCTGACAGGTCCAAGGGGTCCTTGGCGACAGCGTTGGGATCGGTAGCGGCAGCGGCATCATACAGAACGAACTGCAGGGGCGGCGTCTGTGGCCCCAAGAAGGCCTTGAGCGTCACCGTGCCCGCCTGATCGCGATGCAGGCGGGCGTGGGGCGCGTTGATCTCCACCGCCACCGGGACCGCCTGCCCCCGCCAAAGCGCTGAACGCTCCAGCCGGACGCCGGTGCTGCTGGCGTGGTGGACTTGCACCACGGCATCATCGGTGAAGGGATTACGCCAGATCAGCGCCGCCTGATCCGACAAGGGCAACTGGGCGCGGATGTCCTCCGGCAGGTGGGCCAGCACGGGGGCCAAAGGGATCGGGCCCTGGCCCAAGCGCAGCCCCACAAACAACGCGCCAGCGAAGGCCACCGCCATCACCAGCCTGATCGCCAGGGCGAGCGTCCACAGGACACCGACACTCAGCTTGGCAAACACAGGGGCATGGTCCTAGGCTAAGGGCATGACGGGTTCGGCGGCTGACTTGGCCCAAAGGGCATGTTTGGCCACAACCCGCGTCTGAACCCCGGTATAACTCCAGCAGGCCCCATGACCCAAGCCCCTATGTCCGATGGTGCCCTCCCCACCGACACGCTTGCGGCCACGGTTGGAGAGTTGTACCGCATCCTGGGGCCAGAGCGGGCGGAGCCGTTGCTGGCTTGCCTGCCGCAGCAGGCGCCCTTCCTGCATTTGACGCTGGAGCGGGAGGCCGCGTTTCTCGCGCAGGCCTTGCCCGCCCATGGCATCCGCGGCACGGTTCTGAGGCTTCTGCGATCGCTGACCGCGCCACAGGAGAGCCTGAGCCAGCTGATGACCCACCTCCGGGTCCAGCGGCGGCGCCTCGCGCTGTTGATCGCGCTGGAGGATCTGGCAGGTGTTGTCCCGTTTCCCCAAACGCTGGCGCACCTGTCCATGGCCGGAGGGCGCGCTGTTCGCGCCGCCCTGCGGGGCGCGTTGGAGGAGTTGGGGCGCCGGGGCAGTTTTGAGATCCCCAGCGGCCCCCATGATCCCGGACGCCGCTGCGGGCTTGTGGCCTATGCCATGGGCAAAATGGGGGCGATGGAGCTGAACTATTCCAGCGACGTGGATTTGGTGCTGGTGTACGAGCCCCGCTTGGTCCCCACCCGCCGGCCGGACCGGCTGGAGGAAGACATGGACCGGCTGGCCCGGCTGATGGTCCGGATCCTGGAGGAAGCAACGGGCGATGGCTATGCTTTCCGCATGGATTTGCGGCTGCGACCGGACCCCGGCTCAACCCCTGCCTGCGTCAGTGCGGAGTTCGCCCGCACCTACTATGCCACCCGGGGCCAGAATTGGGAGCGGGCCGCCTTCATCCGCGCCAGA
>CAZCBM010000489.1:0-1613 GCA_964496805.1 uncultured Rhodospirillales bacterium | reverse complement strand
ATCGCCCCCCGCGCGGCGGTGGGCGATGCGTGGCGGGCGAACGCCGATTCTTACACCGCCTACATCGACGCCGACGCGGCCCACGGCCCGCTGATGGTGCGCCCCTTGACGCCCGCGCCCTCGCCCTGGTTCTGGACTTCTACGCCGATTGTGGGATCACCGAATCCCTCGCGCCGGCAGCGGAAGACCGCCTTGCGGGAGCATCGGCCCTGGACGCGCCGAGTGTAGACCTGCCCCCGGCCTTTCCCAGTGCCGATGCCGCCCCTCCTCCGCCGGCCGACAGGGCAAGCTTGCCCTTGGGCACCCATGACCAGGTGGCCGATGCCCGCGCTTTGCTGAGTGGGGTCAACAGCCTGGAGGATCTGATCACGGCCATGGCGCAGGTGCCCTGCCCCTCCTTGCAGGATTTCGCCACCCAGATGGTGGTGGCCGACGGTGTTGCCGGGGCACCAGTGATGCTGATCGGCGAGGCCCCGGGGGCGGAGGAAGATCAGGGCGGGCGTCCCTTCATCGGGCGGGCCGGCAAGCTGCTGGATCTGATGTTGGGTGCCATCGGACTGTCCCGGCAGACCAACTGCTATATCACCAACATCGTCCCCTACCGCCCCCCCGGCAACCGCAAACCCAGCCCGTCGGAAATCCAGACCTTCATGCCCTTCCTGGCGCGGCATATCGCGCTGGCCCGCCCGCGGGTCCTGGTCTTGCTGGGCGATACCGCCGCCAAGGGCGTGTTGGCATCAAAGACTGGGATCACAAGGCTCCGGGGGCGATGGGCGAGCTATGGCGCCGATACGCAGGAGCCCCCCTTATCCGCCGATCCCTTGCCGGTGCTGCCCACCTTCCACCCGGCCTATCTGCTGCGAACCCCCGCCCAGAAGGCCCTGAGTTGGCAGGACCTTGTGTCCCTGCGCACCAAGTTAGACACGCTGGGGGTAGATTTGGGCGGCGGAGGGGGCTAGTGCTTCATGCCGGACAGAACGACCCCTGGCCTGTGGCTGGGATCTGTCCGGCAAGACGAGCCACCCTGCCCCCCGGGGACGCCACGCGTGGCCCGAGGCGCGGGAACAGGGCGCCCGAGGCGCCCCCAGCGACATCCCTGCCGCCGATCCCAAGGGACGGCTCAGCCCTTCGTTCGCCGGACCTGCTGCAGATGCGATATCCGTTTGTATTCAGCCTGTTGGCCGTTTTGCTGTGGAGCCAGAGCGGTGCCAGCCTGGCCCAGCAGTGGGCAGCCCTGCCCACCTCCCCGCCCAGCAAGCCGCCGATCCAGGCCGATGCCGTTCCGCTGCTGCCCCGCAAGCCGGACGATGCCCGCCCCCAGCCCGTTTTGGCACAGCCAGAGGCCGCGGTTCCCGCAACACCGTCCAACGCCGCCGATCCCTTGCCGGTAAAGCCCGTGGCAGCCACGGCCATGTTGCGCACCGGCAATGAAGCCCGCCTGAGCGAAGCCGTGGCCAGCGCACAGGGCGAGGCCGCCGCCCGCGCTGAGGTCCGTCAGGCGTTGGTCACGACCCTGGCCACACAGAGCCTGCCGCGTAAGCCGCCCGCGCCCGAAGCACCCCCGATCCCCACCCTGGCCGACACGCTGACCAACCCCCAGGTCGCCCCCCTGT
>CAZCBM010000488.1:0-1617 GCA_964496805.1 uncultured Rhodospirillales bacterium | reverse complement strand
GTTTTCGTGATCGAGTTCGATAACGATGTTTTCCAATTCCTTGCTGTGGATCGGCTCATCTGACGTGGCGGGACGACCCGTTCCAGGCCGGCACCGGGACCTGCTTTGAATTGGCCGCCGCCGTGCGACGATATCATTGCCCGCTGTCTCGTACCGTGCACCTGGGGCCGCCCCCGCAAGCCATGATCCACGCCGCTGAAGTGGTGCAGGATGGCATCGCCGCCGCCCTGGAAGCCGGGCGGGAGGGCAACCGCATGTGCGATATCTGGGCCGCGTGGGATGGGGTGCTGACCCGCGCTGGGCTCAGCAAGAAGGCGCGCTCGGGCTACTCCATTGGCCTGGCGTACCCGCCGGACTGGGGCGAACAGACCCTCAGCGTGCGGGAGGAGGACACAACGGAGTTGCGGGAGAACATGACCCTGCACTTCATGCCCGCCCTATGGATGGAAGGGTGGGGGATCGAAATCACCGAGGCCATCCGCATTGGCCAACGCCACGCCGAGCCCCTGTCCAACGTATCCCGCGCGCTGGTGGTAAAGGACTGAGATCACAGCCCTTTCAGCGACCAACCACAGCGCAGCCCGTGGCCGAGGGAGCCAGGGCAGGAGAGGGATGGGCCAAACTGAAGGGAAAACCGCTACAGAAACCGCCGCCAAAGCCGTTGCTGACCTTACACCGGCGGCCGAGGGCGTGTAGAGTCAGGGCCACCGTGACACCCAGATAGGGACCCAACGCGCTGTGGCACTGCACCCAGGCCAGACCCTCAACAACGCTTTCCGTGTCCTGTCCGAAGGGAGCCGTGGGGGCTTCGCCACTGTCTATAAGGCAGAGAGCATCGACGCCGAGGTTGATGACACGCTGTATGCGCTGAAGATCACCCACGAGGCCGTTTTGTCGGAGAGGGTGGAGGCGCTGTTCCGACGCGAAGCGAAACGCCTGCGCACCCTCGATCACCCGGCGGTGGTGCGCTGCCACGGGGTCCAGCACGCCGATGATGGGCGCCTGGTGATGATCATGGACTGGATCGACGGTCCATCCCTGAAGGAGTGGGTGGCCCCCTCCCCCATTGCAGGCCAGCCCATGGGTCAGGACGCCCTGATCTCTCTGGCCCAACGCCTGCTGCCTGCCCTGGATGACCTCCACGCGGCCGGCATCATCCACCGGGATCTCTCGCCGGACAATATCCTACTGCGGGATGCGGATCCCGCGCAGCCGGTGCTGATCGACTTCGGCATCTCCAAGGATATGGCACCGGACACCAGCACCCTCATCGGGGACAATTTCGCGGGTAAACTGCGCTGGGTGGCACCGGAGCAATTGGGGCTGGCAGGCGGCACCCAGGCCGTTGGGCCTGCGACGGACCTCTATGCGGCCGCGCTGGTGCTGACCTTCGCGGCCCTGGGACGGCCGTTGTTGGACGCCACCGATGCCCCTGGCGCCATCGGCCTTCGCACAACGGTGCCAGACCTGGCCGGCGCCGGGGTGCCGGCATGGATGCACCCCGCGCTGAGCGTCGCCCTGGCCCCGAACCCAACGGACCGACCGGCCTCGGGGCGCGCGCTGCTGGACCTGCTGGCCCCGAGCCTGGCCCCGTCCGCAGCACCGTCATCTGAGTCG
>CAZCBM010000487.1:0-1623 GCA_964496805.1 uncultured Rhodospirillales bacterium | reverse complement strand
CATCCACATGGCCCTGGACGAAGTGCCCGCCCATGCGGGTGGTGGGGGTGACGCTGCGTTCCAGGTTGACAGTATCGCCGGGGCCCAGAGCGCCCAGGGCTGTGCGGCTGAGGGTTTCTGGTGCAAGCCCGAAGGTCAGCAGCGCCGCGCCCTGCTGACCGCTGCGGGCGATGTCCGTCACGGTGAGGCAGACCCCTTCCACCGCAATGCTGTCCCCCAGGCGTGTGCCGGGAGCCACCACCTCGGCGGAGATCACCAGCGTCGCCCCTTCCGGGCGCAGGTCCAGGGCGGTGACCTGCCCCGTCTCTTCAACGATCCCTGTGAACATCAGGCTTCCTCCTGCCCCGTCAGGTCCGGATGGGGGATGGGATGGACATGGCCATGGATCAACACGTCCTGCCCCAGGGGCGTGATGGTGACGCCGCTCAGATCCTTTGTGTCCACCAACCGTTCGGCCCCGTCCCCCGCCAACGCCGGCGGCGCAGAGCCGCCGATCAGCCGTGGCGCGATAAAGGCGGCAACCTCGTCGATCAGATCCAAGTCCGCGAAGGCGCCCAGGACGTGGGGGCCGGCCTCCACCAGGATGGATTGAACCTCCGGCTCGGTGCGGCTGAGCGCCTGCAGCAACGATTCCAAATCCACTTGATCGTCCAGCGATGGCTCAACATCCAGCACCGTCACCCCTTGGTCCTTCAGCGCCTCGCGGTGGTCGCGGGGCATTGCCGGGGTGGTGGCCACCACTGTCCGGCCCGGCAACATGCCCTCCAGCACCCGGGCATCCAGAGGCACCCTGCCCTGGCTGTCCAGGACGATCCGCAGCGGATGGGCGGGGCGAACGTCCGGTTCCGGCAGGCGCACGGTCAGGCGGGGATTGTCAGCGATCACCGTGCCCGCGCCCACCAACACCGCATCACAGGCCTGGCGCAGCCGATGGCCCGCCTGGCGGGCGGCGGGGCCCGTGATCCATTGGCTCTCGCCGGAGTTGGTGGCGATGCGCCCATCCAGGCTGGCAGCGAACTTCGCCACCACCCGCGGGCGATCATGGGCCAGATGATGGAAAAAGAACCGATTTTGCTGGATGGCACGCTCGGCCAGGACGCCGCCCGTCACCTGGATGCCCGCCGCCCTCAGGACGTCGGCCCCGGCGGCGGCCTTGGGGTGGGGATCGCGGGCCGCAAAGACCACACGGGCGATCCCGGCGGCGATCAACGCCTCGGCGCAGGGCGGTGTGCGCCCATGGTGGCTGCACGGCTCCAACGACACAAAGGCCGTCCCGCCCCGGGCTGCCTCACCGGCCTGTGCCAGGGCCATCGCCTCGGCATGGGGTTGCCCCGCGGCGACGTGCCAGCCTTCCCCCACCGTGATGCCGTCCGCGACGATCACACACCCCACCAGCGGGTTGGGAGCGGTGTGCCCGGTGGCACGGGCCGCCAAGTCCAGCGCCCGGGCCATGAGTTGATGGTCGGGGTCAGTATCCAGCGCCATTGACGCCGGGGAGATCGGGGGGATCGGTTGCCACACCATACGCGCAGGCTCCCGCAGTCCACGGTTCAGTCCAGACGCCACCAAAACGGCATCCAGACCCTCGACAGGTGGTCTGGCCATCGGGACGCTTGGGGGGTG
>CAZCBM010000486.1:0-1626 GCA_964496805.1 uncultured Rhodospirillales bacterium | reverse complement strand
GCCGGCGCTGGCAACGGCGGCCCGTCGCGGGCCAATGGCCCATCACGGCGCACCGGTCCGCCAGCCACACCCCACCAACAGCCTGGACCGGACCAAGCATCTCACGGGCTCGCTGGCGAGAGACATGGGGATGGAAGAGTCCAGAACCGGCGATAGGGATGGCCCATTGGCGCCATGAGCGCCCGGCACTTGGCTCGCCCCACATCTCCCGGCTCGTCCTGCAGGGAGCACAGGGCTGCCAGCGGGCGACTATGGCTGGGGCCATCGTAGGCGCGGTTTGGGGCACAACGGACGCATCGGGAAGCGCGCAGGCCCAGGTCCTGGCGTTGCCGGAAGGATGAAGGCGCGAAGCCCTGCATTGCCCAAGCGGCGAGTTGTTTGGCTCCACAGCGGTGGTGATCGCTCGGAGGATCCCCTTCCTAGCGTTGCGCGTTTGGGGGTCCTGCGCCATAAACTGGCCCCATCACAGCCCCAATGATCGCGCAGCATTCAGCGAAGGTGAGCAGCATTGATTTGCTGACACCTGTCTGCTTTCTTAAGTGTGCGCGGAGGCGTTGGGGTCCTGCCCAGCACCGCGTGCGCCTTGCGAAACGCTGCCCTGTTCCCCACACCCCAGGCGCCTCGACGCGCCGCTTTCACCCACCGGACCCGTCTGAGCCATGACCCATGTTCGCGCCCTGGCGCTCTCCTCCCCCATTTCCTCGGCAAGCACCCGTGCCACCGCGGCTGTCGCCGCTATCCTGCTGGCGCTAAGCTTGCTTGCGGCGGTCCTCAGCCCGGCTGCGGCTCAGCAGACCGGCACCGTGACCGCCAACAGCCTGAATGTGCGTAGCGGTCCCGGCACCAACTTCCGTGTGGTGGGTGTTCTCCGCCGCGGCGAACAAGTGACAATCCTGGAGCGCTCCGGCGGATGGCTGCGGGTTGCCGCCGGCCGGGATCGCGGCTGGGTGGCAGGAAATTACATCAGCACCTACTATGCAAACCAGCGTCCTTATAGCCATCGTGGCCGGGATATTGACATCATCTCCAGCCGGTTTGGCAGCGCCAACGTGTTCGCTGGCCCAGGTCGGACCTATGATCTGGTGGCGAAACTGGACAATGGCGTCAGTGTTCGCGTGATCGAACGGGGGCGGGAGTGGACCTTGATTGCCAAAGAGGGTGTTGGTCGCGGGTATGTCCGCAGCGGCTTCCTGGTTGACTGATCCTGGGGCCGGGCTTGGGTGTGCCCCATGCCGCCGGAGGGGGTACGACCCTGAAGGGGCAACGACACGGCGGGGCGCATCCGCTCGACCACCAGGACGCGACAACAGGGGCACCAATGCCAAATCGGTGTGCCTTGCTGTCTGAGGGGCGGCTTGGCTTGATGGGAGGAGGCCCCCACATCCGGTGGCGTTATCCCCGGCCGCCCTTGGTCACATCCCTCGCAACAATCCTGGTGGGGGTGTCCGGTAGGGCCGGAGGGTTCGGCCAGACAGTAGGCTCGGAGAGCGCGTTGACGGTGCCGTTTCGGCGCAAAGGTTGATCTTTGGGGACAGGCGCTGGCATGTGCGGGCTAGAGCGGGTTTCGGTGGGATAGAGTCCACGCCAGCCCCGCGCCCCCACCCGGCCACCCATTGGTACGATACT
>CAZCBM010000485.1:0-1651 GCA_964496805.1 uncultured Rhodospirillales bacterium | reverse complement strand
TCCTCCAAAAACTCAACCGGTGCCCTGCATCCTCTGTGTGAGTCGGTGCACTAGGTCGTCTCAGCATCCTTCTGCGGACCACAGCAGCGCGACCGTAAAGCAGCCAAAGGGAGGACCTCAAGACACAGGGATATTGGTGACCCATGGACCAAACAAATGGCTCTTGGGCCTGCCGCCACTCGGCCGTGGCAGGAGAGAGGTGGAGCGCCGGCACCGGTCACGGTTCACCGTTCTGTCCAACACGACCATTTAGGGGAAGGGGGCGATGGTGGGCGTAACAGGGATTGAACCTGTGACCCCTCGCGTGTGAGGCGAGTGCTCTCCCGCTGAGCTATACGCCCATCGACCAGCCCGCAGATAAGCCATTCCGCCCGCGCGCTGTCAAGCCGCGCTTTCGAAAAACCAGAGCGACGGCCCAGGGCGTCCCGTACGGAAACGCCCGGCACGGTCATCGGGTATGGGGGACCAGTGGTGCCCAGGGGATCGCCCACGGCGTAGGCTCCCTCCCCTGCCCAGGTGGGGAGGGAGCCCTGCCGTCGCGACCACACTGGCCCCCCATCCGGGTGAGCCGTTGCGGGGGCAACAGCGCTGGTCTGATCTTTGCCAGAGACTAAACAATGGCAGATACTCCCAGGTGGGAGTGACTTTCCATCGCGATATCCGCCCAGTTCGGGGGCACATCCAGCGGCACAACGGGCGGGTGTCCGCTGCTCAGTTTCCAACCCCGGCGGCCGCAAGAACCGGGTTTGCGCCGAAGCAGGCCCCCTGAGGCGGCGACAGGGCAGCGGCAGGGCGGCGGCAGAGCGCCCGATGGATTGGCACCCCGCCGCCAGGGGGGCGTGTTTTCCAGCCTTCCGGAAACATGCGCCTTGTCGCGCCGTCACCAACCACCCATTACCTCCACATCCAGTGGGTTATGAGGGGAGGACGTGGAATGGCGAGCAAGCATCCAAAGCAAGGACGCTCTGGCGCCCACCAGCAGCGGGGCGCTACCGCCCTGACCTATGGGTTGGTGGTGGGGCTGATCAGTCTGGGCGGGTTGGCGGCAGTCACCCGCATCGGGGACGCCACAACCGATATCTTCGGCCGTGCGGCCACGGAAATCGCCGACACGGAACCCGCCGCTCAAGCCAGCCAAGCGCCCCCGTCCGAAACCTGCTCCTCCGCGCCCTTGAGTTTCGGCCAAACCGATATCGGCACCAATCAAACCGTTGCAGTGCCCAATGGCTGCACCGAGATGACGGTCACCGCCATCGGTGGCGG
The DNA here is from genome assembly GCA_964496805.1 of uncultured Rhodospirillales bacterium. Classification (GTDB taxonomy): domain Bacteria; phylum Pseudomonadota; class Alphaproteobacteria; order CAZCBM01; family CAZCBM01; genus CAZCBM01. Next base: position 388 of record CAZCBM010000485.1, on the reverse strand, counting down.
TGGCGGCGCTGGATCGCGCCTCTATGGCTCCATGGGGAGCGGGGGCCAAGGCGGCACCGTGACCGCCACCTTCAGCGGCGTTGGCGGGCATAGCCTGACCATCAAAGTGGGCGAAGGCGGCGAGTATGGCTGCCGAAGCTGCTCACCAGGTGACGGGACCGGTGGCCGCAGCGGCGCGGATGCGTCTGGTGGCACCGGGGGTGGCAGCAACGATGGCGGCGGCGGTGGATACGTTGAACGTCCCGAGCGCGTCTCCGCCGGTGCCGCATGTATCGATCACGCCCGCCGGCGCCTGGACGCGCACGGCTTTTTCCCGCATGACCTCGGCGAAGCCGACGATCTCGTCGACGGTCTCGCCCTTGAGGCGCAGGGCGGTGAGAATGCACCC
>CAZCBM010000484.1:0-1653 GCA_964496805.1 uncultured Rhodospirillales bacterium | reverse complement strand
ATGCGGATCGAGGTGCGGCACCAGGGCGGCGCGCACCCCGCCCTGACCGGTGGGGACCTGATCCGGCGTGATTTCCCCAAGGGCCAGCCGCGCCGCCCACCAGGGCAGGTTGAGCCCGGTAAGCGCCCCATAGGCAATACCGCCGGCCATGCGGCTGTTGACCTCCAGCAGCCAGGGCTGTCCTTGCCAGTCCCGGGTCTGGACGTTCACCAGCCCATGAAGCCCGAACCGCTCCACCGTCTGCGCCGCCAAGTCAACCGACGGCCCCTCCACCTCCAGAACCTGCACCGCTCTTTGTTTTTCCCGGCTGACCGCGCGAACCAGGCGCCCGCGATGGGCCAGCACATCAACACTGCGCTCCACCCCGTCCAGATAGGCCATGACCAGCCACGGGGCATGATGCGCCGGTGTGGTTTGCAGGGCCGCGCGAAACTGGGACGGGGCCAACAGCAGGGCAGGCTCGGCCAGCAACTCCTGGGGATCCAAGAGCGGCACCCCTTCCGCCAGGACGCGGAAGCCAGCGCCATAGATCCCGCGGGCCGGCTTGACGCACAAGACAGGGCTCAACGGGGTCAGGGCTTCCACGGCAGCGTCAAACTCTGCCACTGTCCGCACGACCCGGCAGGGGGCCACCGGCAGGCCAGCCGCCTCAGCCTGGGCATAGAACTGATCCTTGTTGGCCAAGGTGCGCAGGGTGCCGGCGTCCCCGGCCACCATGACCTCAATCCCCTGGGCTTCCAGCAGCGAACGACGCTGGGCGACAGCCGTCTGTCGGCGCTGCACCACCACGACATCGACATCGTGGGCCAGGGCCGTGTCCCGGACCCAGTGGGCATAGGCATCCGCATCCAAGGTTCCCACCGGCTCCAGCAGAGCCAGATCCGCGGCTTGCAGCGCCAGGGCCTGGGGATCGGTATGACTGGCCAGCAATCGCAGCCGGCGATCGGGATCCGCCTGTCGGATCAGGGTGAGCGCATCATAGGTGTTGGAAAGGCCGCGGGTGAACCACAGGGTTCGCCGACCGGCAGCGTCACGGGGCATGAAAGCATCCGCTGGGCAAGAGGGGCGGGGCAAACAGAAGAATGCAGGAAGGCAGCAGGAGAGATGGGGCGCCAGAGGCCGAAAATGGCCCCGCCTGGACCCCAGGGTGCGCACGCACAACCGGATAGTGATGGATACACCACCGGATAGTGGCGCACGCACCCCCCGGATTGGCGCCAGACGCTGTGTTGGATATGAGCAATCGGTGCCCCACCGCCAAGGGCAGGGGTTTGGCTTACTTGACGCGCCAGTGGGGGCTTGGAGGTGCGTGGGGCAGTGGTCTATAGGGCAACCCCATGAACGGCGACACCTCCCCCACCCCCGATCCCCCGCCCCCGTCTGCGCCACAGGGGGCACAGGATATCGTCAAGCGCTTGGTGCTGTTTGTTCCAGGCTATTTCTATTTCACGCCGCGCTACTTCCGGGCGCTGTTCGCGCACCATGCCAAGTCCCCCGCCGCCGGGCTGGATGGGCTGAGCATCAAGGGGGTCACCAAAGGCGAGGGCATGGCCGTGTTCGATGCCGCCCTGGCCGCGACGGAGGATCGAGCCGCGGTGTGCACCCGCTATGCCGTGCTGACCTGGGAAGCGCTGGCCCATCAACGCATGCAGC
>CAZCBM010000483.1:0-1673 GCA_964496805.1 uncultured Rhodospirillales bacterium | reverse complement strand
GGGGCCGGCGTCGCCCTGCCCAGGCATCTGCCGCAGGTGGATCAGCACCCGGTCAGGGGCCACCTCCTGCACGGTGAGCGCCGGGGGGCGCTGGGCCAGAACCTGCGGCCGGGATCGCTCCTCGGTCACGTCCAGCGCCCGGGCGGTGAGGATTGGTCCGTTCTCCACGCTCAAGGTGGCGCCGGTGATCACGGCGCTATGGGGCAAGGCCAGCAACAGGCGGGGGATTGCCGGTGCCCAGGCGTGGTTCTCCAGGCGCAGGCGCCACTGGACGGTGGCAACCCCCTGTTCCAGGCGGTCCAGGGTCCAATGCCCCTCCACCCAATGCAGGCCCGGCGTTCGACCGCCAATCAGGTCGGGCGCCCGGGGGGGTGGCGGTCGCGGCCCCTGATCCCCCCGGGCTGCCGGATTGGGAAACCGCCCGTAGGCCTGACCCCGGAGTTGAAAAAAGAGCTCCTGAGCCTTGGCCGTGGACAGGGTGGCGTTCAAGGCCGTGGCCGGCACTCCCAACAGGGCTGCGGTCACCAGCGGAATGGTTTTGGGAGCCACGGGAGAAGGCGGCACTTGGCCGGTATAGCTGGCCTCCAGCAGCGCCTCGGCCCCGCCGATAATCCTCAGCGCCAGGGGGTCCAGCGCCTGCCGCCTCGGCCCGATCACGGTGCTCACATGCCAGACCTGGATGACATCCGGCACGGTCAGGGCCAGCAGGGTCGCGGTGAACACCCCCCCCTGCGCGCCACGGCGCAGCCATCGGGCATGATCCCCCAGATGTTGGCGCACATAGCGCAGGCTCACCGCCGCCGCCCAGGCCGCGAACAGCATCACCACCACAGCGGCTGCCACCAGCGGACCAATGTCGCTGGCCAATCCAACGGCCAGCGGCGGCAGGAAGCTCATCACACCGTAACTGGCACTGGCCAGCGCCATCGCCAGCAGTGCCGCGGCTCCAAGGCAGGGCAGACAGGCGCCCAGCACACTGCGGGCCCCGCGAGCGAGCCCAATAAGCGCCCACCCCCCCAGGAACACGGCCCCAAGGCCCAGCAATGCCGCCTGCTGAACCGGCTCCAGGGTGCGCCCCGGCGCGAAGGGCACCGCCCCCAGCAACCAGGCCGGCAGGCTCAAGGCCGTCAGCGGGACCGCCCCGCCGATAATCAGAACCCAGAGCGTCGGGAACTCCTTGCGTCGGCGGGCGCGCAATTCCCCCACCGGCGTGGCATCGGCGCTGAGCGGCTGGCCATGGTGCTGCCCCTTGCGATCAAAAGGGTCCTCCAACAGGCGATAGATAAAAATCAGCACGCCCAGGGCGCCATAGAGGGCAAACAACGGCAGGAAAAGGCGGGGCAGATAGTACCCGAACCAGCCATAGAGGGCCAAGACAGCGCCCAGCAGGCCCCCGATCCCCACCATCAGCCAGGGTAAGGGGGGCAAGGGATAGTCCCGCAGCGATCGCCGCAGCATCACCACCAGCATCAGGCAACTGGCACCCGTGATCCACAGCAGCCACTCCTCGGCCGGGGACGGCGGGCGATAAGGATGGGGGACGTCCCCTGGCTCCAGGATCGACTCCAGCCAGATCATGGCCACCAGCGGGTAGAGCATGCTGGTGACGGCGGCGATGCGGTGTTCGCGCGGGCGGCGGCGTCGGCCATCGCGGGAATGGGTGCGCTTGCCCT
>CAZCBM010000482.1:0-1677 GCA_964496805.1 uncultured Rhodospirillales bacterium | reverse complement strand
CTCACCCTCCGCCGGCGGATGGGTCAACTGACGCAGCGCTGCCGCGCCATCCTGACCATTGGCGTAGGCACAGGCCTGCTTGTCGTCCTCATCCTCGCCCCAGGGGCGGCGGGTCTGGGTCCCGGCACGGGCGGCATACTCCCACTCCGCCTCCGTGGGCAGGCGATAGGTGCGCTTGGTTTCAATCTGTAGATAGGTCAGAAAGCCATTGATCTGGTCCGACGTCATGCCGCCGACCGGCAGCACCTCCTGGCGCTCCACCGCCTCATCCAGCACCGGCATGGGCTCCAACGCCTGACAATAGCCCAGGCTGACGCACTGCGCCCACTGGGAGACGGTGACCTCTTGCGTTGCGATGGCCAAATTGGCCGGAATGCTCACCCGGGTCTGTGGCTGCTCATCTTCGTCATTGCCCAACTCATCCGCCGGGCTGCCCATCAGCACCTCCCCCGGCGGCAGCAAAACCATCTCCGGGCAGGTGGCGCAATCGCGGAACGGCTGGCCCACCTGCGGGCCGCTCTCCTGGAGCATCACCAGGCTCGCGCCCACGGCGGCCACGACGCCGGCGAACACCAGGACACCATTGCGAACGACCTTGAGCGCGCCCTTCTGGCTCTGCTGGTGCTGGGGCAGGGCACCGAACACGCTGGGGAAGGCGGCCCGGGCCATATATTTCGGCGGGAACACTTGGACCCGCGGCAGCAGCGTCACCGGCAGGTAATCCAGCAGCGTGGTGACGGCCTCCGGTCGCTGATCGGGGTTGGGCTGAAGGCACGCCAACAGCACCGGATGCAGGGCCCGGGGGATGCCGGCCAGGCTGGGGACGGTGCGCCGTCGGTCCGCGGCTTCCTCCTCCGTCTTGCCCATGGGCAGGGGACGCCCCAGGCAAGCCGCGGCGATGATCAGGCCCAGGGCATAGATGTCCGCGCGGCGGTCCACGGGGCCACCGATGCTGGGGAATTGCTCCGGGGCCGCGAACCCGAACTTGCCGGCAAAGCCGCCGCTGCGCGATGGGGCAGGGCCGGCATCCTGCTGGGCTTTCTCGGCCGCATCCTGGGCAATGCCAAAGTCGATGATCTTGGCCTGTTCGATCTCACTGTCGGCCAGCATGATATTGTTGGGGCTGAGATCGCGATGGATGATATCGCGCTCGTGATAGGCGGCCATGGCGCCGATCAGACGCTTGGTCAGGGCAATCACTTGGGTGACCTTCAACCCCCCCTGGGCGCGCAAAAAATCCGAAAGGCGCGGCCCTTCGATGTATTCCATCGCCAGGAACAGCCGCCCGTGTTGGTCCACCTGGACGCCATAGGTCCGGACAATCCCGGCATGGTTCACCAGGCTGAGAATGCGCGCCTCTGACTTGAACAGGTCCAGCGCTGCGCCGGAGTAGGCGGCCTCGCGGATCACCTTGATGGCATACAGGTCGTCCACCCCGTCGGCGGTGTGCTCCGCCTGATACACGTCCCCCATGCCGCCGGAGGCGATGCGGCGACGGATGCGGTAGGTGTGGTTGAGAACGGTCCCGGCGGTGAGTTCGGTCAATTGGCCCCGTCGGCGGCGGCGGGGATCGCCGGCCTCCGGAGCGCCAGCGGATCGGGGGCGCTGGGTGCGGCCCTGGTGGGTGTGGCCACGCTGGGTGGGGGCCTGGGTGGGGGCGCCGGCCTGGCCCGGCCC
>CAZCBM010000481.1:0-1685 GCA_964496805.1 uncultured Rhodospirillales bacterium | reverse complement strand
AAACAGCAAGCGGGGGGCGGCCTGAGCGCTGGTGCCGGGGCGTTGATCAAATCGGGCCAACGCAGCGGGAACTGGATCCGCCAAGTAGGTGCCCGCGGGCGCCGGGTCTGCGGCCAGCCAGTCCGGCGGCAGCAGGTCCAGCACGGCCAGCAACAGGGGGGCTGCTGTCAGCAGGCCGCTGCATGCGGGGCAGGTTTCTCCACTGGGGTCGCCCACCCAAACGCCGACGGTTACGTGGCCCAGGCTGCCAATGGCCCAGGCGTCGCGATACCCATAGGAGGTGCCGGTCTTGAACGCCAATTGCTGACGCGCCGGCGCCGCCCCCACGGCGGCAAAGCCAGGGGGGCGCGGGGCTGTGGCCAGCATCGCCCGCACCGTTGTCGCCGCTTTGGCCGACATCAAGGAGCGTAGCGCTGGCGGGGCATCGGGATCCGTGGTGGGGCTCACAGTACGCCCATCGCCGCGCCCCAAGGCGCTGTACAGATGCACTAGGTCCACCAGCCTGAGACCCACCCCGCCCAGGATGATGGGCAGCCCGGCCCGCCCCCCCAGGATGGAGGGCGTCACGCCTGCCGCCCGCAACCTGCCGGCGAACCGGCGGGGGCCGTAGCGCTCCAATACGGCAACAGAGGGGGTGTTGAGGGATAGATGCAGGGCGGTCTCAATGGTTACCACCCCATGGAAGTCGCCATCGAAATTGCCAGGATCGTAACCGTCATAGTCTCGTCGCCGATCTTCGATCAACGTGTGGGGATGGATCAGGCCGTCCTGCATGGCCAAGCCATAAAGCAGGGGTTTCAGGGTTGACCCCGGGGAGCGGATGGCCCGGGTGAAGTCATTCATGCCCTGGCGGCCCGGCTGATAGTAGCCGGTGGAACCGGCGGCTACGCGCACCGCCCCCGTGCGATGGTCCATCACCACAACGGCGCCATTGATCCGGGGTGCGATGGCATGGACGCGGCGGTGCAGCAGGTCTTCCACCCGGGCCTGCAAGCCGGCATCCAGCGTGGTGCGGCGACGGCGCCCGGCCGTCAGCAGGCGCTCGGTCTCCTGCGCGGCCAGCAAGGGAACATCCTGACGCTGGGTGGGAATGGGTGTGGCCTTCGCCCCCTCGGCTTGGTCACGGGTGGCCAAGCCAACCTCCACGGCACGATCCAGGATCCGGTCCCGAGCCTCCCGCGCCCGTTCAGGATAGCGGTCGGGACGGCGGCTGGAGGGGGCCTGAGGCAGGGCCACCAGCAGCGCGGCTTCCGCCAAAGAGAGATGTTGCGGGGGCTTGCCCAGCCAAGCCCAGCTTGCCGCCTCCACGCCCTCCAGATTGCCGCCGAACGGGGCCAGGGTCAGGTAGATATCCAGGATCTGATCCTTGCTGAGCAGCGCCTCCAGGCGCAGCGCCTGAACCATCTCCGTCAGCTTGGACGTCAGGGTCCGGGGCTTGGGGTCCAGCAGCTTGGCCGTCTGCATTGTCAGCGTGGAAGCCCCCGAAACAATGCGCCGATGCGCCAGTGCCTGGCGCACCGCCCGCGCCACCGCGAGCCCATCCACCCCGGGATGGCTGCGGAAGCGCTTGTCCTCCCATGCCATCAGCAGGTTGAGATACAGCGGGTCGATCCGGGAGACATCAGCGGCAAAGCGCCAGTGCCCGCTTTCGCTGAGCCCGGCACGCATCAGCGCGCCGGAGCGAT
>CAZCBM010000480.1:460-1688 GCA_964496805.1 uncultured Rhodospirillales bacterium | reverse complement strand
CCTTCAACCCGCCGCCGCCTGATCCGCCATCACCCAAATTCGGTCATAGCTCTTGGAAATGGCCGCAAACCGCTCTGATCGGCACTGCAAAGGCACGCGGCCATTCCCGCATCACACCTCACGACGTCAAACCTCCAGACAACGCCCAGTTCTTGCGGGTGTCCAGCCTGTGCATGAAGGCTCCGGCGGCGCCACTGATTCTCCCTCGTGCATCGCAACGGTGTTGGCCTGAAGAGTCATTGCAAACCGGCTCTGGGCAGAAAGCTGAAGCCTGATGATCGGACATCTACCGAACTATTGCGCCCACATTGCGCCCAAGGCCCGACAAGCCTGTCAAAGACCGTGCCGTGCGGTACCTGCAACTGGACGGGCACCTTGCTTGACCGCCGACAGGATCTTCGTGGCTGCAACGGTGGCGCCTTCCGCGGCCTGCATACGCAGCGCCCCTTGGCTAAGGCGGTACTGACGCCGCTGGTTAGTCACCAAATCCGCCGTAGCTGCCCGCAGCTGCGCCGGGGTCCAATCATAGCGCGCCAGACTAAGGCCCAGGCCTTGCGCGCGCAGCCGTGTGGCATTGTCGTGCCCATCCCAGCAATAGGGCATCACGAGGCTCGGCACGCCAAAGTAGAGCGCTTCTCCTACACTGTTGTTGCCGCCATGATGCAAAAACATGTCGGCCTGCGCGATCACGGATGGCTGAGGAAACCAACCGCCCAGCACCATACGATCAGGCACGCGCCCATAGCGACGGGGATCCGTGCCAACATTCATGACCAAACGCATTGGCATGTCAGCGAAGACAGCAATGAGTTGCCGAAACAAATCGTCATCCATGGCCGCCAGACTGCCAAAACTGACATAGACTAATGGCCAGTCAGGGGGCACCGGAAAGGACGGAGGAGTCCAGGAGGCTTCTTGACGAACACAACCGTCCAACAACGTGACATGATGCGGTAGGGGATGCCGACGGCGCAGGCGCAGATCCTTCGGGGCCAGGACCAGGATCACATCCGCCTCCATCCCGATAAACGCCAGCGGGGGCAGGGCAGGGCAGCCCCGGGCAACGCGAAAGGCATTGTACCGCGCATGAATGGGTCCCACGGCCTGCTGGTAGCGACGGGAGAAGGCAGCGGCCGCCTCCCCCGCACCGGTTTCCAGACCGGACAGGTGCGGGGGCAAGTCCGGGTCCGGCAATTCGGTCTCCGCGCAGCTGACCACACGGATCCAG
>CAZCBM010000480.1:0-450 GCA_964496805.1 uncultured Rhodospirillales bacterium | reverse complement strand
GCCCACGACGTTGTCCACGACGACGGCATCCGGCCGCAGGGCCGCCAGGGCCCGCTGCAAGGGCTGTTCGCTGGCGATGGCGGTCTCGACAATGGCCGCCCAGGTCGGCGCCACATAGGCTTCCACTTGTTCCAGAGGGCTCAGCCGGAAATGGGGGCGATGGCGGGCGATGAACTGCTCCCAATAGCGCGCTTGCTCCGCCGCGCTTAGCCCACTTTCCGGCGCCAGCGGCACCTCCTGAAAACCATAGTCCGCGAACACGCCCGCGAAATCCGGATGACACAAAAAGACCGGTGTCGCCCCCTGTGCTGCCAGTGCCTGGGCGATCCCCACACAATTCAAGGCGGCGCCGAAGCTGGCCTCCGGGAACAGGGCAATAAGGGGGGCATCCGTCATGCGGCCCCCCGGCGCGGCCCGGTGATTAGCGTGGGAGCCTGGCCCATGGCGGCG
>CAZCBM010000479.1:0-1688 GCA_964496805.1 uncultured Rhodospirillales bacterium | reverse complement strand
CGGGGCCTCTGCCGCGCCAACACCAGCCACGCCAGCACCCGCCACGCCTGCCACCTCCGGCACGTCCTCAACCGCAGCGGAGTAAGCCCCCATGCAGGTCACCAGTCCCGCCTTCAAGGACAACGCCAAGGCGGCCCTTACCGATGCCGGCCTTCAGAAGGCCCTGGGCAACGTCCGCACCGGTTTCCAGGTCAAACGTGCCAAAGCCCGGGCTAAGCTGCCGGAGTTCGACCAACTGCGCGACGAAGGCAAGGCGATGAAGGACCATGTGGTGGCCCACCTGGACCTTTATCTGCAGCAGTACGAACAGCAGGTCATCGCCCAGGGTGGACAGGTCCATTGGGCGGAGACGGTGGAGGAGGCGCAGGCCATCATCCTGGGGATTTGCCAGCGGGTGGAGGCCAAGAAGGTCACCAAGGGCAAATCCATGGTCAGCGAGGAACTGGCCATAAATGATCATCTGGCGGCCCACGGGATCGAGCCTGTGGAAACCGATCTGGGTGAGTACATCATTCAATTGCGCGGCGAACATCCCAGCCACATCATTGCGCCCGCCATCCACCTGAACAAAGAGGATGTGGAGGAGATCTTCCGCGCCACCCATACAGACTTGCCGGCGGATCGCGACCTCTCCCAGGCGCAGTCCCTGGTGGCGGAAGCCCGGGGAAAGCTGCGCAATCACTATGTTACCGCCGATGTGGGCATCACCGGTGCCAACTTCCTGGTGGCCGAAAGCGGCAGCAGCGTCATCGTCACCAACGAGGGCAATGGCGACCTGACGCAAAACCTAGCCCGCGTGCATATCGTCACCGCTGGGATCGAGCGGATCGTCCCCACGCTCAACGACGCCATGACGTTGACGCGTCTGTTGGCCCGCAGCGCCACGGGGCAGGAAATCAGCGTCTACACGACCTTTTCCACCGGCCCCAAGCGGTCTGAGGACCTGGACGGTCCCGAGGAATACCATGTGGTGCTGGTGGATAACGGCCGATCAAAGCTGGTGGGCAGCGAGTTCCAAGAAGTCCTGCGCTGCATCCGATGCGGGGCCTGCATGAACCATTGCCCGGTCTATGGCTCGGTGGGCGGTCATGCCTATGGTTGGGTTTATCCAGGTCCTATCGGGGCCGTGGTCACCCCGGCGCTGGTGGGGATCGACAAGGCGGGTCATCTGCCCAACGCCTCCACCCTGTGCGGTCGCTGCGAGGCGGTATGCCCGGTGCATATTCCCCTGCCCAAGCTGATGCGCCACTGGCGGGTGAAACAACATGAGGCCAGCTTGTCTCCGCCCCTGTCGCGGTGGGCGCTGAAGGCCTGGGCATGGCTGGCCACGAAGCCGGCGCTCTATCATTGGGCGATGGGCGTGGGCAGTTGGAAGATGCGGCTCTTCGCAGGATCAAGCCGTCGACTGCGCTGGCTGCCCCAGGCCAGCGGCTGGACCCGGCATCGCGACATGCCGGCACCGGAAGGAAAGAGCTTCCTGGCCCAGTATCGCGCCCAGAAGGCCAAGGCAGGCCGGTCATGAGCCACCCCCCCTCTTCCGGCGGCGGCCGTACCTCCAGCGCCCGCGAGCGCATCCTGTCCCGCCTAAACGCCAGCCTGCAGGACCCCGAGCGCCCGGACACCGTCCGTGCAGAGGCGGTGAAGGCCCGTCTGGCGGTTTATTGACCGGATGGAATGCCCTTCGGCCT
>CAZCBM010000478.1:0-1695 GCA_964496805.1 uncultured Rhodospirillales bacterium | reverse complement strand
TGGCTTGGCTTGCCCTGGCTTGGCCTGAGCAGGCTTTGCCGGGGACGCCGGCGCAACGGGTTCGGGGGCCTTCCTCAGGCGGACCGCTGCGGCGGAGTGCGTTGATGCTTGCCCGGCAGATGGGGCCGCGGGACGCGCTGGCTTAGCCGGTGCTGCCCGGACCGATCCCTGTTGCGTGTCGGGGGTATGGGTGGCTGGGCGTTGGCCCTCAGCGGACTGGGTCGGCGTGGTCGGCGTTGAAGGAGACGCAGCCGTGGCCGCCCGCGGTCGGCTGATCCGGTGGTGGGCAACCGATGACTGACCGTCACGTGCGGCTGGGCGCGGGGGGGAAGCCTGCGTCCCCGCCTTAGGGGTGGGGGCACGGCGCGGCACGCGCACGGGTGCCTGGACCTTGCCGGCTGGCCCGGGAACAGATGCCCCCGCATCACCGGGCCCTGCAGCGGTTGACGCACCATCTTTGCGCCCCGGTGGTGTCACCGGCGGCCGCGCTTGACCTTTGCGCCTGATTGGCTGATCGCCCATCCTCTCGGGACCCCTCCCGCTTGTCTGTGGCACAGGCTTTCGCCTCGCCCCGGCGTCATATCAGATTGATCCTGGACCGTCACGACACCCTAAATCGGTTGCGTGTTTGGGGGAAACACCTAACCGCTTCGGGACGCCTTGTTTTCGCCCTGTCCGACGCTTTTCCCCCGGTCAGGCCGATTGCCCTTCATCGGCAAACTCAGTGGACGCGGACGGCATTTCATCGGGCCGCCCATCGGTCCACCGGCGCCGAAAGGGCGATGAACCGCCCTCAGCCAGGGTTTCTGCCAAGGTTGACCGCCCAAAGGGGAACACCGCCCTTCGCGCGCTCGGCCTGTACGCGCGATCCGTCACCGCGACCCAGCGGAGCGGAAAACAAGCCGATTGATGGCCATGGAACGCACTGTTCCATCCGCGGTGATGGCGTCGGGCGAACTCAGCGGGATCTCAACAATACCCACCTGCGTCAGATAGCGCTGGGATACCGGACGCTCGCCACTTTGCACATTGATCAGGATCATCATCTCAATGTTCCAAGTGTAGCGCCCTTCAAACTCCCCTTCGGACACAATCACGGGGTCTTCATCAATCATGGTGGTCAGAATCTGCTTGTTCGTGACCACAGCCTCGAGAAAGCCCTCGCCCAGATTTTCACGATAAAGCTCCCAAGCTTCATCCGTGAAATAGTCCCTCATGCCATTCTGGACGTCCAGATAGTTGCCAAAGTTGAAGTTGAAGGCGCGGGTGATGGCCCGAACGGCGAATTGTTCCGCCTGCGGACCGGTCAGCAACTGTTTATCCATGGCCCGGACTTGGCCCACCTGGACCTTTGACGCACCATCCTCGTCGATCTTGGCCGGGGCGGTGACGCGATAGGGATGTTCCGGTGGGTTCAACGCCAGGTGCAGAATGCCAGCGTTGAGCGCAATCAGGGCCACCGCCAGCAGCCCCATCAGTTTCAGTGTGGCCTCGCTGCGGGTGATGCCGCCCTTCACCCCAGCCAGGGGTTTGGCGCGCGCACCCACGTCGGCGGCCTTGCCCCAGGGCGCATCGCTGGGGTCATCAACGATCAACGGGGGAGGCGGGGGCTTTGCCGCCTTGCCGCCGCCCTTGGGGGCAGCGGACGCCTGGGCCGCCGCTCCGGACCGCCCCGCCGCTCCGGACCGCCCCGCC
>CAZCBM010000477.1:0-1717 GCA_964496805.1 uncultured Rhodospirillales bacterium | reverse complement strand
CGGCGTACCCATGCTGCTGAGTGACCTAGGCGTGGCCGTCAAAGGGCTACCGGTGAGTCGGGGCTCCCGGTTGCTGTCTGGCTTCATTTGCAGCCACGACAGTCCGCTTGTGAAACGGCTTAAGGCCACCGGGGCGGTGCTGATGGGCACGGCCCGTACCGCCGAGTTCGGGCTCAGTCTCACAACGGAAACCGCGCTGTATGGCAGCACCGGCAATCCCTGGGCGCCAGACCACAGCGCCGGTGGCGCCTGCGGCGGGGCTGCGGCGGCTGTTGCCTGTGGCGTGGTGCCCATCGCCCAAGGCTCCGATCTGAATGGCGGACTGCGCATTCCTGCGGCGCTGTGTGGGGTCTTTGCCCTGAAGCCCACCCGGGGGCGGGTTCCGACAGGTCCCCGCATGGCTGAGCCCTGGGCGGGGCTGGAGGCCAGCCATGTCATCACCCGCAGTGTTCGGGACAGCGCCGCTGTGCTGGACCTGACCATGGGCCGGGAGACTGGCGACTTCCATGCCACGCCGGAGGCCCCCGGCAGTTACCTGCATATGGTGACCACTGAGCCCCAGGCGCTGCGCATCGCCATGACCTGGCGCACCCCCACCGGCGACCGCCCCAACCCATCCAGCACCCTGGCCCTCAATCAGACGGCGGACCTGCTTCGCTCCTTGGGGCATGAGGTCTATGAGGCCGAGCCGCGGTTCAATGTGGATGCCATGGTGGATTGCCTGCGGATCGTCCTGGGCGCCAACCTTGCTCACGAAATCCGCTCGCTGTCCCACGCGCTGAACCGGCCGGTGCATGAAGGCGTGCTGGAGCCGCTGACCTGGGCGCTCTATCGTGAAGGTCTCGACTGTAGTGCTGCGGACTATATCCGCGCGCACGAAACCTTGCAGCGGCTGGGGCCCCGATTTGCCAGCTTCTTTGAGGAATATGATGTGGCCGTATCGTTGGGCTTTGATGGTCCAGCCCCCAAGCTGGGAACGGTCAACCAAGTGGCCGAAGACGATTTGGATGCCTACTGGGCGCTATTGAACGCCGCGGCCCCCTACACCCTTTGCTACAATGTCACCGGACACCCTGCCATGGTGATGCCGGTGGGGCGGGATACCCAGGGGCTGCCGATTTCCATCCAGATGGGCGCAGGGTTCGGCCGCGAGGATCACCTGTTCATGCTGGCGGGCCAGTTGGAACGGGCGACAGCCAACACCTTGGAACGCCTGACCCGTCCGGGCGGCATGGGCGGGGTGGGTCTCGCCCGCGGCACGGCCGTGCCCCGTGGGCCAGCAGAATAGGCCGCGCGAGGCCCCTATTGCGGTCCTGCCCCCGCCCCCGACTGACGGACCACCTCATAGAGCGCGATGGCCGTGGCGGTGGCGACATTCAGGCTTTGCAGGGGCGGCTGGGTGGGCAGCTTGGCCAGATGATCGCAGGCCTCGGCCACCAGCCGCCGCAGCCCCTCTCCCTCCGCGCCCATCACCAGCGCCGTGGGGGCCGTGAGGTCGATCTGCTGGAGCGGCGTTGCCTCCTCCTCCGCCAGCCCCACCATCCAATAGCCAGCTTCCCGCAGCGCTTCGATGCTACGCACCAGGTTGGTGACCCGCACCACGGGGACCAACTCGGCAGCCCCTGAGGCGACCTTGGTCGCCACCGCAGTCAGGGCGGCGGATTGCCGATCGGGCACCACCAGGGCGCACGCGCCGAAGGCGGCGGCCGTGCGAAGG
>CAZCBM010000476.1:0-1718 GCA_964496805.1 uncultured Rhodospirillales bacterium | reverse complement strand
CACGGGCTTCATGGTCGGCTCCAAGTCGGCCCATCCTTGAGGTCCGGTTCCACCCGGTAGCGTCCGTTCAGTCCGGCGCCGTGGCGGGCAGCCACCTCGGCCAGCTTCGCGCGGACAAAGGGGCCGGCCTGGCCGCGCTGAAGCCGACGCCGATAGAGCGCCCGCAGGTCGGCGAACAGCGGCGCGTTGCCGATCACCAGCCGGGCCTCCAGCAGCGTGGTGAGCACGGTTTGATCTGCGCGGGCCTGGCTGCGGCAATCCGACGGGCTGCGCACGGCGTGGCCCAGGGTCAGCCCCAAATCCCACAGCACATAGAGGATGTGCTCGATCACCGGCGTCAGGCGATCTTGCTGCCCATCGGGCACCAGGATCATGAGGTCGATATCGCTGGCGGGGCAGAGTTCCTGCCGACCGTAGCCGCCGCAGGCCACCAGCGCCAGCTGACCGGCCTTGTCCGGGTGCGCCAGGGCCGCGTGGTGGTGTGCCACGCTCAACACCTGGTCCATGATCCCCGACAGTTCCCGCGCGCATTCCAGCCCACTGGCCTCCTCCCACGGTGCCAAGGCGCGGAACACCTCCAGTGCCCGTGCTTGGGCGGCCTTCATGGCGCTCTTCAGTTGGCTAACAAACTGTGCGCGGTCCTGCCAGGCCCAGTCCCGCTCCCCCAGCAGGGTGGTGGTGCTGACGGGCAGGGGCGCCAGGGTCTCAACGGGGGAGGACGTCATGGGCAACAGGCCCCTTTCATGGGAACAGGCATCGGCGAGGCAGTCGGCCTTGCAGGGTAAGGGTAGGCCTTGACGCTGGTCCAGCAAGAACACCGGCCCAGGCCCTGCGTCAGGGGGTCGATTTGACCACACCGGGATTGTGGTCTAAGGGGATAAAATCTTACACCAGAAGCAGTTAGCAGTTGCTCATGCATGTCGGCCTTTTTGTAACCTGCATCGTCGATCTGTTCCGTCCGTCGGTTGGGTTCGCGGCCCTGAAACTGCTGGAAGACCAGGGATGCACGGTATCCGTCCCCGGTGCCCAGGTCTGTTGCGGCCAGCCGGCCTGGAACAGCGGCGACCGGGCAAATGCCAAGGCGGTGGCCCGCAATATCATCCGCTTGTTCGAAGGGTTTGACTACACCGTGGTGCCCTCGGGCAGTTGTGGGGCCATGGTCAGCAACGACTATATCAGCTTGTTCGAAGACGAGCCGGATTGGCAGGCCAGGGCCCGGACCCTGGGCCGCAAGACCTTCGAATTGACCGCCTTTCTGGTGGATGTGCTGAAGGTGGAGGCTGTTGCAGCCCGGTTCCCGACCACGGCGACTTACCATGACAGTTGCAGCGGGCTGCGCAGCCTGAAGGTCAAGCAACAGCCGCGCAAACTGCTGGCAGGGGTTGAGGGGCTGACGCTGACGGAGATGGAGGCGCCGGAGGTCTGTTGTGGGTTCGGTGGCACCTTCTGCGTGAAGTACCCCGATGTCTCCAACAAGATGGTGGAAACCAAGGTCGCCGATGTGGAGGCCACGGGGGCGGAAACCCTGTTGGCTGGCGACGTGGGGTGCCTGCTGAACATGGCCGGCAAACTGTCCCGTCAGGGCAGCCAGGTGAAGTGCCGGCATGTGGCTGAGGTGCTGGCGACCCGCTTAGCGCGGACTGCCTGATCCGGGTCGAGCTCAAATCACCGCCAAAGACCGGGAGTTAAATAAATGGTGCCGCTTACGTGACTCGAAC
>CAZCBM010000475.1:0-1726 GCA_964496805.1 uncultured Rhodospirillales bacterium | reverse complement strand
TCGGGCCCGCTTCCAGGACCGTCGGGTTTGCCAGTAGCGCGCGGATGGCGCTGAGGCTGGCGGGTTGGGTCCACAGGGGCCAGCGGAAATACAGCGCACGGTTCCGGCGCACAGTGCCCAGGGCGGTCAGCCTCACCCTGTCCCCGCGCTGCACCGGGGCCACCGTCAGGGTGGCGATGCCGAACGCAGCCAGGCGATTGGCGCCGTGCATGGTGCCCTCCTTGGTTCCCGCCTTGGAGGGGTCGTCCATGCGAAAGGCATAGCGCACATCCTCCGCCGGGTCCCAACGGAAGCTGGAATGGTCGGCGCCACTGTCCAACCGGCGCCAGGGGTGGAACAGGGCCTCTGCCAAAGCCTCTTGCGCGGTGGGCTGGACCTTGCGCCGTCCGCTGCCCCGGACCTTGGGTGCCGGGGTCTGGGCATTGCGGCGCAGGAACTTCAATAGGTGCTGGTGGCCTTGGCCAAACTGGAAGCAATAGGGTGTGGCCTCCAACTTGGCCGCCTTGGGTTCATAGGCGGCATCGCTGAACAGGGCACTGAACAGGTCGGGACGGCCGTCGCCCTCTGCCCACACGGCTTCCAGGTAGGCGCGGGCCTGGGGCACGGGGAAGTTGATGTCGGTCTGACGATCAAAATCATAGCCCTTGGCCAAATCCTTTGCGCCCCCCAACACGGCTGTCACGATCTCGGCCTGGGATCGGGCCTGGGGCAGGACCAGCACGGGGCGGGTGGGGCCGGTGGCCCCGGCATCCGTGGCCAGATCCCAGCGCACGCGGGGCTGCCAGTCTGGCGCGCCGACCTCCAGGGTTCGCAGAAGGCCCAGCAGCGCCAGAAAGGCCAGCAGGTTGTCCGGCGCTAACCCCTCCAGCCGATGCTCGGTGCCGGGTGTCTCGTCCAGCGGCGGCGGCAGCAGTGCAGGATCGGGTCCCTTGGTTTTGGTGGCCATCAGCTTTGCTCCTCCTGTTGGGGCTGAGGGGGCCCGTTGGTGGCGGGCACCGCCGCGCACCGAGGGCCATCGCCCACCGCTGACGCCCGGTGATCGGCCAGCCGCAGCAGGGTCTCCAGCCACGCCAGGTCCCACGGGCCGTAGCGGCGGCTCAACGTGTCGAACAGTTGCGCCCAATCCTGCCCTTGCCAGGTGAAGGCCAGCGTTGCGGGGCTTGGAAGCCGTGGGCGCTCCTGATCCAAGCAGAGGACGCCCGGCGGCGCTGCGGTCTGGGTGCTCTGGGGGGGGAGGTTGGCAAGGGTGGGCAGCCCCTGGTCGGCTGCCGGGTCCAGATGGCCGAAGAAGGGCCGACCCAGCCCGTGATGGGTGCCCACCAGCCACAGAACCAACGCCGGATCGTGGGCGTCCTGAAATGCCGGGTGCAAGGGCGCCAACTGGGTGGAGAGGACCTCGTGCCGCCAGCCCGGTGGCAGATCGTCAATGCCCAGTGCTCCGGGGGGGAGTGGTCCGGGGGTGGTGCTGCGCGATCGCCCCACGCCGGCCGGGCTCTTGGCCCGCAGGGTTTGGTGATCCCAGGCGAAGGGGCTACCGCCAGCCAGAAGCATCTGAAAACGCCGATCCAGTTTGCCCAGGTCATGCAGCCGCGCGGCCAGAACAAGGTCGGCCCGCAGTGGCTCTGGCAGCCCCAGGCGCCGCGCCATGGCGTCCACCCAAGCCGCCACGTGCTAGGGGCGAATCCCCACCAGGCGGGCAATCTCGAACTGGCGCAGCATGAAGCCG
>CAZCBM010000474.1:0-1735 GCA_964496805.1 uncultured Rhodospirillales bacterium | reverse complement strand
CGCACGCTCACGGCCCCGATGGCCGGGGCATCGGCGCTGGTGTGGACGGTGAAACGCCAGACACCATCCACCGCACTGTCGGACAGACCATAGGAATAGCTGTACCCGCCGGTTCCCTGGTCTTGCAGCACGGGCTGCGCCATGACGCGCCCGTCGGGGCGGGTCACCTTCAGCGTCAGGGGCAAGCCGGTCTGGGCGCTGGCGGTGCGGGTGCGCAGCAGGCCCGTCAGATGCACGGTTTCCCCAGAACGATAGATGCCACGGTCGGTGTAGAGATAGGCATCCAGCGCGCCGGGAGAGAGCCGGCCGCCGACCCCGTGATCCGACAGGTCAATCACCTGTGCGCCCAGGTCGAGGGCGGTGAAATCGACACTCTGGCCGGTGGATCGACTGCCATAGATGGCCCGCGGGCTATTGCCGCCGGTGCCGGCGATCAGGCCAGCCGCGAAGGTCGCCAGACCCTGGGCATCGGTGGTGACCGTGCTCAGCACCTCGTTATTCTCCGCCACCAACTCCAGACTGACCCCTTCCAACGGGGCGCCTGTCTCGATGGAGCGGGCCAGCAGGAACAGGCCGTTCTCCGCCCGCCAACTGGTCAGGCCGATGTCGCTCAGCACAAACCACTGACCGGTTGATAGGGTCTGGGTGCGCCCCGGTGATGTCTCCACCCGTGCCGTTGCAACAACGGCGTAGTAGCCAGGCTCCGTGTTCTCCAGGATCTGATCCAGCGGCACCGCGGTTTCCACCTTGTGGTTCCGCGCTTGCTCAACGGTCATGCTACCGGACCAGATCTGTTCGCCGGTATTACTTGCCAGTTGATTGGCGTCCCAACGATCGACGCTGCGTCCTTCTGCTGGACCGCGCAACTCCCGCAGCAGGTTGCGGTCGTTGATGCGGTAAACCCCCAGATCCACCTCCGAAAGGTTCACGGTCTCCAAGGGCAAGGCGCGACGCCCGGCGGAGGGAATGATGGTCCCAGCAGCGGTAAAGCGCAGCGCGGGCTTGCGGTCCGGGACATCAAAGGCACGGGTCAGCGTCTCCGCCAGCACACGGTCCCCGGTACCGGGCAGCCCGGCACGCAGCGTCAGCTCATAGCGCTGGCCATAGTCCAGCCCGTCCACGCACAGAAACTTCGTGCTGGCCTCCAGCGAGACATCGGTGGCGGGGCTGACCGTGGCGTAACTCTGCCAGTCAATCCCCCGGGCCAAAGGCGTCTCAAACCGCGCGCAGACCGTGGGCGACCGACCGGACAGGGTAATCTCGATGTCCTCAAACGCCAGGGGCGGCGGCCCCTGGGCGATGCTCAGCGGTTCCGCCGACACCCGTGGGGCAGGCTGTTCTGCCTGGGCAACGCTGGGCGCTGCGCCAAGGGTGAGAGCCAATAGGCCGGCGAGGAACAGGCGAGGGGAAAGAGCGCGGCGCATGGGCAGACCTCCAGAGGACAGACCCTGCAGAGGTGCGCCGCGGATGCGGCAGCATTCAGGCGCGCAGCGGGGGCCAATCCGCCCGATCCGTGGCCATTTCGGGGCGCGGTCCACCACTTTGCCCCGATTATGGCGTCAAGCTGCAAGGGGCCTTGGCACTTTGCGGCTGGCAAAGGCGCCGCGTCCGCGCTCCCCCTTTTTCCCGTCAACCCTACAGCAGTGGACGCCGATTTGGAATCGGCGCCTCTGCTGTAGTTTTCTGGTGGTCGCTCGGATGATCCCCTCCGTGGCGTTGCCACTCTGGGGTCCTA
>CAZCBM010000473.1:0-1746 GCA_964496805.1 uncultured Rhodospirillales bacterium | reverse complement strand
GGCTCAAACTTGCGCCAAGACCCAGGGCCAGCAGGCCCAAGGCTGCCGCGCGAGCCCAACGCGAGGACGCCACACGAGTAAGGCCCAATCGCAGGGAGGGCATGGGGGAACGCTCCTGTCAGCACCACATCCACCCGAGGTCAGCATCCCCCCCTTAACGAGTGCTGAATCGTGCCGCGCTTGTTGGGAGTAGGTATGTCACCACCCTCCCCATTTTGCCTGACGATGAAGGGATCATGGGCGGTGGGCGCCGCACCTGCGACGCACTGCCCGCAATCGCGAAATCAGCGCTGATTGTGGAGCGAACCGGGGGTCAGCCGGGTGGCTATCCCCTCCTGCCGTGTCCCGGTGGTCCCACGGATGATCCCTTCTTTGGCGATGCTACTTTACGGTCCTTCCCTCCACGCCATGGAGTCGGCTCGCGCAAGAGGCTCTCCCTGGTGGCCAGCCCAGGGCATGTGCTGGTCCTATGCTCGTCCTGGAGCGGGTTGGTCTTCCCGCAGGGAGGGGGGGTATCAGGGCTCCGGGGGCGCCAGCACACACAGGCTTAGCGTGGGCCAGTCGGGCAGGGCATTGCAGGCCGTGGCGCTGGGGGCGGCAGGACTGGCAACAAGCAGCAAGCCCCCTTGGTCCCGGGCAAGCGTCTCCGGCGCCACCGGGGTTCCGGTGATCAGGGCCCAGTGGAGGAATTCGGCCTGTGGCTGCTGCTGCCAGCCGGGCCGCCACAGAGCCTGTGCCACCGCCACCCGGCTCGCTCGCCCGATCTGAGCAACCGTCGCCGGTGATGCAAAGAAAAAGCGATGGCCCCCTTGACGATCGGCCCAGACGGGCTGCCGGGGCCCGTCTGCGGTAGGTCCATGCGCGCCTGCCTGGTGGCTTCTTCCCTGGCTCCCCATGTGGCTCGTATGGTCACGCAGGCCAAAACTCAGCGCTGCCGTTGCCATCAGGCACACGCCCAGCAGGATCAGCGCTGCCGAGGGACGCGCCTGCGCCAGCCGCGGTGCGGCCAGGGCCCAGACCGGCAACAGCAGACCAATCCAGGTAAGCCAGCAGAGACCCAGGCCAACGATCCCAAAGAAAACCTGTTCCACTGCAAACGGCCCCACCAGGAAAAGCTCCTCAGCAATCAGCAGCGCCGCAAACAAGGGTGGGCTCCAGAGTGGCACCCGCGCTGCGGCCTTCGCTGGCTGCGCCGGGTGCAAGGCCACCGCTCCCGCCGCCAGCAGTAAGGCCACGCCACCACCGATGACGCTGATCAGCGGCAGGTCCGGGACCAGGGGGTCTGGGCTGAGCCGGGGGAAGGCTTGGTCCAGGGGGACAAGGCCTGGGGCGTTGCCCCAACCCATCCACAGGGCAGCCAGCACCTTGGCCTGAAGCAGCATCAGCAGCAGGGCAAAGCGCCGCTGAGCGATCTTGGCCTCCCGCCGCAGGGCCAGGCGGATCAGCGGCTCCGAAAGGAAGATCAACACCCACAGGCCGGCCAGCAGGTGCAGGCTTCCGGCCACCAGGATCAACGCCACGCGCCCCGCGGCGCGGCGCCAAGTGATGGCCCTGCGCCGCCCTTCCAGTGCCAGGGACACCGCCAGCAAGATGGGCCACACCTGATACAGCAGCGGATCAGCCATCAACTGCACCGCAGCAGGGTTGAGCACCATGATCAGCCCCAGCAGGAAACAGGGCGCGGCACCGGCCCCCAGCGCGCGGCTGACCCGGGCGGCGGCATAGGCGGTGAGCCCCAGGCTGACA
>CAZCBM010000472.1:0-1751 GCA_964496805.1 uncultured Rhodospirillales bacterium | reverse complement strand
CAGCGCTATGGCCACGCCCATGGGCTGATGGTGATGCCCCATGGGGTGCCGGCCACGCTGGGTGGAGCCCAAGTGGGGGTGGATGAGTTGCAGCGGCTGCTGGACCACCATGGCGACCCGGTGCAACGGGTGCTGAGCGTGCTGTGGCCGCCGGTGGATGGCCTCACACCAGGGGCGCCACCCAGTTGGCACCTGTGCGGGCAAGAAGGGCGGCTGGCGCAGCTTTCCGTGGAACCGGGGCCCGAGGCGGACGCGGCGCTCACCGGCACCTTGGTGGCGAAGTGGCTGAGTGATCTGGCAGCGGCGTTGGGGGAGGGCTGAGGCATGTTTGCCAGTGACGTTCTCTCCCGTCCGCAGGCGGTTGAACTGCTGGCGCAGGCTGCGGACTCCTTGCCGCAGTTGGCGCAGGCGGGGCTGCGCCTGGCGCTGCTGGGGCGCGATACCTGTGCCCTGATGCGTCCGGAAAGCCCCGGCAGCCGGCAGGATCAGGCGGCTCTTGCTGCCTTGGATCCGCTGCTGGAGGCGGCCACGGGCGCCAGCCGCTGGACCCGCGAACCCGGGGCCAACCCGGCGAACCTGTGGACGCCGGGACAGGCGGTAATCCACATCCTGCTCAACACCCCACCGCCAGACCATATCCCGTCAGTCACCCCATCGGACGAGGTGCTGCTGCTGGTACGCGAGGCCCCAGACTGGTTGGAAGCCCGCATTCTGGACATGGTCCACGCTGATGCCACCCAGATCCGCTTCGCCCCCGCCACGGATGGCGAGGGCAAGCGCTTGCTGTTGGTATTGGTGCAGGATGATGTCACCCGGGGCAGCCTATTCGGCGCCTTGCGGGATGCGGGCATCCTGGAGCAGGCCGTGGTGCTGCGGGGCTATGGTCAACCGGTAAAGCTGTTTGTGCCGGATGCGGTGGCCCTGGATGCAGGTTTGCTGGCCCCGGCGCTCGCCGTCCTGTCCCACGGCGTGAGCCTGTTTGGGCTGGAGGCCAGTCAGGGGCGGCCGCTTCTGGCCTTTGATGCCGAGCCTGTGGCGGAGGGGCACCGCTGGCGCGTCAAGACCCTGGTGCCGGTGGATCCCTTGCTGTTCTTCGCCGACCATGCCCTGTGGCCGGAGAGCGGTGAGTACGCGGAATTGTCGGTGCTGGTGCCCGTGCCCGATCCCCAGCGGACCGAAACCATCATCGAGACCTTGCGCCGCCATGAGGTGCAGGAGGGCTATCGCCTGCGCTTGGTGCGGGGCCTGCCGGCCAGCACCAGCCAAGCCGCGGTGGAGAGCTTGGCCAATCAGCTGCAGGAATTGGAACTGGAACTCCAGGCAAGGCGCGGTCTGGCGCACGAGGACCTCGTGCTGATCCGCTTCACCCATCTGGACCTGCCGGCGCTGGCCGCGTTGCTGCGCTCCCTGCCGCCCCCTGAGCTGACCTCCGGCAGTGTGCGCTATGCATTCCAGGCCACCGGCGACGGGCAGGGGGGGGACACTCATCGCCATTACCTTCTGTTTGATGCCTCCCGTTTGGGCCACTTGACCGGGATATTTGATGCCAGCTGGCGGCGACCTGGTGCGGGACCGCTCAGCTTCTGGGTGGATCCCATCTGGCGGGCGGCCTATGGCGGATTGCTGAGCAGTACCGTGCAGTCGCGGGTGTTCGTGCCCCACGGATCGACCCTTCACCCCACCTTGCATAGTTGGGCCGGGGAGGACATGGACACCCACCTGCGTGCCATCCTGCCGTCCCTGACCCACGC
>CAZCBM010000471.1:0-1753 GCA_964496805.1 uncultured Rhodospirillales bacterium | reverse complement strand
GGGCGGTGGGGGCAGTTCCCCCGTGTCCGGCCTGCTGGGCGGTGCCGCCAAGATGGGCGGGCTGGCCCTGCTGGGGGGGTTGGCTGCACAGTTGCTGGGCGGGCGCAGCGATGCCCCCAGCCCGCAACAAGCCGCCCAAAACATGGCTCAACTGTCCGAACCAGAGGCCGAGCGGGTGGCGCAGATCATCATTAAGGCCATGGTAAATGCCGCCAAGGCCGACGGCCAAGTCACCGAGGATGAGTTGCGCAAGATCGTCGATCGCCTGGACGATGATGGCTTGAGCGCGGACGAAAAGGCCTTCATCCAGGCCGAACTGCAGGGGCCGTTTGACCTGGAGGGGCTGGTGGCTGCCGTGGGCAATGATCAAATGCTGGCCGCTCAGGTGTACACCGCCAGCATGATGGCCATCGACGTCGACACGGTTGCAGAACAGCAATATCTGCAGACCCTGGCTCAGCGTCTGGGCCTGTCGGACGTGCTGCGCTGACCGTCCAGACCCCAAAATCGCCATCCCATCAGGAGCCGCCCCCAACCGGGGGCGGCTTTTCTGCTTGCGCGGCCCCCTCAAACGGTCATCCCCCAGTCGGGCGCTGCCGTCTTCGCCACCCTCGCCCCCTCGAAGGGGGGCGCCATAGTATTTTCCGATCCGTCTGGCCCAGCCTCCCCCTCCCAGCCACCCACGGGAGCATGATCGCAACGGGTGGCCGGGAGGGGGAGCGGGCCGGCGGTGCCTCCTTCGCCGCGCAAAGGGCGCCATCAAGGGCTGAGTCACCTCCATAAAGGGGGATTTAACCCCCTGGGCAGCAGTCTGGCGCCGACCTCAGGATTTCTGTCATCCATGTTGATGTGACATCGCCCATGGCTGCCCCTTCTTCTTCCCGCCACGCCGCCGCCGTCAAAGCAGCAGCCCCTGCCGGTGCCAGCGCCCAGCGCCAGCGCGTCCTGCCGCCAGCAATGGCGGAGATGCTGCACCGACGCGCTCAACAGACCACCGGCATTGGCTTGCTGGGGGCGTGCGCGGCCTTGGTCGCCACGCTGGCCAGCTACGATCCCGGTGACCCCTCGCTCAACACCGCCGCCTCGGCAGAACCGGAGGCGGTGAACAACCTGTTTGGCGTCGCTGGCGCTTACACGGCGGATCTGCTGGTGCAGACCCTGGGGGCTGCGGCGCTGGCCATTCCACTGTGTTTGCTGTGGTGGGCCGTGCAGAAACTGCGTGCCCGGGCCACCGGCCATTGGTGGCTGCGGATCTCCCTGATGCTCATGGGGCTCTTGTGCCTGGCGGTGGCGCTGGCGCCGATGACCGCGCCCGATCACTGGCCCCAGGCTTGGCAATTGACCATGGGCCTTGGCGGCAGCGTCGGGGCCATCCTGCACAATGGGGTCAGTCAGGCCGTGGGCGTGCTCAGCGCCGCCAACGCCCTGGAGGGCGCGCAACTGATGGGCCTCTTGGGGGCCATGGGCGCCCTGTGGGTGGCCCTGGGACTGAAGCGTCAGCATGTGGTGCAGGCCGGCCGCGGGGCGGCGGCCGGTGCCCGGGCTGGCGTCCGGGCGGGTATGCGCGGACTGGCCCGGGGCGGTGCCCACTTGGCCCAGGGCGGCGAGACCCTGGCCCACAGCAGCAAGGGCGCGGGACTGCATCTGATGGCCCGACTGGGGGAGCGACTGGCGCGCCGGCGGGAGGCCAGACGCCAGCCACGGCCCGCGGCGGATGGCTTCCTGTTTGGCGATGCGCCCGAGCCCATGGCCT
>CAZCBM010000470.1:0-1753 GCA_964496805.1 uncultured Rhodospirillales bacterium | reverse complement strand
TTCAAGGCACGCCCGGTTGCGGGCTCCCTGCCCGCGAAAGCACCTCTCAGTCTTCCCGGCGCCTTGCCGATCGCTCCGTCCCCATCAAGAGGACCTGCCTATGACCCGCCTTTCCCTGCTGCTTGGCGCCGCCGCCATGCTGGCTTTGGCCACTGCCCCTGTCGCTGCCCAGGACCTGCCCCT
This sequence comes from uncultured Rhodospirillales bacterium, assembly GCA_964496805.1. Taxonomy (GTDB): domain Bacteria; phylum Pseudomonadota; class Alphaproteobacteria; order CAZCBM01; family CAZCBM01; genus CAZCBM01. The sequence continues at coordinate 1,570 of CAZCBM010000470.1, read as the reverse complement.
GTCCGCAGATCCGGTTCAGCCCGCCGTTGATGACATCACCTGGGGTGACGACAGCAGCCAGTATGCCAACGACAATGAGTGCGACGACCCGCGCTTCACCGGCCCGGGCATTGCCCCGCCGATGCTGCCCGATGATGCCCTGGCCGACGCCACCGACTGCCGGAGCCTTTACGAGAGCGGCACCGTCTTTCTGCGGCGCACCGACATCGAGCCGTCCCAGAGCATGGGCATGGTGGACGGGATCGACTTCGGCACCAACGAAGGCGATTACCCGTTCGACAGCGAGTGTGACGACCCGCGCTTCCAGGGCGTGAGCGACCCGCAGAGCGGCATGGCCATGGAACTGTCTGACTCCAACAGCATGCGCGACGGCATGGACTGCCTGGAACTCTACCAGGCTGGCCGCATCCAGCTGAAGTGATTGCCCGGCCGCCCGCTGCCCCCGTCTCAACGCGGGGCGGGGCAGGGGCGACCGATGGCTGATCCTCTCTACGGGAGGCCCCAGGCGGGGGAAGCAGCGCGGCTGCGTCCCCCCCCTTTTGGGCTTGTTTTGCTGGCCCCAATGGCGAAACACTGCCCTGAGATTTGGTAATACGAAGCGTTGAAGAGGATCGGACCCATGTCCACCCGCCTCCTGGCCCCGCTGCTGGCAGCCCTTTTTGTGGGCCTGACGCTGCCCGCGGCTTTGCTGGCCCAGGGCTATCGCTCCGATGCGATGTATGGCGAGGTGCTGGTGGCCGTGCCCCAGGCCCTTCAGGGGCAATTGGAGAGACTGATCGGGACCGGTGACTATGTCCGCCTGTCCAACTACCGCGCCACCCATCCCGGCCGCCGCATTTCCTCCGCCGTAGGGCGCCTGGATGTGCGCGAAGCCGGCACCGGTCGGCTGCAGACCTGTACCGCCACCCTGGTGTCAGAGGACATGATCCTCACCAACCATCACTGCATTGTTGGTGGCGAAATCCAGGCCAGCCAGGCCAGCCTGCTGATGGACTATTATGATGAGCGGGACATCGCCCGCATCCGCCGCTTCGATGTGGTGCTTCGGCCCATCGAGGCGGACGAGGGGCTGGACTATGCGCTGCACAGGGTCTTGGGCACCCCTGGACGGCGCTATGGTGTGTTGCGTGCCCGCAGCGCCGCCGTCTACGGCGGGGAGCAGGCGACCTTGTTCCATCATCCTCTGGGCCAGCCCAAGGTGGTGAGCGCCCTGAATTGTGCGTTGGAACGCCCGCCCCTGCGGGAAGGCAAGTTGCTGCACACCTGCGATACCCTGGGCGGTAGTTCCGGCGCGTTGGTGCTGGATGTGACGGGCACCCGGGTCTATGGGCTGCACCGTGCCGGGACCGATCGGGTGAATCTGGCTGTGCCCATGGTGCGCTTGGTGCAGCATAGCCCAATGTTGGCGCAGTTGTTCCCCGATCAGGGGCAACAGGCGCCGCCGCGGACCAATCCGCCCCCGCCGCAGCCGCGCTTTACGCCCCCGCCAATTCCCCGCCGGACGCCGGCGCCCACGCCTGTGCCGCAGCCCACGCCCATCGCGCGGAACACCCCGCGGCGGTCCCAGCCG
>CAZCBM010000469.1:0-1761 GCA_964496805.1 uncultured Rhodospirillales bacterium | reverse complement strand
CATCACGACACTGGTGGCCACAGCCGCCCGGCGCTCGGTGCGGGCCAGCAGCCCGGCGGCCAGGGGGCCATCGCTCAACAGCAGGATCGGTGTCATGGCGGGGGAGTCCTGGTCGCGGCCACGGGAGGGGTGTCGCGCAACGATAGGGACCCAAGGGTCAAGGCGCCAGGGGGCGGGAAGGGGAAAAGCGCGGGGCTGTTTGATGGTGGTCCGGCTGCGGGTCGAGCTGTGGCTTCACCGTCTGGCTGACATCGGGACGCTGGGAGAGAATGCGGCGGCCCAGCCGGTCAATCCGCTCCCGGGTTTCCGGCGGCTCCAGGGTCTCCAGGGACTCGCGCTGGTCCTGCGGCAGGCCCATCCGGTGCAACACCGCATGGGCCACCAACTGTTCCAGATCGCGGTCGGGCATCCCCCTCTCTGCCAGGGTGGCGGCGGTGTTGACCATGTATTCCAGGTTGGTGCCCCGGGTGCCGGCGCAGGTGGCAATGGTCTCAGCCTTCTTGGATCGGCTCAGGCTGTCACCGACATAGAGCGGGCCATCAGGGTCAGCGACACAGGTCAGGGCCGGCACGGTGGAGCCATCCGCCAGGGTCACCGGCAGCACCGCGAACTTATAGATGGGCATATTGGGCGGGACTTCCCGCTTGGCGAAGGCTGTCAGGGCCGCTGCCGCAGCGGCAGGGTCGCGGGCGTCGATTTCCAGGACCATGCCCTCGGTGGTCGCTCCGTCGCGTTTGTTCAGCCCCAGGGTCAGGCCCCGCTGACCATCCTGGTCGCGGCCGCGATAGACCGTGTCATGGACGCAGACCTCCCGGGCGAAGCCCTCCAGCCGACCGGGCCGTTTGGCCCTCACGTCCAATTCATCATGTTTCCAGGCAAGGCTGCCATACGCCATGACGCGGATTTTGCCGTCGTGGATGACCGGCTGATCCTCCAGTCCCGGCAAGGCCTGTCGGGCCGCAGCGACCACCGCCGGATCAGTATCCGGGGTCGTCTCGTCCTGGCGGCCTCTGGCGGCCAGGGTCTCCATCAGGGATGCCATTTGGGGCTGTCCTTGTGGTTGCCATTGACCACAGGGTGTCAGGAGGGGACGAAAGGCGCAAATTGCCTTGTGGCCGGTGGGCTGGCTATAGCTGGCGGCCTGTTCTGCGCTCCCTTGCCCAACTTCCCCCCATTTTGCTGAGGCACGCCCCATGGCTCCCACCACCCTGGAAGAGGCCCGCACCCGTATCGACGCCATCGACGCCCAGTTGATGGCGCTGTTGGGGGAGAGGCTTGGCCTTGCGCCGCTGATCGCCTCCCTCAAGCCGTCGGGGACACCGGTCTACCGGCCAGGGCGGGAGGCGGTGCTGGCGCGCCGACTGGCCGCCTCCTATGATGGGCAGGCGCCGTTTGAGGCGGTTTTTGCGGTGCTGCGCAGTGTCATCGGCACGTCCATCCGCCAACAGGCCCCCACCTTCTCGGTCTTGGCCACCGTGGAGACAGCCGATGCCGTGCGGCTGCATTTTGGCGCGGCCCAGCCTGTCGTGCTGGCTGACAGCGCCACGGAGGCTTGCGTGCGCCTGGCTGAGGGCGAGGCTGATCTGGCCTTTGTCGGTGACCCGCGGGAGGCGATGTGGTGGGTCAGCTTGCACCAATCCACGGATCTGCGGGGGCTCAGCGTGCTGGCGCGGATGCCCATGATGGTGCCGGCGGCTGAGGCCCTGAGGGTGCCGGGGGTATGGGTCCTGGGGCGTCAGCAGCCAGAGCAGAGCGGGGCAG
>CAZCBM010000468.1:0-1767 GCA_964496805.1 uncultured Rhodospirillales bacterium | reverse complement strand
CCCATCGTGGTCACCGGCTGCGCCGCCCAGATCGACCCTGCGCCGTGGGCCGCCATGCCGGAGGTGGCGCGGGTGGTGGGCAACACCGAAAAGCTGGCGGCGGACACCTGGGCCGCGCCCGGCACCGCCCGTGTTCAGGTGAATGACATCATGGCGGTGGAGGAGACGGCGGGCCATCTGATCCAAGGGTTCGGGGGCCGGGCACGGGCCTTCGTCCAGGTTCAGACAGGCTGCGATCACCGTTGCACCTTTTGCATCATCCCCTACGGCCGGGGGAACAGCCGCAGCGTGCCGGTGGGGGAGGTGGTGCGCCAGGTCCAGACGCTGGTTGCCCGGGGCTTTGCCGAGGTCGTGCTGACCGGCGTGGACATCACCAGCTATGGCGCGGACCTGCCCGGACGCCCCGCCTTGGGGCAACTCTGTCGGCGGCTGCTGGCGCTGGTGCCGGACCTGCCGCGGTTGCGCCTATCCAGCCTGGACCCGGTGGAAATCGACGACGATCTCTGGCGGCTGATCGAGGGCGAGCCCCGATTGATGCCCCACCTGCATCTGTCCATGCAGGCCGGAGACGACCTGACTCTCAAGCGCATGAAACGCCGGCATCTGCGCGATGACCTGTTGGCGGTGATGGCGCGGGCCCTGGCGTTGCGCCCGGACATGGTGTTCGGCGCAGACATCATTGCGGGCTTCCCCACCGAAGATGAGGCGATGGCCGCCCGCACCCTGGCCGTGGTGCAGCAGCAGCCGCGCCTGCTGTTCCCCCACGTCTTCCCTTACTCCGCGCGGCCAGGTACGCCGGCGGCGCGGATGCCCGCAGTCCCAGGGGAGGCCCGCAAAGCACGGGCTGCCGCTTTGCGGGCCGCCGGCGCTGCCAACCTCAGCGCATGGCTGGAGGCCCAGGTGGGTCAGCAAACGGAGGTGCTGGTGGAAGCCGGGGGCATCGGCCGCACCCCCCAGTATGCGGAGGTGGCCGTGGAGGGGTTGGCCCCCAGCGCAGAGGGGCAGCGACTGACCGTGCGGATCACGGGCGTGGCCGGCGAGCGTCTACAGGGCCACGTATAAGCATCCCGCCGATCCGATATCGCGCGGGGAAGCGGCACGGCGCCAGTGCATCTGAACTTCCTGGGAGCCCTGCTTCAGCGGGGCTGGGTCAGACTGATCGGAAAACGTGCTCGTCGGTCCGGGCGGCCGGGTGCCAGAGCATCTTCCGATCACCCTGGACCCTCCCGCTGGGGTCTGCCCAGGGCAACAAGCAACAGGCCGCCCAGGATCAACGCCACACCAGCGACTGCCGAGGGGCTCAGCGCCTCCCCCACCCATAGGCTGGCCAGAACCCAGGCGGTCACCGGCTCCGCCAGCGCAAGGGTCACCGCCGTGGAGGCCGCCACCCGCCGCAGACCCCAGGTATAAAGCGCATAGGACAGGCCCGTGGCCCCCACCCCGAGAAACACCAGCGCCGCCCAGGCCTGCCAGCCAGTGATCCACGTCAACGACACAAGCGCCAGGACCGGTGCGGTGACCAGGGCTGCAACGGTGAAGGTGGCGGCCGCAAGGGCCGGGGAGGGCGCGCGATCGGCGCAGGCGCTGGTGGCCAGGGAATAGGCGGCGTAGGATGCGCCGGCCGCCAGCGCCAACATGATCCCCAGGACAGAGCCATCCGCCCCCCCGGTCGCAAGGCTCAGCACCCCCACGCCCAAGATGGCCAGCCCCTGACCCACCGCCTTCAGCCGCTGCGGCAGGCGGCGGCAGACCAGGACCTCATATGCC
>CAZCBM010000467.1:0-1780 GCA_964496805.1 uncultured Rhodospirillales bacterium | reverse complement strand
TCCGATGAGGGAGCGAACCCGAGGCAGCCCATGATCCCACCGAAGATCCCCAATGCACCGCCATCGCCCTGTTGCTGGCCCTGCCGGGATGCGGCCTCGTCGCCAGCAGCGACGATGGCGCCCCTGAGGCCACCCAGGCCAACCGCCGCGAGGCAACAGCGCAGATGGCGGACGGGGCAACCCCGCCGCCGCCCTCCCCGGCCTTGGTACGCGCTGCCGAAGCCGCCTGGAACTCACCGGATCGGGCGGCGGCCCGCCACTTTTATGAGCAGTTGTTCAAGCGCACGCCGGACGATGCCGAGGTGCGCTATCGGTTCGCGGAAACCCTGCGCCTGAACAATGACCCCGCGGTGGCGGTGGAGGTTCTGAGGCCCTTGGCCGAAAACCCGGAGGCCTCCTTGCCGGTGCTGGTGAGCTACGCCAAGGCCAACTTGCAGGCCGGAGACAGCGACACTGCCCTGTCGGCGGCCTTGGGCGCGGTGAACCAGTCCCCCAATGCCCCGGAGGCCCTGCAAATCCAGGGAGTGGTGCTGAGTGCCCGCGGCGACCACGTGGGGGCCATCACCGCCTTTGAGCGCAGCCTGGCCAACGGGTCACCGGATGCGGCCAAGGTGTTGAACAATATGGGCCTGGCCTACGCCCAGATGGGCGATGGCGACCGCGCCATCGACAGCCTGGACAAGGCCCTGCGCCTGGACCCCACCAACACCGCCATCGCCGAGAACCTGACCATGGTCAGTGAAGCGGCCGCCGCCGGGACGCTGGTGCCCCAGAGCCCTGTGGTTCCCTCCCAGTTGCCGTCAGCGCCGGAGATGGCCAGCAGCGATGACTTCATCGACCCGTCCAGCCTGAGCCACGGGCAAAGACTACCCCAGGCCGAAGGCGCGGCCGATGCCGAGGCTGAAGAGGAAATCCCCTTGCTCAGCGAGCGGGTGGGAACCCGGACCATGGCCTCGCCCGCGGCCATGGAAGCGGCCGCTCAGGCCGAGCGGCTGCGCCTGCAAACCGGGGATCAGCGCCTGGATCAGGCCTTGCGCAGCGCTGAGCCGGCCGTTGCTGCCGACGCCCTTTTGGGGGTCGAGAGCGCGCCGCCTCAGATGGCCAGTGCGGCGGTGGAGCCAGCCTCTGGCGCAGCCCCGCAAGAGGTTGCAACGCTGCCCGATGCACGGGACGCCGGCGCCCGCGTGGGTCGTCCTGGCCCCAGTGCCGCCCTGGCACCCACCGAAGCGCCGGTGCCCATGGCCGTGCCCTTGATCCCCCCGCGGACGGACCGGGCGGCCGCCACGGCGTCCCAACCGTTGCCGCGGGACGAGAATACCCGCCTCGCTGCCGCCAGTGACGACGCCGTGCGGGTCCGTGTTGGCCGCCATGATGATTTCGACCGCCTGGTGTTCGACTTGCCGGCGGCGGTTGAGCCCGTGGAGCCCACCATCCGCGACGGACGGATCGCCATGGTGCTGACCGGCACCAGCGATCCCAAGCTGCGGGACATTCAGCGCGTGTTGGGTCGCAGCGTCGCAACAGCCACGGCCGACGCTGCCGAAGCAGACACCAAGCGGCTGACCATCACCCTGAAGCCCGGCGTTGAGGTCACCCGTTGGCGGACCGAGGGCAAGCTGATCCTGGACTTCCGTGCCAATGGTCAGGGGGGCCTTAAGACCGACATCGGCTATGGCACCAGCCGCCATGCCCGGGCGCTGGCGGCCCGCCGGGAACAGCTGTTGGCGGCCCTGGCCAGCACGCCAGCCGCCCCCAGCGGCACGGTGGCACAGGCACAGCC
>CAZCBM010000466.1:0-1781 GCA_964496805.1 uncultured Rhodospirillales bacterium | reverse complement strand
GGGTCGCTGGGGCTGTCGGCGGCTCCCCTCGGGGCGGGCAGCGGCATGGCCCGGGCATCGGGACGGCGATGGACCTGGCGGCCATCCAGGGTGTCGGCGCTGTCCTCCCAGGCGCCATGGCCATGCATCAGCACCCCCAGCCGTGGACAGTAGGCATATTCGTTGACCATCCGGGCGGGCAGCAGCGGCGCGTCCTCGCTCAGGCGGGGAGGCGGCGGCGGCAACGGCAGCAGGGGCTCGGCGGGGTTTGGGCCAGGATCTGTGTCAGGGTTTGGAGCAGTGAGCCCGTCTTCGGGACAGCATGGATGCGCATCGGCCGGCAGTGGAGACGGGCCGGGCATGTCCGCTGCTGTGGCGAAGGAGGAGGCTGACGGGGCGTCCGAGACGGGGGGCCGGGAGATCGGCGGAACATCGGCGGCTGGCATGACGGCTCACAGGGGCTCTCTCGGGAAGGGGAGGGAGCGGCTTGAAAGGGGGCAAGCCGCACACGGACAGGAGGAGCAACGGAGCCGGCGCCGAAAGGCCCGGAAGGCAGGCGGGGAGCCGCCACCACACGCTGCCAGCAAAGCAAGGGGGCGGTGGCGGCTCCAGCCGGTGGTCTGGGTCAGAACAGGCTTAGCCTGGTATCACTGGAGCCGGAGGCAGTGAAGCGAGCGGCCTTCGGGAAGCGCTTGCCGCTGAGGACTTCACTGACCCGACCCTGGTTCACCCCAAACGCGGCGGCGATGGTGTGTTGGGCCATGCCCCGGGCCCTGAGGCGATGGATGTCCACGGCATCGTCCAGGGTCAGCCGGTGGGAGGTGGGGGCCGCCCGGGTCATTGCGGCCACCGCGGCAGGCTGAGCAGGTTGTTGGAGGTGCTGTCGTCCGCCGCGGTGCGCAGGAACTTCTGCCCGTCCCTTTCAACAACGGTGACGTGGGTCGTCTGTTGGCGGACGGTCACCGTGTAGTGGCAGGCTCTGGAGGTAATGTTCCGTGCGGTCTCGGCGACAGTGTGCCGCCAGTGGTCGCCGCCAATGTGGGTGAGGGTGTCCCAGCCGCTGCGGTGGGGATCGGTGGTGATCCTCTTTACTCTAAGTGTTAACATGAGCAATTTACTATGCTTGCCGGCAAGCAGCCGACAGAAAGAGATTGCGCGGAGAAGCTGACCTGGATACCTTGTGGAAGGTCTAGATGACCGGTCGGAGCCCGCGCAACGGGTGTGCTCCAGACGGCCCAGGTGTTCCCGCACCTGGGCCGTTTTGCTTCCAAGGGTAAGATAGGGCAGGCGAAGGGGGATTGCAACCCATCATTCCTCAAAGAAGCGGAATCCCGATATCCTCTTCACCCACCACTGTAAGCCTTCTCAATCGCGCCCGACTCGGCTACGGTGATGTTTCCCGGACAGTTCCCTCCTGCGGGTCTATAGACCCTTCTGGAACCAGCCGGTTCCGGCTCCATAGAAGTCAGTGCTGGGCCATGAGCACATCCCGTGTTTGACGCCTCTGCTGGGAGCTGTCCGGGTCCCCTAAACCACCCGCGCTGGGACGGCTTGGGTGACGTTCATGAACTTGCCCACGCTGATGCGCTGAGCCTCCCAGATCTCGGCGATGCTGAGCGCGCGCAGCGCTTGGGTTTGGGCTGCGTCGCGCTCCCGTTCAGTGGCTTGGGCGTCTCTCCCGCCTGGGGCCCCGCCCCCGTCCCCGCCTAGTCCGCAGGAGCTGGAACAGACCCTGGAACAGGCGCTCGTTGACCTCAACAATTTGGTGGGGCTGGACAATATCAAAACTGAAGTGCAGACCC
>CAZCBM010000465.1:0-1811 GCA_964496805.1 uncultured Rhodospirillales bacterium | reverse complement strand
CTTGGCGGCTGTCAGCCGGGTGGGCGACAGCACGACGAGCCTCTTCGGCACCGTTTCCTCCACTATGGTGGACGGCCTCAATCCTGCCGAGCCGGCTGCCACGCCCTCTCCCGCTCCCTCCCCCACACCCTTTGCCCGCACCAGCTGCAAGGGCATCCTGGACGCAGGCCTGAGCACGGGCAACGGACCCTACACCATCGATCCGGATGGGGAGGGCGGCGCGGCCCCCTTCACCGTTGAGTGCGACATGGTCAACGGAGGTTACACTAAGCTGTGGATCCGCGGCGACGCCAACAAACTGGGGGGCGTTATGTTTGATGAACAGGACCAAACGCCGATCCCAGATGCTTTCATCTCCGGGGCAAACGCCGAATACAACTTCAGCGAAGCCTGTCGTGAGGTCATCACCATCCCCTTCTTTGACGACGATGGCGGCAGCATTGCCACAGAGCAGATCAGCGCCCTGGCCAATGAGGTCGGAGAGACCGTCTACGATGGCAATGTCTGGTTCTCCGATCCTGACGGGTGTGCCGTGTCCGCCAACAGTTTCGCCCACCCCTATGGCACCAACGGATCCAACTGCGGTGGATCAACGCTGATCCTCTATCCGGCACTGACCACCGACATCGCCAACACCGCCACCCATATCCTGGCCGCCAATGAGGCCAACCAAGGTACCGGCGCAATTGGTGCTGCTCGCCACACCATCCACTCCGGTGGGCTGGTGCGCTATTGGGGCGTCAACGAAGCCAACAATGACAATATCTCGCTGAATTGGACCCAGCCGAACTGCACTGGCGGCAATGCGCTCACCTTCCTCTATAACGCATGGCTGTGGGTGCGGTGACGGGCTGAGGGTCCGCCCCTACCGCTACGTCGCGAGTCTTGGGGTTTGCCCTCCAGGGGGGCCGTTCGGCGATGCGGCCGCCGGGACCATCCGGCGCGTTTTCCGGTCTGCTTAGAGCGTAGGACCCCAGAGTGGCAACGCCACGGAGGGGATCATCCGAGCGACCACCAAGAAACTACAGCAATTGTGCCGATTCCAAATCGGTGTCCACTGCTGTAGCCCATGCCGGTCCCCTCCCGGCTTTAATCGCGGGCCCCACCCATCGCGATGAAACTCCGGTGGGAGGCCGCCCCGGAGCGTGGGTTGGTAGCCTGGGGTGGCCTGGGCAAATGGGGCAGGCGCTAATTCACGAAGGTCAGCGTGACGGAGCCGTCCCCTCCCTGGCTGCCGTTGGACAAGGTGGACGCCGCCCCGTTGTAGGGGCTGTCGGTGTTCACAAAGCTATAGCCGCCACCGCCGGAGGTGAGAAAGCGCCCAGCGCCGCCACGGTAGCCACCGCCCCCACCGCCCCGATCCTCTGAAATGCCATCAATGTCGTTGATGCCAGCCCCGCCACCGCCGAAGCCCCCTGGCCGCGCCTGGCCGCTGGTGCTGACAGCGCCACGGGCCCCATTCACAAAGGCCAGGGAGCCGCTGCCATTGCCCGTGAAGCCAGCCCCGGCGTAGCCGCGATCATTGCTGCCCCCACCGCTGTCGCTGATGTCTCTCAGGCTGCTGGCGTTGGCGGCCAACCCGCTATCGCGATGCGCCCCACCGCCCCCGCCGCCTGCCACCACCAGGGGGGTGTTGTCGGCCAGTGCAACGAAACTGCCCCCGCCGCCCCCGCCTTCGACTTCGCCAACCCACTGACCTGGTGCGGCACCTGCCAGGCGATGCACGGGGATAAGCACTGAGGCGATAGCGCCCGGTCCTGCGCCGGCTCGGATTCGAGGTATGCATCGACCAGTGCTGGCTCTTCTTCTGC
>CAZCBM010000464.1:0-1828 GCA_964496805.1 uncultured Rhodospirillales bacterium | reverse complement strand
GGCCAACCGCTCTGTGCCCTGTCGCAGCGGGGGGCTCAAGGCCGGCGTCCGCCGCCAGGACTGGCGTTCAAGTCCCTGGCGATGGGCAATCACCATGTGTGCGGCCTGCATGTCAGCGGCCGGGTGGTCTGTTGGGGCGCAGGCGGCGATCAGATCGCTGTGCCCCGGGATCTATCCCAGGTGATCAAGATCACCGCTGGGGAATTCCACACCTGCGCCCTCACCCTGCTGGGGGATGTGCGCTGCTGGGGTCGGACGACTGACGCCCGCACGGAGGTGCCACGCTTGCCGGCGCCGGCCGTGGACGTGGTGGCCTCCACCCGCTCGACCTTTGCCATCCTTGCACGCTGAAGCCCCTGCACCCCTGGCAAGGGCGGCCCCTCCGGCACTGGTCCTCACCCCGCGTCTGGGGCTGTCATGCCCAGGCTGCGCGCCAGCGCCTGATCCCAATACGTGGCCTCAATCTTGTGGCCGTCTGGGTCGCGGACAAAGGCACCAAAATAGGGCTCGCCATAGTGGGGGCGTGGGCCCGGGGGACCGTCATCGGTGGCGCCATTGGCCAGGGCGGCAGCGTGGAACGCCTCAACGGCGGCCTTGGACGGGGCCATGAACGCCACATGGACCCCGTTGGCGGTTTCTGCGGGCAGGCGGTTGTAGGGCGTCTGGATCCAAAATTCCGGATAGGCCCGCCCAAAGGCCGTGGCCTGCACCCCATCCTCATCCACATCCATCACCACCCCAATGCTCAATGTCTCCAGCACAGTGCGGTAGAAGCGTCTGGCACGGGCGTGATTGTTGGTGCCCAGGGAGACGTGGGACAGGATCGAGGGGGGAAGGTCAGGCATGACGAAGGCCCCTATTGTGCAGGTGTGAGACGAAAGGGCTGGAAGCCCAGCCCGCTGGGGTCCGGCGTTGGGGCCGGCCCCAACTTAACCTGACAATCAACCACCCACACATCGTAAACAGGGTGCTCCATCGCCCCCACCGCCGGGCTGGATTTGAACATAAACCCTTGATAGCGCCGCTCGAACGCCACCTCGCCGGCCTCGTCCTCTCGCCGCTCGTCGATTTCCAGGAACGTCACCACCTCCGGCAATTCCTCCGGCGGGGTCTTGCGGCAGGTCCGCACCCCAATGCGCAGCGTGTCGAAGTTGACGCTGAAGCCCACCGGCACGCGGAACAGATCCGTGGTTCCGGTGATTTTGTTCAGCGCCCCCAGGATCGCTGCATCATACAGATCATAACGCCGACCTTGCAGCGGCGACTGCGCCAGGGCGTTTCCCACCGACAGCACCAGCAGCACGGCCAGCGCCACCACCGGCCAGGGGCGGCGGATCATTCAGCGCCTCCGACGCCCTGCACCGCCTTGGACAGCAGTTCCTGAACGCTAACCACGCTCTGCGTGTAGGAGATGACACCCCCGTCCCCCAGCTCGTCAATGCCGGAGCCGGGGTCGAACGCCAAGTAGGAGCCGCCCAGCAGGCTTTCTGAGGCGACTTTCAGGGAGGCATCTTCATAGACCGTCATGCTGGGGTCGATGGCGATGGACACTTCTGCCTGGACGCGGGCAGGGTCCAACCGGATACCGGTGACGGTGCCCACCTTGACACCGGCGGTGCGCACGTCGGTCCCCACGGTCATGCCGCCAATATCGGTGAAAAAGGCACTGAGCATGCGGTCGTCCGCCTTGGCGCCAGAGGGCGCGGCCGACAGGGCAATGGCCAGAAAACCACCGGCCACCAGCAACACACCAGCCCCAAGGGCTGCCTCGAACAGGGTACCACGCATGAGCACTATCCCTCTGGATGTCTGGTCAAGGGGTGGGCGG
>CAZCBM010000463.1:0-1888 GCA_964496805.1 uncultured Rhodospirillales bacterium | reverse complement strand
TGGTCGCTCGGATGATCCCCTCCGTGGCGTTGCCACTCTGGGGTCCTACGCTCTAGCCGATGATACGGGCCTGTCGGGGCGCGAGAGGGGGGAAGGCATGGATCGGGATGATCTGTAAGCTCTCTGGACACCGGCGGCTTAGGCGCTATCACCGGCGGACGCACGGACGCACGGACGCACGGACGCACGGACGCACAGGCGAAGGCGAAGATGGCAGGGACCCTCATGACGACGAACCCGGACTGGTGGCGCGACGCGCTGATCTATCAGATCTATCCGCGCAGCTTCGCCGACAGCAATGGCGATGGGGTGGGCGATCTGCCGGGGATAACCCAACGGCTGGGGCATGTGGCGGCGCTGGGGTTTGATGCGGTCTGGATCTCTCCGATCTTTCCCTCCCCCATGGCGGACTTCGGCTATGATGTGGCCGACTACTGCAACATCGACCCGCTGTTTGGCAGCCTGGGGGACTTCGATGCTTTGATGGCAGAGGCCAACCGCCTGGGGGTAAAGGTCGTTCTGGATTGGGTGCTGTCCCACACCTCGGCGGCCCACCCTTGGTTTGCGGAAAGCCGGCTCAACCGCACCAACCCCCGGGCCGACTGGTATGTATGGGCCGACGCCAAGCCTGATGGCACCCCGCCCAACAATTGGCTGAGCATCTTCGGCGGGCCTGCCTGGCAGTGGGACACCCGACGCCAGCAGTATTACCTGCACAATTTCCTGGTCCAACAGCCCGATCTCAACTGGTTGAACGGGGAGGTGGTGGGGGCCATGCTGGATGGCCTGCGCTTCTGGCTGGAACGTGGGGTGGCAGGGGTGCGCCTGGATGCCGTGGGATACCTGCAACATGATCCAGCGCTGGCCGACAACCCGGTCCGCGACGCCACGGCGCCAGCCATTGAAGGGCTTGATCCCGCCAACCCCTTCACCCGCCAATGGTGCCGCCAGAACTTTGCCCGGCAGGAGACGTTCGCCGGCATGGCGCCGGTGAGAGCCGTCCTTGACAGCTACGGTGCCATCAGCATTGCGGAAATCGGCATCGAGCGGTCATTGGAGCAACTGGCGGCGTTCTCCCGCGGGGAAGACCGCCTGCACATGGGGTATCACTTCGGTCTGCTGGACTGTCCCTTTGAGGCGACTGCCCTGGCGACCCTGCTGGATCGGGAGGCGGCCGCGCTGGGCTGGGGGGAAGGCCGCACCGATGGCGGCTGGCCGTGCCGGGCGTTGGGCAATCATGATGTCCGCCGATTCGTCAGCCGATCGGGCTGTTCGCCCCACCAGCAGGGCACTGTGGCAGTCCTGGGGGCGGTGCTGCTGAGTGCCCTGCGGGGGGCCCTTTGCTGGTATCAGGGGGATGAATTGGGGTTGGCACAGGCGGTGCTGGCCTATGAAGATCTTCAAGACCCGGTGGGTCTGACCTTCTGGCCGGAGGACCCCGGCCGAGACGGCTGCCGGACCCCCGTCCCCTGGAAGGGGCAGGCCGGGGTTGGGGCAGGTTTCACCGATGGGGATCATCCCTGGCTGCCCATCCCTCCTGACCATCGCGCCCATGCGGTGGACCAGCAGGAGGGCGTGGCAGGCTCGATCTTGGAGCAGATCCGGGCGGTGTTCGGTTGGCGGCGCCAGGACCCCCGCTTGGGCTGGCAGGCCAGTCAGCAGGTCTGGGCCGAGGGACCGGTGCTGCTCGTTGTCCGTCAGTTGGTCCACGGCCCGGCCCTGATGGTCCGCCTGAACCTAAGCGATCAGCCTTGGGATGGGCTGCCGGCCTGGGGCTGGGATGCGGAGGATTGCGTGCCGCTGGTGGCGTCTGCCCGCCGGTTGGCGGTGCTGTCCCACATCGGCCAAACGGATAAGTTGGGTGTTCCGTATCTGGCCCATGTGGCGG
>CAZCBM010000462.1:0-1929 GCA_964496805.1 uncultured Rhodospirillales bacterium | reverse complement strand
CGATGCCCATGCCGCTGGTGCCAAACAGTCGGCCATTGCCCATGCCCTTGGCTATGAGGGGGAAAACTGGGCACAAGCAATCAACAAGGACAAGAAACTGGCGCTGTCCATGGTGGAGAAAGGTTGGAAAGTCATCCTCAGCCGTGAGCCCCTTGCCCCGACAATCGTCGAGCTCCTTGCCGTTGAGGATGTGCCCGCCCTGCTGACACAGGATGGCATGCTGATCCATGAAATCGCCAAAACAGGTCTTATTTGGGCGTTTGAAGCCGGGGGCTACGCTCGGATATAACCCGTTGATCAGTCCCCCTATTACGGTTCCGTAGTCCTCCAACTTATGTGCGGAGGTGTCATCTCGTACATCTTGACCAGCCCGCCGTCATCAAGAGGGATAAGGACTGGCCATGATTGACCAAACGCCGCTGAATATCACCGTACCGCAGACCGCTGCGCTGCTTGGTGTATCCGAGCCCACCATTTGGCGAATGTTGCGCCGGAGTGAAATCCGCGCCATCCGCATTGGCCGCCGCACACTGGTGCCGCGGACCGAGATCGAAGCCTACCAGGCCCGCCAGATGGCCGCCGCCGGCATCGCCTCAGAGTGACCAAACAGCAATGCCGCCCCGGCGGGCTGTTCTGATGCTCTGATGGGGTGCCGTGTACGGAGGCAAAAATGGGATCGATAGAAAGGGCGGATGGGATCCGCCGGCTGGACCGGGACGACATCAAAGCACGACTGCTGGATCAGTTGGAGGATTTGGCCCACCGTCTTTTGAGCGAGCCCAATCGCCGCCTCAGCACCAAACGGGAGTGGCGATGGGGCACAAAAGGTAGCCTCAAGCTGACCTTGACTGGACGAAACCAGGGCCGTTGGTACGACTTCGAGGCCGGGACCGGTGGCGATGTCTTTACCCTGATCCAGCGCGAGATTGGCGGGAACTTCCCGGCCGCGTTGGCCTGGGCCGCGGAGTGGCTGGGCCTATCCACAACCGATCAGCGGCAGCCGCAGCGCCAGCGCCTATCCCCCAGGCTCAACGCGGCACCTCAAGCTGCCTGCGATGATAGTGCCGACCCTGCCACTGCCGCCAAGCGGGAACGGGCTCGCCAGATTTGGCAAGAGACCATCCCCGCAGCAGGCACGCTGGTGGAGTACTATCTGCCCGGCCGCGGCATTACCTGCCCCATTCCCGAGGCGGTCCGCTTTCACCCTGCGTGCCCCCGCGGCCAGGATCGCCTTCCCGCCATGGTCGCCCTTATGACTGACCCAGTCACCGGTGCCCCGGTGGGCATACACCGCACCTTTCTCAAGCCAGACGGCAGCGATCGCCTGCGCGACGACAAGGGCAAGATGATGCTGGGCGCCGCGGGCGTCATCCGCCTCAGCCCCGATGAGGAAGTCACCCAGGGCCTGGGCTTGGCCGAGGGGATCGAGACCGGGCTCAGTTGTATCAGCGCCGGGTTTGAGCCGGTCTGGGCCGCCACTTCCTCTGGGGCGATGGCCCGCTTCCCCGTACTCGCCGGCATCGATGCCCTGACCCTATTCGCCGATGCTGACGGCCCCGGAGCCAAGGCAGCTGAGGCCTGTGCGGATCGCTGGACCCTGGCGGAGCGCGAAGTTGAGATCTGCACACCCCAGGCCCCTGACAGCGACTGGAACGATACCCTGCGCCGGGTGGGGCTGGTTGCCCCCGTTGCAATGGGAAAGGAGGGGGACGATGTCTGATCGCCTCGCTTGGTTCCGGCACCATGGCACGGTGCGCCGGTATATCCCGCCCACCGCCGATGATCGCTTTGCCCTGTGGGACGGGCCGCCCTTGCCCCCGCTGTTGTCTCTGGGGGCGGCTGAAGCCCGCCTGGAGGCACTGATCCAGCAGGCCGCTAGTGCACCGACTCACACAGAGGATGCAGGGCACCGGTTGAGTTTTTGGAGGA
>CAZCBM010000461.1:0-1945 GCA_964496805.1 uncultured Rhodospirillales bacterium | reverse complement strand
CCCCGCGCCAGGAAAGGCACCGTCAGGGTACCGCCGGCGATCCCCACCAGGGCCGAGAGGGAGCCGATGCCGACACCGGCAAGGCCCATCCCCGCACGCCCCGGCAGGCGGCGCGCCTGGGATGGCGCGCGCTCGAGCAGTATGCCGAGCGACACATAGGCGAGGAATGACCCGAAGATGGCCCGCAGCCAAGCGCCGTCGAGCACCCCGGCGACCTTTGAGCCAATGAAGGCACCGAGCGCCAGCCAGGGCACCAGGATGAGTACCAGGTCCCAGCGCACGGCCCCGCGGCGGTGGTGGGAATAGGCCGAGGCGCTGCCGGTCCCGATGAGGGTCGCAAGCGATGTCCCGATGGCGAGGTGGAAGCTCCAATCGGCGGCGAAACCGGCGTGGGCGAAGATCCAGGCGAGTGCGGGCACGACGACGATCCCACCGCCGACCCCCATGAGTCCCGCCAACACCCCGGCGACGAAACCGGTGGCGAGATAGGCTAGGATCGCTACCGGGTCCATCGCCGCCCGCTTCCCAGGTAGGCGCAGCGGCGACGGACCGAAACGCCCGCCCGAGATGCGCCGGCGGGGGCATCGCGCGCTGCGTTGCGACCGCTTTTCCCCCTTTTCCCCCAGTGTCCGATCATGGGCGAAGGATGCGTCACTTCGCACATCCAAGCAACCGTCGAGCCTCATGGGCTCCGCACGGCGGCCAGGGGGTAAGCGCTCGCGCGCGCCTGAAACCGCTCCGGTACTTGGTACGCAAGATGGACAGGACGGCGGCATGGGACCCGGCCTCTTGGCGCCGCCGCCCGCGAACCGCACTTGGTAAGCAGTGAAAGGTCTCGACCCGCAACCCCGTTTTGCCCAATGGGATCATGACTATCGACGGCGCCCTCTTCCCTTCTCTCTTCGTCTGGTCGGCCGCCGCCCTCTATGGACTGATCTTGGTGGGGGCGCTAAGGACGGCGCCCTGGCCCAAGCTCCTCGATTCCGAGCAGCTGCACGTCTTCCTGGGGACTCTGGTGGCCCTGTTGCTCCTGTGGCACATGCAGGCGGAGGTGCGCCCCGGGCTGTCCTACCACCTGCTGGGCCTGACCGCCGTCACCCTCATGTTCGGGTGGTCCTTGGCGGTGATTGCCGCCTCGGTGGCGCTGGCCGGGATCACGATCAACACCGGTGCCAGCTGGGACGGCTTTGGCATCAACGCCTTGGTCGCAGGCGTGGTCCCCATCAGCTTGACCTGGATCCTGCTGATCCTGATCCGCTGGTACCTGCCGCGGCAGTTCTTCGTCTATGTTCTCGTCAACGGATTCTTGACCGGCGGGCTCGCGGGCCTGACCTGTGGATATCTTGCGACCTGGCTGTTGGCGGCGAGCGGCGCCTACACCTACGCCGACCTCGCGGAGACGGTCATCCCCTTCTTTCCCCTGATGTTCCTCCCCGAGGCCTTCCTCAACGGCTGGGTGCTCGCGGTGCTGGTGGTGTTCCGCCCGCGCTGGGTCTACTCGTTCAGCGACGAACAGTACCTCAAGGGTAAGTGAAAAGCGTCGCCGTTTGCGGTAGATTAGAAGATAGTAATCTTTCGATCCACGGCCGGTCACCAGCCCGCGCGCTGCCGGCACCCAAGGGGAGACCTCCATGGCAGAAGACCTGATTGCACCTTCGATCCTGTCGGCGGATTTCGCCAAACTCGGCGCAGAGGTGGACAACGTCCTGGCGGCCGGGGCCGACATCGTCCATTTCGACGTAATGGACAACCATTATGTGCCCAATCTGACCATTGGCCCCCTGATCTGCGAGGCGCTCCGCAAGCACGGCGTCACCGCCCCGATCGATGTCCACCTGATGGTCAAGCCCGTGGACCGGATCGTCCCCGACTTCGCCAAGGCGGGCGCCACCTACATCACCTTCCACCCGGAGGCGAGCGAGCACATCGACCGCACCCTGCAGCT
>CAZCBM010000460.1:0-1947 GCA_964496805.1 uncultured Rhodospirillales bacterium | reverse complement strand
CTTGGGGTGCTGGTGATCGGGCTGCTGGGGTGGCGGCGCTTCGGGCCGGTGGTGGGGACCCTGGCGGTGGTGCTGGCCACCCTGTGTCCTGCAGATCTTCACGCCCACCGCGAGGCCTGGGGATATGGCCTGATCTATCTGTTCTCCGCCCTTGTCCTGTGGGGATGGGCCGAAGCACACACCGCAACCGGCCGTGCCCGGTGGAGGTGGATGGGCGTTTTCACCGTGGCAACAGCCCTGGGCGGGCTCACCCATGGCAGTTTCATGGTGGGGCCGCTGGCGCTGGCCGCGTGGAGCCTGTGGCACCGGCAAGGGCTTACCCTGCTGGCCTGCCTGCCCGCCTTGGTGCTCTACACCCTGTGGTCCGTGCTGGTGTTTGAGTGGCGCTTTCAGCAACCGCCGCCGCATCCCTATTTGGATCAGGCGGCAGCCCTCCTGGACCAAGTGATGGGGCTCACGGTGGGCCATGTGGGGGCGGGGATCGCTGCGTTGACGGTCATCGCCATGGGCCCTTGGCTGAGCCGCCGTTTTGCCCCGGATCGCCCGCTATCCTGGACGGTCGCCCGCGGCCTCGCCCTTTTTGTAGGGGCGCACTTGGGCGTTCTGTTGGTGTTGGGCGCGATAAGTGACCTGCATCTGGGCTCTAGACACGGCGGAGCCGCTTTGCCCGCCATGCGCTTGGTGCAGGCGCTGGCCTTGGGCCTGTTACTGGCCGGCATCCCCCGTCGGTCCCTGCGGTGGGCGGGGGCCGCTCTCTCAGCCCTTGTTGTGCTGCCCGCTGCCGCTCAGGTGCCGGCCCACCATACGCTCGGTCGCGTGCCCGACAACCCGGTGCGGGGGGCTGTGGCTGCCCTGGCCGCGGTGCGGCCGGCGGGTGCAACCCCGCTGATCATCAGTTGCACCAATGGGCATCCCTTCTTCGACCTCTATCTGGCAAGACTTGAGCCGCCGCTGCGCACCGATGTTGTCGCGTGCTTTGCGCAGGACCTTCCGGCAGATTTCCATGAGCGGATCGGGGATGATGGGGTATGGCTGCTGAGTGGTGGTTTCCCGGTGCCAGGGGCGGACATGCAGGCGTGGCTGGACGCCTATGCCACCCACCGGCTTTCGTTGTTTGAGGGCGAGGGCGTCAGCGCGGACTATCGTGTGCCCCTGCCCCTGAACAATCCCTGGGCCTCGCCGGGTGGATCACCCGGCCGTCCCCTGCCTAATGCCCCCTGACGGACCCGACGTTGCCCATGTTCTCCCTTGATCCCATCGACCACCCCACCGCTCAGGACGTCATTCGCCAGTTGGATCTGGCGCGCCATCCCGAGGGTGGATGGTACCGGGAAACCTGGCGTGCCGAGGCCTCTGAGGGAGAGCGCGCCACGGGCACCGCCATCTACTATTTGTTGGAAGTGGGGGACGTCAGTGCCTGGCACCGGGTGGACGCCACCGAGATCTGGCACTTCTATGCCGGTGACCCGCTGGCCCTGACTGTCAGTCCCGATGGCCATGACGCCCAGGCCTTTCACCTTGGTCCCGCCTTAACGGCCAACCAACGCCCGCAGGTGATCATCCCCCCAGGACACTGGCAAACGGCGGAAACCCTTGGCCGTTGGACGCTGGTGGGTTGCACGGTTTCCCCCGGTTTTGAGTTCAGCGGCTTCGAGATGGCCCCGCCGGACTGGCGCCCCATGCCCCGCAACCGGTAGGCGGCCGACAGGGACCCCAGCGCCGCGGACCAAGCTCTATGGTGAAAGCGGGTCGCCCCTACCTCGACCACCCCACACCAGTATCACCGCAATGGGTGGCCGGCCAAAGTACCGCCAGTGGGGGGCGTGGGGTTGGTGCTGACTTGATGCTGGCACACAGCGCCCTTCAGCAGTGGACACCGATTTGGAATCGGTGTCGCTGCTGTAGCGTTCTGGTGGTCGCTCGGATGATCCCCTCCGTGGCGTTGCC
>CAZCBM010000459.1:0-1954 GCA_964496805.1 uncultured Rhodospirillales bacterium | reverse complement strand
GAGCGTCTGTGCTGGCAGCTGAACCACGGTGCCGGCTGTGCGGTGCGCCAGCCACCGAGGTCGACCACATCGTGGCCATCGCTCGCGGTGGCACCAACGAGCGCGCCAACCTGCGTCCGCTGTGCAAGCCGTGCCACAGTGCCAAGACCATCCGGGAGGATGGCGGGCTGGGCAACCGCCGGCCGCGCGCGTAGCCGAGAGTAAGGTGTCCGCCGGACACCTTCGTATGTGTCCAAGCTCATATTTTGGCTTGGTGTTTGTCATTCCCCTAAACTTGCCGATGCACTATCAGAATATGCTATGATTTCAGTCATTATCCCCACGTTGAACGCTGAGGCTGGTCTGGCGGCGACTCTGGACTGTCTAGAGCGGTCCCGTAGCGCCGGTTGGATCCAGGAGATTGTCGTCACAGACGGTTCAAGCACCGACGCAACCGCGATGGTCGCCCTCTCTCGGGGGGTATCGCTGGTTCAAGGACCGCCCGGCCGCGGACAGCAGCTTCGCCGCGGGGTTGCGGCCAGCAGCGGTGACTGGTTGCTGATCCTCCACGCGGACACGCGACTGCTTGACCGGTGGGAGGATTCAGCCATAGCCCACATCACTGATCCGGCGAACGCGCACATCGCCGGTTATGGCCAACTCCGGTTTGACGATGACCGACCGGCCGCTCGGAGGGTGGCCTGGCTCGCCATGCAGCGCGCACGGCGCCTGGGCTTGCCCTATGGTGACCAAGCGCTGCTGATCAGCCGGGCCCTATACGAGGCTGTTGGTGGCTTTGCCGACATCCCGCTTATGGAAGATGTTGCCCTTGCCCGGGCTCTCGGACGCCGTCGTCTGCGCGCCCTTGACATGGTCGCGCTTACCAGCGCCGATCGCTACCGTCGTGACGGCTGGCTGGCGCGACCGCTGCGGAACCTGAGTTGCTTGGCCCTCTATCTGGCCGGCGTGCCGCCTGAGCGCCTGGTGCGCCGCTACAACCGCTCCCCGCGACGGCCCGAAGAACCATCGTCGGCCCAGTAAAGTAATGGACCCTCTCGACCGCCCCGTCTTGCCGCCGGACAGCGTTACGGCAATCGACGTCATCATCATGGCCAAGGCGCCCGTCCCAGGCGACGCCAAGACGAGGCTGGCCGCCGGAATCGGTGCTGAGGCTGCGGCCGACTGGTCACGACGGACGTTGTGGCGGCTTTGTGCGCGCCTGCAGGGGGAAGCGGCGTGGTCTGTGCGCTTGGCCATTACGCCCGATGACGCCGACCCGACGCTGTTTCCGCCCGGCTTGCCACGGATACTCCAAGGCGAAGGCGATCTGGGCCAGCGCATGGAGCGACTTCTGGCGCCGCCCCTGTTGCGGCCAAGGATCATCATCGGCAGCGACTTGCCGACGCTGGACACCGGTCATCTGCTGAAGGCATGGTCGTTGCTGCGTGACGAGCCAGGGGCCATCGTGCTGGGACCCGCGCAGGATGGGGGGTTCTGGCTGATAGCCACAGCCACCCCCCTGGCCGCCGGCACGCTCGACAAGCTCTCCTGGTCCCATGACCAAGTTCTGGCACAGACCCGCCAGCGACTGATCGAGTACGGCCACAAGGTCCGCCTGCATCCAGATCAATTGCCCGATGTCGATCATGAAGAGGACCTGTGCCAGCCACGGGCGGGGCTGGATCTGCCCACGCTCCACCGGCAGGTGGGCACCCAGCGCCCGGACCTGGCCGAACGGTTCCTGGAGCCACTGCCTGATGTCGGGCTGGCCCATGATCATGTGCGCCTGCTGGGCGGGGATCGCAGCCAACGGCCGCTGCTGCTGCGCATCCCCAAACAAAGCCAGATGGGCTTGGCGCCAGCCGAGGCCCTGGCCTATGAGCGGGCCTGCTTCGAACGGGCTCAGGCCAGCGGTCATACGCCGCGATTGCTGGGGGTGCTGGAACCCATGGCAATCACGGCGTATGACCGCTGG
>CAZCBM010000458.1:0-1987 GCA_964496805.1 uncultured Rhodospirillales bacterium | reverse complement strand
GGGCCCCGACGGCGTGCCGGTTCAGGCGGTGCGCCTGCGGGGCGGAGTCCCGCTGGAGCGAGGATGGACCCAAAGCCCCACCCAACCGCTGTTGATCAGTTCCACGGTGGATCAGGTGGGCTCACGCCTGCTGTTCCGCGGCTATGGCGTGCGCGACCGCAGCCTGCCCCTGCACGCCGGTTTGATGGGGGCGGATTGCTTGATCCTGCTGGATGAGGCCCATCTGGCAGAGCCCTTTCGCCAATCCTTGGGCTGGATCAGTCGCCACCGGGCGCCGGGGCGCACGCCCTTCCAGGTGGCCCTGCTTACCGCGACCCCGGGCCTGGAGGGCCAGCGCCCGTTTGGCCTGAGCGAGGCGGACCGTACCCATCCCGTTCTGTCCCGGCGGCTGTTAGCCCCCAAGCCCGTTACGCTGGTGGAAACCAAGGCCGGCCTGGGCACCGAAAAGCTGGTGGAGGCGTTCATCAAGGCCGCCCAAGACCAGCAGGACCGGCTTTGCACGCACCGCCCGGACCCGGCCATCGCGGTGGTGGTCAACCGGGTGGCCTTGGCGCGTCAGGTGTTCCGGGAACTGGCGAAGGCGATGCCAGAGGCCGCGGTGTCCCTGGTGATCGGTCCCGCGCGGCCTGCCCAGCGCGCAGCGGTGGCAGCCGTCCTGGACGGGCTGAAAACCGGCCAGCGTGATCAGGAGGCGTTCCGCCGGGATCGACCAACCCTGCTGGTGGCCACCCAATGCATTGAAGCTGGCCTGGACCTGGATCTGGACGGGCTGGTGAGCCAAGCCTGCCCCCTGGATGCCCTGCGCCAGCGGGCAGGACGCCTGAACCGCAGTGGCCGCGCCCTGCCCGCACAGGTGACGCTGGTGGCGGCCCGGGAGGATGTCAGCGGCCGCAAGCCAGACCCGGTCTATGGCGAGCAGACCCGTGCCACCTGGGCCCTGTTGACAGACCTCAACCGGGAGGGGGCGTTGGATCTGGGCAGTCAGGCCCTGGCTCAGACGCTGGTCCAGACCCTGGGCGCGTTGGATACCGCGGCCTATGAAACCGAGAAGCCCGACGCCCCGGTGATGATGCCCGCCTATGTGGATTTGTGGCGGCAGACCAGCCCCCGCCCCCTGCCGGACCCTGACGTTCCCCTGTTCCTGCATGGCCCCGACAGGGAACTGGGCTCCGTGCAGGTCCTTTGGCGGGCCGACCTGGGGAGCCAGCATGAGCACACCCGCCTATCCCCGGAGGCGGCGCGGCGACTGCTGACCTTGGCCCCGCCCCAGGCGACGGAGAGCATCGGGTTGCCGCTGTGGACCGTTCGGGGCTGGTTGCAGCAGAAGGCCGACCAGCCCCCTCGCCCTGGCGCCGATGCCCTGGCCGACATCCCCTCCGCCGCCGCGGAGGACGTGGATGATCTCACCCCCGGACGCAGCGTGTTTCGCTGGCGGGGGGCGGACAGCGATCAGTCCCGCTGGATCGATGCCACCGAGTTGCGCCCCGGCGATGTGGTTGTGGTCCCGGCGGATCGGGGGGGCTGCGATCGGTTCGGCTGGGCGCCCGGCAGCCGCACCTGGGTGGAGGACATCGCCTTGCCCGCAGCCCTCCCTGCGGCCCTCCCAGCGACCGTCAGCACAGCCCGGCTCAGCGCCCAGCGGGCCCTGACACTGCGTCTGCATCCAGGGCTGCTGCGCGATCGACTGGAAGCCGACCCAGGACCGGAGGACGAGACGGGACCAAAGCGCCGCCAGCGCATAGAGCAAACCCTCGCCAAGCAGTCCGCCGCGATGCTGAGCCTGCTGGCGGAGATCAGGGAACGACCGGCGCCGGAGATTGTCCAGGCCGTTGCCGGGTGGGCGGCCCGCATGGCCCTCGGATCCGCCGAGGCGACCGAGGGCGCCCGGCAAGCACTGACCAACAGCCTTCTGGGTCTGCGCCCCCCTCAGATCCATTTCCCCTACGATCGCGATGGCGCCGAGGCGCCCTCCGGAATGGTGCTGGTC
>CAZCBM010000457.1:0-1988 GCA_964496805.1 uncultured Rhodospirillales bacterium | reverse complement strand
TGGATGCCGTACAGGATGCCGAGCGCCTGGGAGAGCCCGTCCAGTCCGCGGCATGTAAGGCCAAGAAGGCCAAGAGCGATACGGGCAAGACCCTCCAATGTCCGTTCTTCGAGCGTTGCGCCTATCAATCCCAGGCCACTGAGGTGGACGGGGCTCAGGTGGTGTTGGTGGCCCATAATGCGCTGTTTCAGAAAAAGCCCACCGCCATCCCCAATCCCGATCTGTTGGTGATTGACGAGAGCTTTTGGGCCAAGGGGCTGGTGGGTGTCTCCGGCCCACCGGTGACCCTGACTGTAGACGGACTGCGGCAGGAATTGGTTCAATGTTACCGCCAATCGGGCCGGAATAAGGGCGAGCCCGATCCCGACGCCACTGCGGATTTGCGGGCGTTACGGGGTCGCCTGCTGACTGCCATCGAGGCCACCGCAGGGGAATTGGACACGGGACCAGCCGGGGTGCCGCTGCGGTTGGCAACCCTCCAAGCCGCGGGGCTCACTGCGGAGGCGTGCCGCCACGCCGGTGACCGGCGCAAGGGCGCCCGATCGCTGGAAGATGCTCGCAGACGGGGGCGATACTTGAAACCCGGCATGAGCGCCCAGGAGCGGGCCCAAGCAATTTCCAAGGCCGAAGCCGCCAGCAGTCACAGCCAAGCCCCCATCGGCCGCTGTGAGGCTCTGTGGGCCATCCTGGGGGAAGCCCTGGAACGGGGCCAGGATGCTGAGGGCGTGCGCCTAGAGTTCGCCGACACCGATGCCGGGCCGGTGCGCCAGTTGCGTCTCCTCTGGCGTCGGGATATCGCCCAGCGCTGGCTAACGCCCCGGGCGTGTCTGTTGGATGCCACCACGCCGCCAGAGCTACAGCGGCCCTGGTTCCCAGGTATCGTGGCGCCAGACCCAGTGCGGGTGGCCATGCCTCATGTCAAGGTGACCCAGATCACCGGCGCCCCCCATACCGTCCGCAAGCTGGCGCCGGAGGCCGGGACCAATGTCGGTGCCGATACGATCCAGACCGCATCCCGTCGCCGTGCAGAGGTGCGGGCCCTGATCCGGGCCAAGGCACGTCAGCTTCGGGGCAAGGGAGGCAATGGCCAGGACGTGCTTGTGATCGCCCAGAAGGCGATCCGTGAGGCTCTGGAGGCCGACGGCCTGCCCCCGGGCGTCATCCTGGCCCACTTTGGCGACCTGACCGGGCTGGACGCGTTCAAGGAGGTTGCGGGGCTGATCGTGATCGGCCGGCCGCTGCCCACCCCGCTGGAGCTGGAGCGCCACGCCATCGCGCTCACCGGCACCAGCCCCGCGCCGATGCCGCCGGCGGATGAGGGTAAAGCGCCCTGGTGGTGGCGAGATCACCCACGGCCGGTGCGCTGCGCTGATGGTCAAGCGCGTGCCCTGCAAAGCCCCTGGCATCCGGATCCAACCGTGGAGGCCATGCGCCTTGCCATCTGCGAGGGTGAGGTTATGCAGGCCATCGGCCGAGGCCGAGGCGTCCGCCGGAGCGCCACCAACCCGCTGGATATCCTGCTGCTGGCGAACCTACCGTTGGTCGGGCTGGAGGTGAGCCATCTAATCCATTGGAACGACATCAAGCCAACCCGAGCCGACCAGATGGCCACCCAAGGTGTCTGGCTGGACAGCGCTGCCGACAGGGCTCAGTGCTTTCCTGACCTGTGGGCCACGGGCCAAGCCGCAAGGCAGGATAGGCGGAGGTGCGTGACAAACCCCTATAGAGAGATACTCTATAGGGAAATGTCACACACTGGGTTGGAAGTGACCTACCAAAAAGCCGGTCCCGCGCAGCGGCCGCAGAAAGCCCGCTTCGATCTTGCCACCATCCCTGACCCGCGCCAGTGGCTGGAAGCCCGCGTTGGCCCGCTGGCGCGATTTGAGCACGGTCAGCTTGACGCACAACGCGCACTGGACCAGGGGTGACTTAAGTTTCAAAGGGGGGTCCCCTCGCTTGTTCCGGTGTTGGTGTATTGGCAACCAAGT
>CAZCBM010000456.1:0-2004 GCA_964496805.1 uncultured Rhodospirillales bacterium | reverse complement strand
TCACCGGGCAGGCCCTGGCCCAGGCGATCGCGGCCGAAACCGGACAACAGGCCCTGGCTTTCTTTGATGCCATCGCCCCGATTGTGCACCGGGACAGCATCAACTTCGATATCGCCTGGTTCCAGAGCCGCTATGACAAAGTGGGTCCGGGCGGCACGGGCAAGGACTACATCAATTGCCCCATGGATCGGGATCAGTACCAAACCTTCCTGGACGCGCTGTTGTCCGCTGAGACGGTGGACTTCAAGGAATGGGAGAAGGACACCCCCTATTTCGAAGGGTGCTTGCCGGTTGAGGTGATGGCCTCCCGCGGGGTGGACACGCTGCGCTTCGGCCCGCTGAAGCCGGTGGGGCTAACGGACCCACGCACGGGCCGCAACCCCTATGCAGTGGTGCAGCTTCGCCAGGACAACGCGCTTGCCACCCTATTCAACATCGTCGGCTTCCAGACCAAGATGCGCTGGGGCGCCCAAAAGGAGGTCTTGCGCCTGATCCCCGGCCTGGAGCGTGCGGAGTTTGCCCGCATGGGCGGGATCCATCGCAACACCTTCCTCAATAGCCCGACCCTGCTGGATGGAACCCTGCGCCTGAAGTCCAAGCCCCATATCCGCTTTGCGGGCCAGATCACGGGCTGCGAAGGCTATGTGGAGAGCACCGCCGTGGGGTTGCTGGCAGCACTGTTCATTGATGCTGACCTGCGGGGTGTGGAAGCGCCGCTGCCACCCCCCACCACGGCATTGGGGGCCTTGCTGGCCCACATCACCGGGGGGGCGGAGGCCGAGACCTACCAGCCCATGAACATCAACTTCGGTCTGTTCCCGCCGGTCAGTCCGCCTCCGGGCAAGAAGAAGATCAAGGGCATGGATCGCAAGCGCGCCTACACAGATCGGGCGCGCATCGACATCACTCCCTGGCTGAGCGCCATTGGCTTGCCGGGCGGGGACCCTAGTGCTCAGGGGGGTGCTCAGGCGGCGGCGGAATAGGCGTTGGCTTGCCGGGTTGCGTCGATGGTTTCGAGCCTCGGAGGGTTTGGAGCCTCGGAGGGTTTGGGGGCGCCAGGCTTTGAGAGCGTGGCGGGCGTGGCTTACGGCCCCGCCTCGCTGATACCTCTGACCGATGTTCCGGTGACCCACCGTTACGCGCTCCGGCTTGGGGGCGGGTGCCGGGCGCGGTAGCATCAGTGTCCGACCGGTCGTCGCTGGAGGTCACATCCCATGGCCCGGCCCTCAGCCACCGCGGCGCCTTCGCGGCTAGGGCGCCTTGCCCGAACCCTTGGTCACATGCTGGTCGCCACCTTGCTGTGCTTGACCGCCCTCGGGGCTGTGGCGGTGGTGGGGTGGATGGATCGGTCGCTGGCAGGCCGCGGCTGGGCCTCCTGGCTGACAGGGGAGCCCGACAGCCGGGGCTGGCGACGCCTCTTCGGCGGCCTGTTGGCCAATGTGAAGGCGGGCAGCACGGCGGTGCTCACCAGCTTTGCCTACACATGGCCCGGACTGATCCCCATCGCGTTGGCCTGGCTGCTGGGCTGGGAAATCAGCTTCAACAAAATCTATGAGGCGGCCGGGACCGGTCCCTTGATCACCCTGGCCGCGCTGCCGGTGGCGGTGCTGGGACTGATCTGGCTGCCGGTGGCGCGCGGGCGGCAAACACTCACCGGTCGGTGGCAGGAGGGGTTTCGCCTTGGCATGATCCGGGCGGTGGCAGCTCAGGCGTCCGGGCGGCTGCTGCTGGTGGCCCTGGCCCAAGCGGGGCTCGGCATTGCCTTCGTGCTCCTGACCCTCCACCGCTACTGGTTCCCGGAGACCTTGCCACCGCAGGTGCCCATGGATCAGGTCATCGACCAGTATCGCTGGACGCTTGTGCTGTGGACGGCGCTATGGGTGGCGCTGTGGCTGGGGATCCGGGTTCTATCGCTCTCAGCAACGCGGGTTGGACTGGCCCGCGCCGATGCCCTCGGCCACCTGAAGGCCCAACACCTCCCTCCCGCCTGGCGCCCCGGTCTGG
>CAZCBM010000455.1:0-2008 GCA_964496805.1 uncultured Rhodospirillales bacterium | reverse complement strand
CGCCAGTATCGTACCAATGGGTGGCCGGGTGGGGGCGCGGGGCTGGAGTGGACTCCATCTCACCGAAACGGGCCCAAGCGCTCATGGCCTTTTGGCCTCGGCGAGACCGGCCTCGGCAGCGTCGCCTCGCACCGCCTTCGATGCACTCAACACCCGCGAAGCAAATTGAGCATTCAAGCGCCGCTCAACGGCTTCAGCGCAGCACAGGATAAAAGATCACCTGCAGCCAGAACTGCTCCAGCACCATTTCCAGGAACACCAAGCCCAGCGCCAGGAACCCATTGCCCGGGCCAAGCACCGTTTTCATGGCGTACCAGATGAAAACCAAGCCCGCGAGGTACAGCACTGAGGTGGCCGCATCCAGCGCCGCACCCGACGCCCCCAGGGCCGTTCCAACCGCGGTCAGGCCCAACAACGCCAGGGCAATCAGCAAGGTCGCCCAATTGTGTGTCGCCACCAACCTGGGGCCACGGCGCTCAGGGTTCTCCACTGCCGCGTCCACCTGCAGGATCACCACCGCCCAACTCAGCGCCGACAGGACCGACGTCAGGATGAATCGGGTCACCAGGTCCGACGGGGTCACGTCTTCCCGGAACACATCCGGCATCTCCCCCGGCGGACTGATCATCTGGGCCAGCATGACGGCCAGCATGGCCAGCGGCAGCGCGATGAAACTGCGCCACGCGCCGCGGGCGGTCAGGTCCATGCGCTCCAAGCCACGGGCCTCGAAGCGCACCAACTGCACAATGCCAGACAGGTTGCGGCGCACATGGCCAAGGACGCTCTCAGGCGGCGGGGGAGCGCTCACGGGGCACAGTCCTTATACAGGGTCTCAACAGGGGGGCTACTCGGGCGTCGCGCCCGGCGCGGGACGCCGGCGGAAGTCAGAAGTCAGTCAGCGAACGCACGGGCAAGCATGCTGCGATAGATCTCGGTCAAGCCCTCTAAATCGGCAACCGCAGCGGCCTCGTCAACCTGATGCATGGTTCGTCCGACACCCCCGAATTCCACCACAGGGCAATGACGCGCGATAAACCGCGCATCGGAGGTACCGCCGGTGGTGCCTAACTCTGGGCGATGACCCGTGGCGGCTTCCACCACGTCGCTCACCAGATCAGAGAGCGGGCCGGGCGGGGTGAGAAAGGGCTCGGCGGAGGGATGCAGGCTGATGCTGTGCTGCCCCGGGGCGTGACGCTGGCAGACCTGGGTCATCCAGGCCCCCAAACTGTCGCCGGAATGCTGGTCGTTGAAGCGGATATTCACCGTCGCCCGTGCCTGTGCCGGGATCACATTGTGGGCAGGGTTGCCCACATCGATGGTGGTGATGGCCAGGGTTGAGGGCGGGAAGTGCGCCGTACCGTCATCAAGCGTGTGGCCTGTCATCTCCGCCAGCATCGCCACTAGGCGGGTGCAGGGATTGTCGGCCCGATGGGGATAGGCAACGTGACCCTGAACGCCGCTGACGGTAATGTGCGCGGTGATCGATCCGCGCCGCCCAATCTTGATCATCTGCCCCAAATGGTCAGGGTTGGTGGGCTCCCCAACGATGCAAGCATCCGGTGTCCACCCCCGCTCCGCGATCCACCGCATCAGCGGCTCGGTGCCGTTGATCGCCGGCCCCTCTTCATCCCCGGTGAGGATCAGCGACACACAGGCCCCGGCTGGCAAGGTCCCGTCCCAGCGCGCCAACGCCGCCAGAAAGGCCCCGATGCTGCCCTTCATGTCCACGGCCCCTCGGCCATAGAGGTGCCCTTCCTCCACCTGGGCGGCGAAGGGCGGGTGGCGCCAAGCGGCGTCATCGCCGGGAGGCACCACATCGGTGTGACCGGCAAAGGCCAAATGCATGCCGGCCCCTGCCGGATCCCCCCTGAACGCAAACAGATTGTTGATGGCAGGACTATCCGCGGTTTCCTGAAAGCGCACCGGGTGGCAGGTGAACCCCAGGTGCTCCAGCGCCTCGGCGGCGGTGGCCAACGCGCCCTCATCGGCGGGAGTGACGGACGCACAC
>CAZCBM010000454.1:0-2022 GCA_964496805.1 uncultured Rhodospirillales bacterium | reverse complement strand
GGCGATGGATCTGTTTGCTGATCTGCCGCCCGGCTTGCTGGCGTGCCTTCCCGGTGGTCCCGCTGTCGGGGCTGAGTTGGTGGCCAGCCCCCGGACCCATGCCGTGGCCTTTACCGGTTCGGTCCCTGCGGCCAAGGCCGTGGGCCAAGCGTGCGCTGCTCAGCTCAAGCCCTGCGTGCTGGAGGCAGGCGGCAGTGATGCGCTGATTGTGACCGACAGCGCCCCGATGGATGTCGCCGTCAGCGGCTCCGTCTGTGCGGCCTTCCACCTGTCCGGTCAGATTTGCACGTCAGCGGAACGGTTTTTTGTCACCGATGGCGTCCATGACCGCTTTGTCAGGAACTTCGCGGCAGCGACCCGCCGCCTGCGCCTGGGTCACGGCCTTGTGCAGGCGGAGATCGGACCGATGGTCAGCGAAGCCGCCCGGGCGAAGGTGATCCGCCTGGTGGAGGATGCCCGGGCCAAGGGGGCGACGGTGGTCTGCGGCGGGCGCATCCCCGAAGATCTTGGCCCCGGCTGGTTCTACGAGCCCACCATCCTGACCGAGGTCACCGGGGAGATGGCGATTACGCAGGAGGAATGCTTTGGCCCGGTGGCCGCGGTCCGCCGCGTCGGGGATCTGGAGGAGGCCATCTCGTTGGCCAACGACAGCGCTTTCGGGCTCGGGGCTTCGCTGTTCACCACCGATCTGGCCGAGGCTCATGAGGCGGCCGAACGGTTGGAGGCCGGGATGGTCTGGATCAACAATCCCCTGATTGACAACGATGCGCTGCCCTTTGGCGGCTGGAAGCTGAGCGGCCTTGGGCGCGAGTTGGGGCGCCAAGGGCTGGATGCCTTCCGCCAGACCAAGATGGTGGTGATCGACCATAAGCCCGTCATTCAGGAATGGTGGTATCCCTACCCAGATGATTGGTTTGACAGCGGAGAGGAGGCGGCACCATGAGGGGGCATCACATCACCCTATTGGGCGGCGCCGGTTTGATGGGCGTGGGCATCGTCCGCGATCTGTTGGCCGACCGCGCGGTTGTCCCGGTGGCCACGGTTCGGGTGGCGGACGCCTCGCCGGACCGCCTGGCGCAGCTGAAGGACCAGTTCCCGGACCCGCGCCTTCAGACCGTACAGGTGGATGTCACCGACGGGGTTGCCCTGGGCGGGGCGGTGGCCGGCACCGACGTGTTGCTGAACGCAGTGCCGACCTTGGCCGGTCACCAAATGCGCATCTTTGATGCGGCCCTGAGCGCCGGCACGCCCTACCTCGATTTGGGTGGGCTGGGGATCTACACCGTTAAGCAAAAGGCGCTGCATAGCGATTGGGTGGCTGCGGGCGTCCCCGCCGTCATCGGCGTTGGGGCCGATCCCGGGATGTCCAATGTGCTGTGCCGGGCGGTGGCGGATCGGTTGGACACCATCGAGGCAATCAACCTCTATTGGGCCGCCGAGTTGGTGGGGCCGGAGAACCCGGTTCTACAGCCACCCTACTCCATCTCCACCGTTCTAGCGGAGTATGCCCATCCCTCCACCCAATTCTTTGACGGCCAGCATGTCACCTGCCCGCCGCTCTCGGGCCATGAGGTGCTGGACCTGCCCCCGCCCTTCGGCGCCACAGCGTTTGTCCACTCGCCCCACTCGGAGCAACTGACGGTCCCCCTGGCCCAGGGCATCGCAGACAAGGGCATTCGGGAGTTCACCTGGAAGCTGCACCTGCCCCATCGCGAGCATGAGGCTTGGGTGGGCCTCGTGAAGGCGGGCTTCGGCAGCTTTGACGAGCCGGTGACGGTGCCGGGTGGCACGGTGAAGCCACTGGATGTGTTGCAAGCGGTGATCGCCCGCAATTTGGAGCGCCATGCCGACCGCATCCCCGATCAAGACGGCCACGAAATGCACTTGGCCTTGGGCCGTGGTACCAAGGACGGGCGGCCCTGGACCGCCCGCGCCGAGGTGACCGCGGGACCAGACCCCTTCTTCGACGGCTACCTGGACGCAGGAACCAGCATGAATGCCTCCATTGCCGTGCAACTGCTG
>CAZCBM010000453.1:0-2031 GCA_964496805.1 uncultured Rhodospirillales bacterium | reverse complement strand
AACTTGGCTGCCTCCACCTGGCCACCCCTTGGTACGATACCGGCGTGGGTCGCCCGGTGGGGGCGCGGGGCGGCCAAGGGAGGTGGGACAGGCGCTACTGCACCGGCCACGGGGGCGGTGGGGCCACCGGCACGCCCGCCGCGTTCCACAAGCCAAGGACGCTGAGCGCCAGCAGGAAGCCGGCCGCCGCCAGGGCCGGTCCGAAGGGCGTCTCCCGCCAGTCCTTGACGCCGATGACCCAGCGCACCGCTGCCTGCCCCAGGGCCAGGATCGCCGCCAGCCCGATGGCCAGGATCAACCGCTCCCACCCGATCCAGGCGCCCAGCGCCCCAATCAGCGCCACATCGCCGCCGCCGATCATGAAACGGCCTGCCAGCCGCTCCATCACCCAACTGAGCGCCATCAGCGCCCCAAAACCCACCCCGGCTCCCAAGATCGCCTGCTGTGGGGCGAGAGGCCAAAGCCCCAGGGCGGAGGCCAGCAGCCCGATCCACAGCAAGGGAAACACCAGCGCGTCCGGCAGGCGCCGGTGCAGCAGGTCGGCCAGGGCCAGCGTAACCAGAAACCACGTCAGCACCGCAGCCGGCCAGAACACCCCGGTGGCCCCCAATCGCCAGGCCAGCAGGCCGATGATCAGGGCGGTCAGGGCCTCCGCCAACGGCAGCAGCAACGGCACTCGATAGCCGCAGGCCGGGCAGTGCCCACCGGTCACCAGCCATCCCACCAGGGGGATTTTCTCCAGCAGCGTCAGGTTGCGATGGCATTGATCGCAGTGGCTGGCCGGGGCCCAAATCCCCTCCTCCGGGGCTTGCGACAGCAGTTGCTGGCGCAAGGCGGTATCCGGCGGGTGATAGGCCTTGACCGGTTTGGGGGGCGGCTGTTTGCGCCTCTCCGCCCACAGCCGGGCCTGCCAATCCGCCAGGATATCGCTCAGCGTATCCATGACCGTTGCAGCGCGGCCGAGGCGATCGGCCGCCACGGTGGTGAAACCGCCGAAGATCAGGCCCACCACAGCCATCATGATCCAGAACATGGGGGGCGCGCTCAGTGTCGCCAGAACCTCAGCCATCGTCGCCTCACTGCCGTCGCCTCACTGCCGTCGCCTCACTGCCGTCGCGGCAGGCATGGAGCGTTACAGGTCCGCGGGTACCCCCCAGCGGCAAGCCCCTGCGGGCTTGGCGGGAAGCCCTCGCAGGATTGTCGGACGCTGTCCAGCGCGCAATGGACACCTTTAGAGCCCATTGCACGGGAAAGGAGTCACCGCCGGCCCGTTCCGCCTCCCGGCCACCCACGGGAGTATCGTCGCAATGGGGGGCCGGCCAAAGGTACCCCAGGAGGGGGAGCGGGCTGGGCCAGGCTGATCGAAACCTTTATCCCGATGAGCCCTTCGACGCGGACGGACAGGGGAGGCCCGGGGGAGAGAACGGGCCGGGAGCAGCGGCCCCCATGCCGCTGACCCAGGGGTCACCGGGCTTGACCATTCCATGCTCTGCACCCATACCCACATCAAGTGAAAGCCCGCCGCGCCGCTTTGCGCGCGGCCCCCCTATCCCACAGTCCCGGCAGGGTGCATGTCCAAAGACGATGTCATTGAACTGAAAGGCGAGGTCTCCGAATTGTTGCCCAACGCAACATTCCGGGTCCAACTTGAAACAGGCCACGAGATCCTGGCCCACACCAGCGGCAAGATGCGCAAGAACCGCATCCGTGTGCTTGCAGGCGACAGCGTGCTGGTGGAAATGAGCCCCTATGATCCGACCAAGGGGCGGATCACCTTCCGCTACAAGTGAGCGCCGGCGCGGTCCCTGAGGGGGCTGAGCCACCGCGGTTGGTGTTGGCCTCTGCCTCCCCCCGGCGACGGGCGTTGTTGACCCAGGTGGGCCTGCCGCCGGATCAGATCCTGCCAGCCGATTTGGATGAAACCCAGCGCACCGACGAGCCCCCTCGCGCCTATGCCGGCCGCATGGCGCAGGAGAAGGCCGCCGCTGTGGCCGCCCTACTATCTCAGCGTACTCTGAGCTCACATCTAGA
>CAZCBM010000452.1:0-2055 GCA_964496805.1 uncultured Rhodospirillales bacterium | reverse complement strand
CGCAACATCCACATCCAAGTCTTTGTAGGCCCCGTAGGGTGCATCCCGACGAAGATCGTAATCCACCCCGGAAGCCCGCAAGTTCGGCCCGGCCAGGCCATAGGCCAGCAGCAACCGGAGCAGGATGACCCAGGTGGCCCGCGAGGTCGCCAGGATGGCCCAAAGACCGCGACGGGGAGACGGGGCAGCGGATGGCGAGGACGGCACGGCATCGGCCACGGTGGGGCCTCCACAGGCAGCGGCGAAACGATCAGGCCCGGTGGACCGGACAGCCCCTGCCCCGGCGATCAATGGAACAGGGAGCTGACCGACTCGTTGTTATAGATCCGGCGCATGGCCTCCCCCATCAATGGCGCGATGGAGATGGACCGGACCTTGGTGCTCTCCCGCACGGCGTCTGTGTCCGGAATGGTGTCCGTCTTGACCAACTCCGTGATCGGGGAGGCGTCAATGCGGGCAACCGCACCGCCACTCAACACACCATGGGTAACATAGGCCGCAACGGACTGGGCGCCATGGTCCAACAGCAGGCCGGCGGCAGCACATAGGGTGCCGCCACTGTCCACAATGTCGTCCACCATGATGCAGACTTGGCCCTCGACGCTGCCGATGATGTGCTCGGCCTTGGCCACACCCGGTTCCGGGCGATCCTTATCGATGATCGCCAACCCGCACTTCAGCCGGGCCGCAATCTCCTTGGCCCGGACAATGCCCCCGACATCCGGGCTGACAACGCGGATGTCCATGCCCTGGTAGCGCTCCCGAATGTCCCGCACGAACTCCGGCGCGGCCAGGAGATTATCCACCGGGATGTCGAAAAAGCCCTGAATCTGGCCCGCGTGCAGGTCCATGGTCAGCACCCGGTCGGCGCCTGCCACCGTGATCAGATTGGCCACCAGCTTCGCGGTGATCGGCGTCCGGCCCTCGGTCTTCCGGTCCTGGCGTGCATACCCGAAATAGGGCACCACAGCCGCAATCATCCGCGCCGAGCCTCGGCGCAAGGCGTCCACGGTGACCAATAACTCCATCAGATTGTCATTGGCGGGGTAGCAGGTGGACTGCAGGACAAAGATATCGTGCCCGCGGACATTCTCCTGAATCTCCACCTGACATTCTTCGTCGCGAAACCGCTTGATCTTTGTCTTGACCAACGGGATCTCCAACTGCTCGCTGATCTTCTGCGCCAGGGGGAGATTGGAATTACAGGCCAGAATCTTCATCGGTGGCGCTTTCGGCGAACGCAGGGGCGACATGGCGGGGCAGTGGTCCCAAGGGGCCGGACAGGGACGGGATTGCGGCAGTGCATACACATCCGCTCCGGGCCCGACAAGGCACGCCCGCGCAGACGGCTCAGCTTTGGCTCTGGCGTGCCAGATCAGCCACCACGATCAGGCATCCAGCGGCCGCAAGCGCTGTTCCTAAGGCGATTTGCCAGCTCACCCGCGCCCCTTCCAGCAGCAATGCGGTGATGACCATGGCCAGCACGGTGTTGACCACCAGCCCGGCCCCCGCCCAGCCAGGCCCCACCAATGTATAAGCGCGCGCAATAAATAGGTTGGCCGGGATCAACAGGGGCGGCACACAAAGCACCAACCGCCAGAGGCCCGAGGGCACCGCCTGATAAAGCTGCCCCAGCATCGCCGGCAACAGCGTCCCGTTCACGAAGGCCACCGCCGAATAGACCAGCGTCATGGCGAGCGCCGTCAGGGCATAGGCCGTTAGCCCGGTAAGGAACGTCATGTAAGGCGACTCGGGGTGAGGAAGCGTCAAGCGATGGGATGGAGGGGGTTGCGATAGGGCAGGCATCCCTGATCCGCACATCGCCCGGGTCGCGTCAACCCAAGTGGGCGACGGGCGGCGCGCGCAGAGGGGGGCAGCCGTCTCAGCGGTCCCCAACAAACGGTCGGCAAGAGAAAACGGCCAGCAGGGAGGCGTTGTCTAACGGGACAGGGTCGCCGACCGCGGGCTCTTGTCAAGCAGCCCTGCCACGGGAGGCCCTGGCACGGAAGGCCCTGGCACGGAAGGCCCTGGCACGGAAGGCCCCGGCACGGGAGG
>CAZCBM010000451.1:0-2058 GCA_964496805.1 uncultured Rhodospirillales bacterium | reverse complement strand
GCTCCCTGCCCTGGCGGCTCGTCCGCGGTCTGGGGGTCACTGGCATTTGGCTGCTGCTGGGGGTATCCGTCGCCCTGGGCGGTTCCCTGCTCTGGGGCCAGTCGGCGCAGGGCAAGCGGGTGATCGCGCAGGAAATCACGGCCTTGGCCAACGGTGCCGGGGTCACACTCAGCGGGCTGGAGATCAGCGGCCCCCTGCTGCGGGCTGTCCGGGTGGAACGCGTGGCCTGGCCCGCCAATGACCCGGCGATCATCCTGGACGATCTCACCTTTCGGTGGGCGCTGGAGGACGGCTTTTCCCGCCTGAGCCTGACCGAGATCACCGCCACATCGGTGGTCATCGATCCCGCGCGCTTTCCCGCAGGCGACCCCTCGGCCCTGGACGAAGAGTCGACCGATACCACCGGGGCGGTCATCCAGAGCCTGCCGCTGGACGTGGCCATCCGCAAGATCGACATTGGCCGCATCGAGGTTGTGGGCACCGATGCCCCGCTCAGCCTGCGGGCGTCCGCATCCGCCAACGCAGCCTTGACCCAAGTGGTGGCTCAACTCTCCCTACAACCGCCGGCAGGCCTGCAGGCGGCTGATCGCATCACCCTGGATGCGCGGGTGGACCTACCGGCCGGGGAAGGGGCGCTGACCCTGACCCTGCGCGCCGCGGACCAGGGCGCCATCCAACGGGTGGCCACACTGTCCGATGTGGGAGACTTGGCGCTGAGCATCCGGGGGGAAGGCACGCTGGCAGATGGCGGCCAGGCCCTGATCCGGGCCTCCTCCGATCAGTATGGCAGCTTGGGCCTGCCGCTCCAGATCCGCCGCGATGGTCAGGGGGGGTGGACCGGGGAACTGGGCCTTGATCTCACCACACCGCTGGCCGATCTGGGCCGGGTGCAATTGGCCAGCCGGGGGCGGTTCACCGCCGGCGAGACCCTGATCCTGGATGATCTGCGCCTGGAACAGGAATGGCTGTCCGTCTCCGCCCGGGGCCGCTACACGCCGGGCAGCCAGATCTTCCAATTTGGCTTGCAAGCTCGCCCCAAGGAGGCCGGCGCCCGCCCCGCAGCCGATGGCCTGGTCTTGGACCTGGAAGCAGAGGGCACACCGGATCGGGTAGCCGCCAGTTTCTCCGCCCGCGCCCAGGCGACACAGATGGTGGGCGTCGCCGTTGAGGGGCTGGACATCGCCCTGCGCGGTGCCTTGAACAGGCAGGCGGATGCAGCCCGCCTGCACCTGGAGCGCGCTCAGGTGGATCGGCTTTCCCTGCCAGGGCCGCTGAGCGTCCAGGACCTGTCCCTGACAGGCTCGGCTCAGGCCGCGCCAGCGGCAGGATCCATCCAGGATGCCGCGCTCTCCCTCTCCCTGGGTCGCCTCGCCCTGGGGGACAGCCTACAGGTGGAACAGATCCAGACCCGTCTCACCGCGCAGGCAGAGACCGGCGATCTGCAGGGGTCCCTGGGGGTTGAGGCCCTGCAGGTGGGGCGGGTGCGCCTTGGCGCTGAGGGACCGGTGCTGGAGGGGTTCGGTTTGACAGCGCGGGCAACGCTGCCGCCCCTCACCAGCGGCGAGGATGCCGCCCTGGCCCTGCGCTGGGGCTTGCGCACGGCCACCATTGGGGAGGCGATCGCAGCCACGGACATCTCCGGCCAGATGGGTCTGACGGCCCAAGCCGAAGCGCTCCACGGACTGGCTGAAGGTCAGGAACCCGAGGCGCTCCCGTTGCGCCTGACGCGTACCGGTATCACCGTCCGGACCCTGCGGGTGGGCCAAGGCGTGCAGGTAAGCGATGCCCGATTGACGGTGGATGCCGAGGGCGACGCGCTGCGCCAAACCGCCACCGTGGAGCGCCTTGGGCTGGCGGCGCAGGGGGTCACCCTGTCCGATGGCACACGCCTTAGCCAGCCGCAGATGGCGCTTTCTGCGGCCCTGGATGGACCGGCGCAGCGGGTGAGCGGGCTCACCCTTTCCGCCGCCTTGCCCGCCGCCGATGCCCCCACCGGCGCGCTGGTCCGGGACTTGCGCCTGGGCCTGGAGGCAGGCCCCCTTACCGCCGAATCGCCCA
>CAZCBM010000450.1:910-2062 GCA_964496805.1 uncultured Rhodospirillales bacterium | reverse complement strand
CCGCCACAATGCCCCCTGCCACCCCCACCACCAGCGACGCCCCGGCCCCCTGCCCGGGCGGTGCATCCACCGCGCCCAGCGGCACCGCCCGCAGATGAAGGATCGCCAAGACGACACCAAACGCACTTAGCAAGGCGGCAAAGCTGAGCCCCACCAGCGGCCGTGGCAGCATCGGTGCCACCACCTC
The DNA here is from genome assembly GCA_964496805.1 of uncultured Rhodospirillales bacterium. Lineage (GTDB taxonomy): Bacteria > Pseudomonadota > Alphaproteobacteria > CAZCBM01 > CAZCBM01 > CAZCBM01. Next base: position 1,875 of record CAZCBM010000450.1, on the reverse strand, counting down.
CAATCCCACGATCACCCCCACGGCGGAGCCCAGGATAGCGGGCAGGATCACCCGCCATGCCACCGGGATACGCAGGGCCAGGATGGTCACGCTGGCCGCGGTCATGCCCACCGCCTGAATGGCCAGGCTGAAGTCCCGCCCCACATCCGGGGTCAACTGAAACACCAGGGTCGCCACAGGGAACGCCACCGCGCCGCCGCCCAGCATGGTGGAGCCAGCCACGAAACTACCCGCCACCATGGCAGCCCCCATGGGCCAGCTTTCCACCAACAGGCTCCAGCGATCGCCCACCACCACCGCCACCAGCCAAACGGCCCCCACCACCAAAGCCAGCACCACCGGCAGGTACCGCAGGCCTTTGATCCGCTCTGACATGGCAGCAGGCTCCCTCTGCTCTGGCAAAACTAAAGCTCCCTTTGGAACGGTCCAAAGGGCCTCCCCAGCGGGCCAAGGGTGCGGCGCCCCCAACGACCCCTCTGAGGCCGCCGCCGCTCCGGCACGCGCCGAAAGCTGGCCCGCGAGCACCGGCTGCCTCACCGCCCCAAAGTGGCGTGCGCCCCGACCAAGGACAGCCCCCCGATCCCCTGTTCTTCGCCGCGCTGCGGGCTGGACACAGCCGTCAACCACGCTGGCAGGTGTCCTGGGTCCATGATACGGTTTGGTCATGCTGGATTTCTTGAAAATGCACGGCCTGGGCAACGACTTTGTCATCCTGGATCAGCGCGATGCGCCCCGGGAGGTGGCCCCGTGGCTGGCTCAGCGCGTTGCTGATCGCCATCGGGGGGTGGGCTGTGATCAAGTGATCGTGTTGCGCGCGCCCCGGGACGCCACAGCGGATGCGGAGATGGTGATCCTCAATGCTGATGGCTCCACCGCCGATGCCTGCGGCAATGCCACTCGCTGCGTTGCCCGCCTGTTGCTGGCGGAGGGCCTGCCGGCCCCGGTGCGCATCCGGACCGCCGCCG
>CAZCBM010000450.1:0-900 GCA_964496805.1 uncultured Rhodospirillales bacterium | reverse complement strand
CGGGGTGCTGCTGGCGGAACCGGCGCTGGAGGGCTGGCGGGTGGACATGGGCCCCATCAGCCAAGTCTGGGACGAGATCCCTTTGGCGGAAAACCGGGACCCCATGGCCTTGCGCCTTGATGGCCTGCCGGTGCCGGAGGCGGTGGCGCTGAGCGTCGGCAACCCCCATGCCGTGCTGTTGGTGAATGATCTGGCCACCTATGACATCGCCCATCTGGGGCCGCAGATCGAACACCACCCGCTTTTCCCGCAACGGGTGAATGTGGGCTTTGCCCAACGGGTGGGGCCGGATCATCTGCGCTTGCGGGTGTGGGAAAGAGGGGCCGGCCTGACCCAGGCCTGCGGCTCGGGCGCCTGTGCTGCCGGCGTCGCCGCCGCGCTCACCGGGCTCACGGGGAGCCATGTCCGGGTTAGTGTGGATGGGGGCGATCTGGTGATTAACTACCGTCAGAAAGATGGACACGTCCTGATGACCGGTCCCGCCGCCCACGCCTTTAGCGGAACCCTGGACCCAAGCCTTCTGGAGGTCCCTGCCGCCATGTCAGACGCTGCCGCGAACGACACCCCAGACAGACCCTTGCCGGGCATCGATCCGCGGCTGGCGACAGAGAGGTGAGCCCACGCCGAACCCCGGCTCCGCTCCTCCCCTTCTCTCCCCTTCTCTTCTCTCCCCTCCCCTTCCTTGCTCTCTAATGCTCCCAAGAACACTGCCATGAGCGATCAGGTTCACACCTTCGGATGCCGGCTGAACAGCTATGAAAGCCAGGTGATCCAAGACCATCTGAGGGCCGCTGGCGACGGCGACAGCCTGGTGGTGAATACCTGCGCCGTCACGCGAGAGGCGGAGAAGCAGGCCCGTCAGGCTATCCGGCGGCTGGCCCGCGACAATCCCGGTCGCCC
>CAZCBM010000449.1:0-2068 GCA_964496805.1 uncultured Rhodospirillales bacterium | reverse complement strand
GGGCGGCCGGCGACCGTCCAGGCTGGCGCCAGCGGTTGCCGTTCAAACGCCGCTTTGAACAGAGCAAGCTGGAAATCAGTGTCCTGATCCCCTTCGGTGTTGGCTTTGTCGGGGGCTTTCTGGTGGCCATCATGGGCATTGGTGGCGGCTTTCTGCTGGTCCCGGCGATGATCTATGTGATCGGGATGCCCGCGGCGCTGGTGCCTGGCACCTCCCTGTTTCAGATCATTCTGACCACGGCCCTGGCCACCTTTATGCAGGCCTGGGCCAATCAGACCGTGGATCTGGTCCTGGCGGGGCTACTGCTGTTGGGCGGCGTCCTGGGGGCCCAGATCGGCACCCGTTTGGGGGGCTTGCTGCGGCCGGAGGTGAGCCGCCTGCTGCTGGCGGTCCTGGTGTTGGGGGTCTGTGGACGCCTGCTGCTGGATTTGGCGACACCGCCGGTTGACCCCTACATCGTGGAGTTGCCGTGATGAGGCGGGGTTGGTTGCTGTTCTTGATCCTGTGGTCTTGCCTGGTGGCGCCCGTGGTTGGCGCCCAGCAGGACGGCCCATCGTCCTCCGGCTCCACTGGGGGCTTGCTTGTGGACCTGTCCCATCCCGAGGTCTCCATCACCTCCGGCTTCACGGGGGCTCGCGTGACGCTGTTTGGCGGGATCGGCAGCCGTGCGCGGGACACGGGTCCCGCGCCAACACCGCCGCAGCCCTTAATGCCCCCGCTGTTTGGCCCGCCGTCACCGCTGCCGTCTGTGCTGCCTCCAGCCTCCGCGGGCCCAAGCGGCAGCCTCTCTCAGCCCAGCCCTTCTCAGCCCAGCCCTTCGCAGCCCAGGGCCGGGCAACCGCGGGAAGCACAACCGGGGCCAAGGGGAATTGTACCCTCGCCGCAGGTGCAGGCCACACCGCCCTGGCGCGATGCCCTATCCCCCACCTTGCCCCTGCCGGCGCCGCTGCCGCCGGTTGGAACCCAAGATACCCTGCCGCCCCAGGTGCTGGAGCGTCTGCCCCCGCCAGAAGCGCCGGCAACGGATGAAATCGTCGTCATCGTGCGGGGACCCGCCTTCGACATTACGGTCCGCCGCCGCGAACAGGTGGCTGGCGTCTGGGTGGCGGGGGAGAGCGTCATCTTTGGGGATATCCCATCCTTCTATCAGGCGTTCAGCAGCGCCGCCGCCTTGAGCCTTCCGGACGGGCCCTATCGGGCAGAGTATCAGGTTGGCCTGGATCGGCTGAAGTTGCAGCCCGACAGGCCGCTGGCCCCCGACGACTATGCCGAATTCCGCGATGCCCTGTTTCGCGGCAAGGTGGCGGAGCGGTTGTACGACGACCAACTCCATCAGGTCACGTGGCTGAACGATCAGCTGTTTCGGGCAGAACTTCGCTTTCCCGACAATGTTCCCACCGGCACCTATGCCATCGAGGTTTATCACGTGCGTGGCCCCAACTTGATCGGCCGTCAGGTGCTCTACCTGCTGGTCTCCAAGGCTGGCGTCAGCGCTGATATCTCCGAACTGGCACGGGACGCGCCCATGATTTATGGCTTGGTGGCCGTCGTGGCGGCCCTGTTGAGCGGTTGGTTGGCCAGCGTCGCCTTCCGCCGCCGATGATGATGGCCCACCGGCCCCCGCCGCCAGACCTCCAGGATCTGCCCCACCATGACCGACAACGCCCCGAAGGCCCCAGAACCGCAAGCCGGCGCCGCCTCAACTGAGCCGCCGCGGGTGGTACTTGTGGTGATCGACGATACCGAGGAGATGCAGGTGGCGCTGGACTATGCCTCCTTGCTGGTCACCGATCGTCCCCGCGCCCGGGTGGGCCTTCTGCATGTGATCGAGCCGGCTGATTTTGAGCACTGGTTTGCAGTCAGCCAAGTGATGCGGGAGGAGGCGCGGGCGGATGCCGAGAAACTGGTCAATGCCTACGCGCGCCGCGTCAACGACCTGACCGGCAAACGCGCCCTGCTGTACATGCGGGAGGGTCACCGCGCGGAGCAGATCTTGCGCCTGCTGGAAGAAGACAAGGACGTGGTGGCCGTCGTGCTGGCCGCAGCGGAGGGCGACAATCCTGGCCCC
>CAZCBM010000448.1:0-2096 GCA_964496805.1 uncultured Rhodospirillales bacterium | reverse complement strand
CGGTGCCCTTGGCTGGGACCTATCAGCTTGCTCTGGGGGAGGAAGATGATTGGGATGGGGATGATCGCGTGTCGGTGACGCTGACCCGCCCGCAGGGCACGCTGGTTTGGGACTCTCCCGCCGTGCGCCCGTGGGCGCGGCTATTGGGGCCAGGAGAGAGGGCCAGTGGGGAGGCCGCAACCGCGCCTGACGCCGTGGCCGCCTCCGATGCCCTGGTGGTGGGCGGGGCTTTGGATGATCCTCGACCCGGGTGGCGCCTGGTGCCGCCCGATCCAGGCTGCGGATCCCGTTTCGCCCGCTTCACCAGCGATCCCCTGTTGGACATGGTGGACCTGGGCCGTCTTGAGGCCCTGGGGTTGCCACAGGCAAGGCTCGGTTCGGGTGATCGGGCGGACATTCTGTTGGGGGACCAGGGGGAGGGGTGCTTCCTGCTGGCGCGGCTGGGTCCTGGCCGCTTGGCCAGCCCGCTCTGGCCAGATCCGGCTCGTTTACCCCGCCGTGCCCGGGCAGAGGTTGCCCTGCTGCTGGCCCTGGGGCTGGCTGAGTTGCGCACCCAAGCCGCCGCCCCCTTGGATCAGCAGCCTGTGTTCAGCGATGGCCGGGCGTCCCCCGGGCGATCGGAGGCGCCGGTGGCGCCGGCAAGCCCAGCCCAAGGCGCACCGGAAGATCTGTATGGCAGCGGCGACGCAGTGGAGGCGACAGCGCCCGTGCCGGGATGGCTGATCCTTCTGGCCCTGACCCTGTTGGCCCTGGACCTCACGCTGCAATTTTGGCGCCTGCGTCGCCCGCGCACGGCACCGATGGCGGTTCAGCAATGGCGGTGAGCCTTGGCGTGGGCCGGTCGCCTGGGGTAGAGCATCGGCGGCTGACCCGTGCAGCGATCCCCAGGACCTTGCCGCAACGGCCACTGCCCCTCACTCTCCTCTTCCCCCTTCTTATTCCCCTCCCCCGTAGCCCCGCCAGCCCGCAGCCGGAGAGCCAGCGCAGATGATGGGACGCTGTGAGCCGACAGCGATCAACCTGGCAAGCCAGGTGCTGCAACGCTGCGCCGCCGGTGGACTGGAGGGTTGGCTGGTGAGCGCCGCGGCGCTGCTTGTGCTGGTCTTGATCGCCGCTCAGGCGGCATGGCTTCTGCGGCGCCCTCCTCTCCCCGGAAGGCGCCTGCGCCTGGTCGCTCTGGTCGGGGCAACCGCAGCAACCGTCCTGCTGTGGTTGGCAGCGCAGGGTCTCCAGATCTCCCGCGAAGATGATGGACGCAATCGCCACCTTGGGATCGTGCTGGACATCTCTGGCTCCACCCGCCGTGTCTCGGGGGCGTTTGAAGATCGGGTTGAGGGGTTGTCGGCCGCCCTGCAGAGCCTGGAGAGCCAGGGTGGGGCGGCTGGTGCGCCGCTTACGGCTCAGGTGGTGGTGCATGGGGACGGCGCGGCAGCCGGACCCGTGGGCCCCCTGACCCAGGCGCGGCAAGACCTTCTGAGACTGGGGTTGCGCCCGCCCCAGACGTTGGGGCAGGGCACCAACATTGCCGCTGGCCTGGAAGCGGCCCTGACCGAGGCCGCTGATCCCACAAGACTGAGCCAAGTTCTGCTGATCAGCGATGGCGTGGTCACCAGTGGAGAGATAGCGCCGCTGTTGGACCGCCTTGCGGCGCTGGGCATCCCGGTGCATCCGCTGGCGCTGCCGCCGGCGCCGCCCGTCAGTGGGCTCGTGGCGGCGTGGATGCCGCCGCGGGTGCGCGCCGGGGCGCCCTTGGACCTGTGGTTGCGCGTCTGTCATGCCGGAGGCGATCCGGTGGACGCACGGCTGAGCGTCGGTGGACTGGGGGCGAGGCAGATCCAGGAGGTCTTGCCGTTGTCCCCCGGGGCCTGCCGGACCCTCAGGGTGGCGATCCCCGGTTTTCCGCGCCCGGGCCTGCGGGCCGTCCAGTTGGCCCTGACCCTGGGGCAGGGGGACATCCGGCAGGAGCGGACCTTACACACCTATGTCGTGGACCGCCCGGAGGTGTTGGTGGTCACCGGCGCCGATGGCAATCCTGGCTGGGTTCGCGGGCTGCCGGAGGGCGCTTTCCGCGTGCGCCAGACCCGCCCAGGCGGCGG
>CAZCBM010000447.1:0-2097 GCA_964496805.1 uncultured Rhodospirillales bacterium | reverse complement strand
CTGCTCAATCCAATCCAGCACCGTTAACCCGAACTCGTTGCCGTGCCTGAGGAAGGGGGCGCGCCCCTCCACGTCGGCTTCAACGATCCCGCCGAACGCCTTTGGCTGCGCCACCGAACAGGGGAGAGCGCCCGGGGCTGGCCCTGATCTGCCCGCTCCAGCCCTGGCCGCTCCAGCCCTGGCCGCTGCTGCGCTGGCCGCTCCTGCGCTGGCCGGCAAGACACAGACAAACCGAAACTCCCCACGCGCCCGGCGCCGGTGTGCTACTGAACTGCCAACCGGCCGCCCTGGCGGCTCCCGCCTCTTCCTGCCTGCGACTGATTGATGTTCCTGTATCTCGTTGCCACCGTTGCCGCCGGCTTTGCGCTTGCCGGCGTGTTCATGCTGTTCCGCACCCTGACCCGCAAGCGCCTGCCGCGGTGGCTGATCCCGGTCATGGCCGGCGGGGGCATGATGGGGTTCCACCTGTGGTTCAGCTACACATGGTTTCAGCGCGACGTGGCGGAACTGCCCGATCGCGTCCAGGTGGTGGAGACCTATGAGACCAGCGAGGTCTTTCAGCCCTGGACCCTGATCTGGCCGCAGGTCCACGCCTATATGGCGGTGGATAGCTTGGCCCAGCGCCACCCGCAGGCGCAGCATCTGTGGCTGGTGGAAGTGGTGGAGCGGGTGCGCTTCCAGGGGCAGTTGCGAACCCCGGTTATCGTGGACTGTCAGGAGCCCGGCTGGGCACAGATCCGTGCCGACGCCCAACCGGACGCCCAGGGGATCCCCCAGGGGTTGGATTGGGCACGGCTTCCGGCTGAGGCGCCCTTGATCGCCACCGTTTGCCCCTGATTTCCCGACTCTCCTACGCTGGACCTAAAGACACACGACACGGCGCAGCGAATACCCTAAGTTAAGGGATTGATGACTGATAACCGGCCCCCGCCCACCCTCAGGAGCGGACCCCAACAAAGGCCGGAGCAGAAAACCAAAAAGGGAGGTGCACGCCCATGACGCGGAGCATCCTGATCGGCGATGGCGATGCGGCCAGCCGGACCATTTTGCAGTTGGTGCTGGAATCCGAAGGGTTCAGCGTCACCGCTGCTGCCTCCGGGGAGGAGGTGCTTGAGGCCCTGGACCAGTGCCGTCCCGACGCCATCCTGCTGGAAACCACACTCCCCGGTCCCAGCGGCTATGAGATTTGCGAGACGCTGAAGTCCCAAGGCAATGGCACGCGGGTGCCGGTGGTCTTTCTGTCCACCAAGGCCCGTCCCCTGGACATTGAAAAGGGCATGGCTGTGGGCGCGGCAGCCTATGTGACCAAGCCCTTCAGCATTCAGGCCGTTATCGCCAAACTCCAGGACTTGGCGAGCCGGCCCCACCATGACGCGGCTTGACCCCACCCGCTGGTCGCTGCGCCTGCGCCTGTTCCTGTTCTTTGCCCTGATCGCCATCGGCGCCGCCGCCGCCATGGGGCTGGCCGGATACATCCTGTTGCGCCGGGCGCCAGAGGTCCCGCTCTCTGACGTTGTCCTGGCCTGCGGGGCCGCGGCCTTCGCCATCGCCGGGCTGTCGCTGTGGGTGTGGACGCTATTCGATCAAAACCTGGCCCGCCCGCTGATGGCCCTGACCTCCGCCGCCCGTGCCATGGCCCATGCGGGGGCCAAGAGCGGCGCGACGGGGGATGATCTGGCGCATCATGCCCGCTATCTGGGCCCCCTAGGGCCGGCCATGGAGGATCTCACCACGGCGCTGCGTCAAGCGCGGGAGAGCACCCGTGAGGCCGTCCAGGCCGCCACCCTGTCCAGCGAGCGTCAGCGCGCGCAATTGGAGGCGGTGCTGACAGACGTCCATCAGGGCGTGCTGGTCTGCACGCCGGACCATCGGCTGCTGCTCTATAACACGCGGGCCAGTGAAATCCTGGACGGTGCCGGGACCCTGGGGCTAGGCCGTTCGATCTCCAGCGTCGTGGCGCTGCCCCCCTTCGTGCATGTGCTGGAGCGTCTGACAAACCGCTATCGGGACGGGCGCCACAAGACCCACCGCGACGGGTTGGGGGCCCCGGTCCTCTGCGCCACGGCCAATGGCGCTCGCACCCTCACCGGACGGGTG
>CAZCBM010000446.1:0-2105 GCA_964496805.1 uncultured Rhodospirillales bacterium | reverse complement strand
AAGATCTGGAGCCACCAGCCCCCGCCGCCGCTGTCGCCGGTGCGCCTGCACCCGGAGCGCTTTGCCGGCCAGTCCAGCGCCGACAAGCGGGCGGCCCTTGCGGCGGACCTGAAAGCCAAGGGCGCGCGGGCGGCTGTGCTGAGCCAGTCCGACAGCATTGCCTGGCTGTTGAACATCCGCGGGGCAGACGTCCCCTGCACACCGGTGACCCTGTCCTATGCCTTGGTGCTGTCCGATGGCGCCGTGGCGTGGGCGGTGGATCCCCGCAAACTGTCCCCCGAGGTGCGGGCCGGGCTGGACGCCGGCGTTAGGGTGCACCCGGAGACGGATATGGAAAACATGATCCGCCACCTGACCCCCCAGCGGGGGGCCATCCAATTGGACCCGGCCCGCACCCCTGCGCAATTGGCCCTGTGGGTGCGCCGCGCTGGGTTGGAGATCCAGGAGGCGCCGGACCCCTGTCTGGCGCCACGGGCGCAGAAGACCGAGGCAGAGATCGCGGGGGCCCGCCGTGCCCATCGCCGCGACGGGGTAGCCCTGGTGCAGTTTATGGCATGGCTGGATCGGACGCTGGCAGCGGGCGAGGCCGTGACGGAGATCAGCGCCGCCCAGCACCTGCACCGGTGCCGGTCCCTGCAGTCGGGGTTCCGTGGCGATAGTTTTGAGACCATCAGCGGCCATGGCGACCATGGGGCCATCGTCCACTACCGCGTCACGCCCGCCAGTGACCGCCAACTGAGCCGGGGCACGCTGTACCTGGTGGACAGTGGCGGACAGTACACCGACGCCACCACCGACGTGACCCGCACCATTGCCATCGGGCGACCCAGCCGGGCGATGATCCGCGATTATACGCTGGTGTTGAAGGGCCACCTGGCGGTGGCACGCCTGCACTTCCCGGAGCAGACCACCGGGGCCCAGATCGACGGTGTTGCGAGGGCCCCGCTGTGGGCGGCGGGTCTGGACTATGATCACGGAACCGGCCACGGCGTCGGCAGTCATCTGTCGGTGCATGAAGGACCCATCGGCATTTCTCGCCGGCACCATCAGCCGTTGAAGCCTGGGATGATCCTGTCCAACGAGCCGGGGCTGTACCGGGAAGGGGCCTATGGGATCCGCATTGAAACGCTGGTGCTGGTTGTCTCGGCCCCCGCGCGGCGGGGCGCCCTGCATCCCATGTTGCGCTTTGAAACCCTGACCTTGGCCCCCTATGACCGGCGGCTGATTGATCCGGCGCTGTTGTCGGAGGAGGAGCGGGCCTGGGTCGATGCCTATCATGCCCGGGTCTTGCGGCAATTGGGTCCCCGCTTGAGCGAGCCAGACCGCCGCTGGCTGACCGCCGCAACGCTGCCGCTTGTGGGGTGAGGGCCGGGTGGGTGGTGATGGTTCTACAGCAGTGGACGCCAATTTGGAACCGGCGCCCCTGCTGTAGGTTTCTGGTGGTCGCTCGGATGATCCCCTCCGTGGCGTTGCCACCCTGGGGTCCTACGCTCTGTGCCGGCGCACCGCCTTAAAGCGTGGCGAGGGCCGCCCCGACGCCGCCCGGCTGATGGGCAATGCCCAGGTGCGAAAGGGCGAATTCCAGCGTGCCCAGCACCCCCAGGACCCAGGGCAGACCCACATGCCCCATATGGCCAATACGGATGCACTGTTCCGCAAAGGGGCCAATGCCCTGGCCCAGGACGAGGCCCGCGTGCTGTTCGCAAAAGGTGCGCAGGGCCTGCGGATCGACCCCCGGGGGCAGGTCAAGCGTGGTCACGGCAAAGCTGCGCCAGGCTGGATCGGCCAGCGCCGGGCGAATGCCGTCGCTGACCTGGGCCCAATGATCGCAACAGGCGCTGATGGCCTGCCCCAAGCGGCGATGCCGACCGGCCACGGCTGCCAGCCCCTCCGCCCGGATCAACCCCATGGCGGCCTCCAGGGCAAACACCAAATGCACCGGGGGCGTGCCGTTGAAAAGGCGCCAGGTCTCGGTGGCATCACGCTCGGCCCAACTCCAATAGCGCGGCACGGGCCCGCCACGGGCGACGCGCTGGTCCCGCAGGGCCAGCGCCCGCGGCCCGGGGATCACGATGCCCAGCCCGGGCGGGCACATCAGGGCCTTC
>CAZCBM010000445.1:0-2105 GCA_964496805.1 uncultured Rhodospirillales bacterium | reverse complement strand
CGTTGGTCACGGCGCACCCATGGCGGCCTGCCTGCCTGCGCCTGGCCCCCGCAGGACCCCCGTCCCCGGATCACACTGCGGCTGTCCAAGGCGCGGCGCGAACAGGACATGCATCTGGCCCTGCTGGCCGCCCGCCTCTCCTCTGCTGGCGAGATCCGGCTCTATGGCTACAAGGATGAGGGCATCGTCTCCTCGGCCCGCCGGCTGGGGGAGTGGTTCCAGACGGTGGAAGAACTGGACAACAAGCATCGGGTTCGGGTGATCCGACTGACCCACCCCAAGGCGGCCTTGCCTGCCCCAAAGAGTTGGGCACGGCAGACAGCGCTGAGCCTGGGCGGGATCGAGCGCCCGTGGATCAGCTATCCCGGCCTGTTCGCCCATGAGCGGATCGACCCGGGAACCCGGTTGCTGCTGGACACGCTGCCCCAAATCAGCCCCGATGACCGGGTTTTGGATGTGGGCTGCGGGGATGGGATCCTAAGCGCCGCCTTGCGCGCCCAACTTCCTCAGGATGAACCGGACCTCACGCTGCTGGATCATGATGCCCTGGCGCTGGAGGCGGCCCGGCACAACGTCCCCGGCGCGGCAACGGTGCTGGCCGACAGGCTGTCGGCTGACCTGGGCAGCTTTCGCTGGGTGGTGTCCAATCCTCCGATCCATGTGGGCGTGGCAGAAGATTTCGGGTTCTTGGGTCACCTGATCGAGACCCTGCCCAACCTGCTCAACCGTCAGGGCGAGGCCAGACTTGTGCTGCAACATCGCTTGCCCCTGGACCGCCGCCTGGCTGCCGCCGGACTGGCTGGCGGCGTGCTGGCCCAGACCGGTGCCTATAAGATTTGGGTGATCCGGCGGGCCACCTGACCCCTGGGAAATAGGACCCCGAAGCGGCAACGCCCCGAAGGGGTAGATACGAGCGACCCCCAAACCACGACAGAAAAGGGACCAGTCCCACGTCTGTGCCCCGTGCCGCCGGTGGGTCAGGGTTGGCAACGGGCGCTCTTGCCTGCTACTTCCGCGCCGGGGCGCGACCCCGGCCCCGGTTCGCAGAGGAGAGAGCCCATGACCATGCCCCCGAAACCGGGTGCCACGCCGTTTACCCCGCCGCCCCCTGGTCAGACCGGCCCCCATGGCCCGCCGCTGCAGTTCAGCGCCCCTCAAACCTTCAGCCAAGGAGTCAAGCTGGCCTTTAGTCGGCATCTCTCCCTGGTGGCGGTGGCGTTGGTCTGCCTGATTCCCAGTACCCTGATTGGCCTGCTGATCACCCAGACCCTGGAAGATGATGTTCTCACGGCCATCCAGAACGGGGACTTCGGCGGCTTTTTGCGGTCCAACAGTGCGCTGATCCTGCTGGCCTCCCTCATCACCGGCTATCTTGGCAGCGTGATCCTTCAGGGGGTACTGGCCCTGGCGGCGTTCCAGCACCTGCGCGACGGCTCCTTCTCCGTCAAGGCTTGCGTCAACCAGTGTTTGGCCCGTGCGTTCCCGCTGCTGGGGGCCTGTCTGCTGCAAGGGCTTCTGCTTCTCCTGATCATGGCCGCCACTGCCTTGGTCTTCGCCTATGTCCTGTCCAGTTGGATTGTGGCTTTGGTCGGGTTCCTGCTCGCGCTTGTGGTGTATGTCCGGCTGTATGTCATTGTGCCGGCTGCAGTCTGTGAGAACAGTGGTGGCCCCGTCGCCCTTAGCCGTTCCACGGAACTGACAGCCGGGCGCCGGTGGTCAGTGCTGGGATTGATCCTGCTGGGGGTGTTGATCGCCATCGGCATTGGCATCATCGAAGAGATCCTGGGCAGCATTATCAGTCATCCGCTCTTTATCCTGATCATGGGGACGTACACGTCCATCTTGTTGGCCCTGTTCAACGGCCTGTTCGCCGGATTGACCTATTTCGGCCTGCGGGGAGAGAAGGAAGGGATCAGCCTGGACGGACTGGAAAAGATCTTCGACTGATCCGTCTTCCCGTACCCCTTTCGCGCGCCCCCTTCCCGCGCCCCCTTGCCTCGTTAGAGCGCGTTGCGGCGAGATCGAGGCCGGCCACCCACAGGTAAAAGACTGCCGTGGATGGACGGGCGGGGGCGTGGGGGGGGAAAGGCAGGTGAGACAAGCAT
>CAZCBM010000444.1:0-2106 GCA_964496805.1 uncultured Rhodospirillales bacterium | reverse complement strand
GCCATTCGATCCTGCGGCGCTGGCCCGCGCCTATGCCGCCGGTGGGGCAGCCTGCTTGTCCATCCTGACCGAGCCCGTGAGTTTCCAGGGCCGGGATGTCCACCTAAAGGATGCCCGCGCCGCCTGCCCCCTGCCCGTGCTGCGCAAAGACTTCATGGTGGATCCCTATCAGATCGTGGAAAGCCGGACGCTGGGGGCCGACTGCGTGCTGTTGATCCTTGCCGCCCTGGAGAATGAAGCGGCAGCGGAGATGGAGGATCTGGCGCTCAGCCTGGGCATGGACGTGCTGCTGGAGGTGCATGACGCCCAAGAACTGGAGCGTGCGCTGCGGTTGCGTTCTCCTTTGGTGGGAATCAACAACCGCAATCTCCATACCCTCACCGTGGACCTGGCCACCACGGAGGCGCTGGCCGCGCAGGTCGGCCCGGACAGGCACCTGGTGGCCGAATCCGGCCTGAAGGTTCCAGCCGATTTGGCGCGCATGGAGGCCGCTGGCGCCCGAACGTTCCTGGTTGGTGAAAGCCTGATGCGCCAGGCGGATGTGACAACAGCCTTGCGCACCCTGGTCGCCTGACACCTGGATCGCGGTGGCATGGGGCCAAAAAAGAACAGATAGGGATTGCTTCAGCCCCTTAATCCTTCCATAAGTTCCCTTCACGTTCCTTGTGCTGCGGAGCTTTGTCCCATGCTGACCACCAAACAGCGCGACCTGCTGGTCTATATCCACGAATTTATGCAGCGCGAAGGCGTGCCCCCCTCCTTTGAGGAAATGCGGATACACCTGGACCTGAAGTCCAAGTCCGGCATTCATCGATTGATCGGGGCGCTGGCCGAGCGGGGCTTCATCCGGCGCCTACCCAACCGGGCGCGGGCGCTGGAGGTGATCCGCCTGCCGGACACGCACGAGGATGCTGCCCGATTGGCCGCCGCCCAGGTCACAGCGCGGACTGCTTATGGCGGGCTAGCGGACAACAGCCTGTCCGGTGTCAGCCGGCAGGAGGTAAGCGCCGCCAACGATGATGACGATCCCTCTGTGATCAGCCTGCCGCTCTACGGCCGCATCGCCGCTGGCCTGCCGATTGAAGCCATCCGCCAGGAAACCGAAACGCTGGACGTCCCGGCCGCCTTGCTGGGACCGGGGGAGCACTACGCCTTGGAGGTGCAGGGGGACAGCATGATCGACCTTGCCATCCTGGACGGTGACATTGCCCTGATCCGCAAGGAGCAAACGGCCCGACCGGGCGACATCATCGTGGCCTTGGTGAAGGGCGAGGAAGTGACACTGAAAACGCTGAAGCGGCGGGGCAACCTGGTGGGCCTGGAAGCGGCCAACGAAGCCTATGAGACGCGCTGGCTCGACCCCTCCGAGGTGGCCATCCAGGGGCGGCTGGCAGGCATCTGGCGGCGCTATCTTTAGGTGTTCAGTCCCGGCATGTGATGGTTTGGATTGACGTTGAAGCGTTCCGGTTCGTCGGTCCAGCACTTCATGATGTGTTCGATTGGCGTGAGGCCGGGTGAGGGCGCGGGGTTGGCGTGGACTCTACCTAACCGAAACGCGCTCTATCGCCCTGGACTCCGACGTGGCAACCCGTCGGGGGAGACCATCGGAGCGACCCCCAGTGCGCTACAGCAGGGCCATTCGGGACAGACGGTCTTCAAGAGCGGCCTTCAGCGCGGAGGAACCAAACTCGTTCTGGTTTGCCCTGCGCACAGATGGACCGTCCAGGGGCGGCAATGGCGCAAGGTGGCGTCCACGCTCCACGGCCGAGGCCCGGAGCCCAGGGCGCTGCCCGTGACCACCAAGGCCCCGACTGAAGGCTGCAACAGCTTCCCGGCGCAGGTCGGATCAGCCGCCACCACGGCGGACACACTTGTCCGCAACCAGAGCGCCGGGATGATCAGATCGGCCCGCCGACAATCCTGGATCAACGCTGCCAAATCGCCAGAGAGCGCCAGGGTCGGTCCCGGGGAGATCGCCAGAGGCAAAGACCGGTCTGGCGCCTGCGCGGCGAGACGCGCAACACAACTGTCTTGGTCGCAGCGCCAGAATTCGCCGAGGCTGCTGGGGTGATGAAAACCCTCCTGTCCCAAGAACTCCGCCCAGAC
>CAZCBM010000443.1:0-2111 GCA_964496805.1 uncultured Rhodospirillales bacterium | reverse complement strand
GAGGCGGTCGGCGCATTCCGGGCCTTTCTGCGCCAGCATAATCTGGTCACCGCCGATGTCCCCCAGCAACATTGGTATGCCAAACAGGTCAAGCGCCGGCCGGATTTTTGGCAACGCTTTGCCCGTAGTTATCTATTCATCCGCATCCCGCTGTTCAAACCGGATCGTTTTCTCACCCGGAGTCTGCCCTATGTGGCCTGGCTGGGACGGCGCTGGATGCAGTGGGGGCTGGGCTGGTGTGCCGCGCTCGGGCTGTTTTTGGCCATGCGTCAGGCCGAGGACTTCTTGGCCACCTTCATGCGCTTTTTCAGCCTGGAAGGACTGCTCTTCTATGCCCTGGCCTTGAGCGGGGTGAAGATCCTCCACGAACTCGGCCATGCCTATGTCGCCAAATACCACGGCTGCCGCGTCCCCACCATTGGCCTGGCCCTGTTGGTATTCTGGCCGGTGCTCTATACCGACACCACCGCGGCCTGGGGATTGGCCTCGCGGCGGGCACAACGGGCCATCGACGCGGCCGGGATTCGGGTGGAACTTGGCATCGCGGCCTTGGCCCTGTTGGCCTGGTCCCTGGTACCGGACGGGATCTTGCGCAGCCTGTGTTTCCTGTTGGCCACGACCACCTGGGTCTTGACCCTATTGATCAATCTCAACCCCTTCATGCGCTTCGATGGTTATTACCTGCTGGCCGACAGCCTGGGGGTGGCCAATCTGGAATCGCGGGCCTTTGCCTTGGCCCGCTGGCGCCTGCGCGAATGGCTATTTGGCCTGGGTCTGCCACCCCCCGAGCCGCCCCGGCCCCTCCTTATCCTCTATGCCTTTGGCACTTGGCTATACCGCTTTTTTCTGTTCCTAGGCATTGCCTTGCTGGTCTATCATTTTTTTATCAAGGCCGTGGGGATTATCTTATTCCTCCTGGAGATCGGCTATTTCATCCTGCGGCCCATCGCGAGGGAGATCATGACCTGGCTTGGTACTCGCGCCGCCTGGCGCTGGAATCGGCAGACCCGACGTAGCCTGATGCTCGTGCTGGGCCTTTTGCTGCTCGTCAACATCCCCTGGCGGGGGCGTCTCCATGCCCCAGCGCTGTGTCAGGCGCCTTACACCCGGGTGTATGCCCTGGAGGCCGGGTATATCCAGGCCATCGAGGTCGAGAATGGCGATCTAGTGCAGGCCGGTCAACGCCTGGCCAAGGTGGTGCGGCCGGAATTGGCACATGAGCTGGCCATGGCCCGGAGTCGGCTGACCCAGCTCGAGCGGCAACAGGCCGCCAGCGGTTTTAATCGCCGCCTATTGGCCCAAAGCCGCGCCATTGGCAGTGAACGTCGCACTCAGATCGAACGCATCCGCGGACTAGAGGCCCGGCGGGCGGCCCTAGAGATTGTCGCCCCCCATGCGGGCATGGTCACCGATCGCAACCCCCATCTCCAGGCCGAGAGCTGGGTGGGCAAGGGCGAGCGCCTGTTGGCGGTGATGCGGCCCGAGGCGTTGCGGCTGACGGCCTATCCACGTGAGGCCCAGCTTGGCCGTCTGGCCGTCGGGGCCGAGGGTCGTTTTTATCCCCAAGGTGGGGCCTGGCCGTCCTTTCCCGTCACGGTCACGGCCATCGCGTCCGAGGCTGGGGCCCACCCGCGCGTGGACGTCCTGTCCTGGCGAGCCAGCCCCGGCGGCAATGCAGCGGCAGGATCGTCGCCGTCTCTCCAGGCGAGCCCCATCTGCGAAACGTCGACCCAGCTTCCGGACGCCCCACCCTCTGTCTGCGCGCTCAGTCTGGTCGCAAACAGTGTATACATCTCCCTCTGCCGTGACCCGACCGCCCGTGACTCCAGCTGCGTCCTCGTCATTCCCGTCGATGGACGCGCGCACGCCACCCAGGCCGTCGTCACTCCTGCCGATCGCGTCCGGCAGATGGTCCCGAGCAAAAGCCCGCACCAAGTCCTGTTCCTCGCGCAATCAGGATCCCACACAGCGAGCGTCGCCCAAGCCATGGGGCGCGCTCTCACGCTGCCCACAGTCCTCTGCGGCGACGTGCACGGTTCAGGCCCCGGGGGTGTCGCCTCCGTCACCGCCACGCTGTCCGACCAGGCGCGGGGGGGAGCGGGGACTGGACC
>CAZCBM010000442.1:0-2129 GCA_964496805.1 uncultured Rhodospirillales bacterium | reverse complement strand
GTGGCCGTTAGCGGCGGATGGGACCCGGCATTGCATTTGGCCTCCCACCACGGTCAGCGCCCGGCATGGCGTGATGACTTGGTCAGCTTCGCGCCGGAGGGATTGCCGCCGGAGGTACACGCCACCGGCTCCGTCGCTGGTACCCACGATCTGGCGCGGCTGTTTGACGAGGCCATCCGCGGTGCGGGTGAGATCACCACGCGGCTGGGCCGGTCCGTCGGCGCGATGCCGGCGCCTCCACGGCCCCCCAACACCCCCAGCCTGACAGCCGCCGTACCCTGTTGGCGCATGGGCACGAAGGCCAATAAGAGCTTCGTTGATCCGCAGCACGACGTCACCGCCGCCGACATCCAGTTGGCCCATCGGGAGGGCTTCGACCGGGTGGAACTGCTTAAGCGCTACACGACCCTGGGCATGGCCACCGACCAGGGGCGTATCGGCAATGTGAATGGGCTGGCGCTGCTGGCCGAGGCGATGGAGCAGCCGATCGCCGACACTGGCACCACGATGTTCCGCCCACCGGTGACGCCCGTTGCCATCGCCACCTATGGCGGCATCCACCGCGGCGCCCACTATCGCCCGGTGCGCCTGCCCCCGACCCACAGCTGGGCGCGGGATCAGGGCGCTGTTTTTGTCGAGGCAGGCCCGTGGCTGCGCGCGCAATGGTTCCCCCGCCCCGGCGAGCGAACCTGGATCGAGAGCGTCGATCGTGAGGTGATGGCGGTGCGCAGCGGCGTCGGGTTCTGTGACGTCTCCACCCTGGGCAAGATCGAGCTTACCGGGCCGGACGCCGGCACCCTGCTGGACCGCGTCTATACGGGGCGCTTCTCGACCCTGAAGCCCGGGCGTGTGCGCTACGGTCTGATGCTGCGCGAGGATGGGTTCGTCTATGACGACGGCACCACCGCCTGCCTCGCCCACGGGCACTATGTCATGACCACAACCACGGCCAATGCCGTGGGGTTGATGGCGCACCTGGAGTTCTGCCGACAGGCGATCTGGCCAGACCTGGATGTGCAATTGGCCTCAACCACGGACCAGTGGGCGCAAATCGCGGTCGCCGGACCGAAGTCGCTGCTGGTGCTGCAGCGCCTGGCCGCGGATCCCGGCGCAATCGACGATACGGCATTGCTGTTCATGGGGGCGGTACAGGTGCGCCTAAAAGACGGCCCCCGTGCGCGGCTGTTCCGCATCAGCTTCAGTGGCGAGCGCGCCTATGAGCTGGCGGTGCCGGCACGCCACGGCCGCTGGCTGGCCGAACAGCTGATGGCGGCCGGCGCAGACGTCGGCATCACACCCTATGGGACGGAAGCCCTTGGCGTCATGCGCATCGAGAAGGGCCACGTTGCCGGTGGCGAGCTCAATGGCCAGACCACTGCCCATGACCTGGGGTTGGGGCGGATGGTGGGGGCGAAGAAGGACTTTATCGGCCGCACCCTGGCGCTGCGACCGGCGCTGACCGACCCGGGCCGTCCGCGGTTGGTGGGGCTGAAGCCGCTGGACCCGGCCCACCGCCCAATCGCTGGCTCCCACGTCCTGCCCGATGGCGCCGCGCGCACCGCAGACAATGACCAGGGCTGGCTGACGGCGGTGGCCCACTCGCCAACCTTTGGCAGTTGGATCGCGTTGGCAATGGTCAAGCACGGACCGGAGAGGTTGGGCGAGGTTGTTCGGGCGGTGGACCTGCTCAGTGGCACCGACGTTGCGATGAGGATCACCTCGCCGCATTTCTATGACCCCGAAGGGGAGCGCCTGCATGCCACTGCTTGATCCCGCCAGCTTACCCGATCGCTTGCCGGCTGGCCGACAGGGCCCGCCGGAGGGTGCCCCCGGCGTCAGGCTGAGCCAGCGCGATCCGAAAGACGCCGTGTTGGTTACCGCCTTCGCTCAGCGCGCTGAACAGGCCGCCGCCGTGCTGGCACGCCTGCTGCATGTTCTGGTGCCCCCGCAGCCGGGTATCACCATCGCCCCGGATGGCACCTGGTTGCTGTGGGCTGGTGCTGGTCAGTGTGGATGGTGGTGCTGCCGGGGCAGTTGACGGTGGGCGTCTCGGCGTCGCTGACCGCCACGTCAAACTCGCACGTCTGGCTGTTGCCGGCACCGTCGGTGGTCGTGCACACCACGGGCGT
>CAZCBM010000441.1:0-2140 GCA_964496805.1 uncultured Rhodospirillales bacterium | reverse complement strand
AAGGATTTGTCCCCGCCTCTCAACTCATCAATTTTCCCCAGTTTCATTTTGAAGCCGAACGGACCAGAGCACTAAAGAATTGGCTGCAAAAAACACTCACATTAAAAATCGTCGAATTGAATGCCAAAACAAACCGCCTTATCTTTTCGGAACGGTCTGCCGGTGTCAAAGCTGAAGATCGCGAGCAGTTGTTTGAAGAAATCTGTCCGGGCGATCATTTGGATGGTACGGTAACCAACTTGACCAATTTCGGTGCATTTGTCGATCTGGGCGGCGCTGAGGGCCAGCAGCATCGCTGCCAGCGCGGCAGGCCAGGCGCCCACCAGGCGCCGCCCGCCCCAATAGATCAGCCCCACCGCCGCGATCCCCCCCACAGCTGTGGGCAGTCTCAGCCAAAAGGCGGCCCCGTCCACGGGATCAAAAGCCAGCAGGGTGGCCCGCTGGATCAGATAATGCACCGGCGGCCAAAGCTGATCGGCTGCTGCGGCCACCAGGGCCGCCGCCGTCTCCCGCGTGGCCAGCACCCAGCTGATCAGCTCGTCGGTCCATAGGGGGGCGGTGTCCAGACCCGGCAGACGGGTCACGGCCGCCAGCATCAAGGCCAGCATCGCCACCATGGGGGGGCCGATCTGTCCACCGTCCTGATCCGTCTGCCATGGCATGGTCATGAACCCGCCCCCTTGCCATTCTGCCCATAATCCTGAGACCCGCCGGTTTGATCTCAGTCGCGGGAACCCTATTTGACGATCCACTCATAGTCTGCCCGCCCGCCGATTGCCGGAGTTGCCAGCCCGATGTCCAGCCCCAAAACCGACGCCGCCTTTGTCCGACCACCCCATTGGCCGGCCGATCACCCGCCGGTGCCCCATGGCAAGGTGGGGGTCCTGCTGATCAACCTGGGGACACCAGACGCGCTGGAGTGGTGGGCGATCCGCCGGTATCTGCGGGAGTTCCTGTCGGATCGGCGGGTGATCGATATCAATCCGATCCTGTGGAAGACCCTGCTGTATGGGATCATCCTCAACACCCGCCCGGCGAAGACCAAGCGCGCCTACGCCAAAATGTGGGATTATGAGCGCAATGAAAGCCCGCTCAGGACGTTTACCCGCAATCAGGCGGTGCGCCTGGGGGAGCGGATGAGCGGTCAGTCCCACGTCATTGTCGATTGGGCGATGCGATACGGGAACCCTTCCATCAAGAGCCGTCTGAGCGCCCTGAAGGAACAGGGATGTGACCGGCTGTATCTGTTTGCGCTCTACCCCCAATATGCCGCCGCGACCACCGCCAGCGTCTATGACAAGTGCTTCGACGCCCTCAAGGAACTGCGCTGGCAACCGGCCATTCGTACCGCGCCCCCCTATCATGATCACCCGGCCTATATCGACGCGCTGGCGCAGTCGGTGCAGGATCATCTGGCAACCTTGGATTGGGAACCGGAGCGGGTGATTGCCAGCTATCATGGCATCCCCAAGCGCTATTTCCTGTCCGGCGACCCCTATCACTGCCATTGCCACAAGACCACGCGCCTGCTGCGTGAGCGCCTGGGCTGGGTCGCTGAGGAAGGCCAGCCGGAACGGCTGATGACCACCTTCCAGAGCCGCTTTGGCCCGGAAGAATGGTTGCAGCCCTACACCGACGAAACCTTGGAAGAACTGCCCGGACACGGGGTCAAGAAGCTGGCCGTCATCATGCCCGGCTTTGTGTCGGATTGCGTGGAGACGCTGGAGGAAATCGCCATCGAGGGCGGGGACGAATTCAAGGAGGCGGGGGGCACCCACTACACCACCATCCCCTGCCTGAACGACGGCCCGTTGGGCATCGATGTGCTGCAAGCCATTGCTGAGCGTGATTTGGCGGGGTGGATTGATCCCCAGGCTCAATCCCAAGCACAGGCCAGCCCCGGCGCGCCAGCGCCGGGCTCTGCCCCGGCTGAGGCAGCCGAGTAGGCCCGGCTTGATAGGCGCCGCCCGCGCCCCTGCCCCATAAAGCAAGGCCCCGGCAGAGATGCCCGGGGCCTTGAGCTTGTCCCACCTACCTTGACCACCCCGCGCCCCCACCCGGCCACCCATTGGTAGGATACTGGCGTGGGTGGCCGGGTGGGGGCGCGGGGCTGGAGTGGACTCTATCTCACCGAAACGGG
>CAZCBM010000440.1:0-2198 GCA_964496805.1 uncultured Rhodospirillales bacterium | reverse complement strand
CATGGACTACGGCCCCAACCGCTCGCACGGCCACCCGGACAAGCTCAACATCGAAGGCGCCCCGCCGCCCCCGTCCGGCGCCGTCTGGCCCACCAGAACGCCGGTCCCGGTGCCGTTGCCGCCACCATTGCCACCGGCCCCGCTGGTCCCAGCGCCACCGCCGCCGCCAGCCACAACCAACTCGGTCCCGCCCAGTTGCACCGCGGAGGCGGTCCCGCCTGCACCGGCAAAGCTGGAACTGTCATCATGGCGCGCGCCGCCTCGGCCCACATAGACGGTGTAGCTGGCGGCAAGGTCCAGCACGAGGATGGCGCTGACAAAGCCTCCCGCCCCTCCGGGCCCGCTGTTGCCGCCACCGCCGGCAGCCCCCCAGGCGTGAACGCTCAGTTGGGTACAGCGGATATCCATCTGCTGATCCACATCGAAGGTGCCGCTGCTGGTGGGTGTTGCAAAAGCAAGGCTGCCCGGCACGCAGCCGCCGCCCTCGTCCCCCTGGCTGCTGGAACCGCCATCGGTGTCGGCCGTGCCGCTCAGGGTGCTGGCGGTGGTAGCAAACAGGTCATCAACGCTGGAGCCCACCCGCGTTACAGCGGCCAGCCCACCGATGCCCACCAACCCCAACAGCAACGCATAGCTCATGGCTGTGGCACCACGACGGGCCTGTCGTGCCGCCCGGAGGCCCTTGCTCTCCCCGCGATGCCTGACGCTCATTTCGTGCATCCCCCCCTGTACCTCGTCACCGGCGCAAACCCCGCCGACCGCACGCTAACCGAAACCACAGGACCGGCCCCGTTGGCAAGCGCCTGGCGACCGGCTCACTAGGTGCACGCCCATCCCTTGGGCAGGGCGTCAACTTTTTGACGATTGAGCCCCCGGGCAACTGGCCTTAGGCTCCGTCCCGCTGAGACCTGTCCGTGCAGCGCCTCTGCCGGACCGCCTGCCCACGAGGAGCCTGATCATGAGCCAACCTGCCACCACGCCCCAGGACCTGCCCATCGCCGTTGTCGACATGGGCCTCTATCACACCGACAGGGCACGCTTCGCCCAGGCATTGGGGGATGGCATCCGGCGGGTGGGGTTCATCGGCCTCACCAACCATGGGGTCAGCGAGGAGGTGAAGCAGAACGCGTTTGCCGCCGCCAAGGCCTTCTTCGCGCAGGATGAAGCCACCAAGCGCCAGATCTACGATCCGGCAGCGGGCGGCCAGCGGGGCTATACCCCGCCCAATACCGAGAAGGCGAAGGATGCCACGGTCCCGGACCTGAAGGAATTCACCCATGTGGGCCGAGAATTCGCCGATGGCACCCCGCTGCCCCCCTTGATGCAACCCAATCTGTGGCCGCAGACCCCGGCCAGCTACAAGCCCGCCATGCTGGCCCTCTATCAGGCGCTGGAGGCCGAGGCGCAGAAGGTCATGGCCGGCATCGCGCTCTATTTCGGCCTCCCGGAGGATCACTTCGTGTCGATGCTGGACCGCGGCGACAGCATCCTACGCCCGCTGCACTATCCCCCGATCGAGGATCTGGAGACCGAGGCAGTGCGGGCCGGGGCCCATGAGGATATCGACACCATCACCCTGCTGATCGGGTCTGACGAGCCTGGCCTGGAAGTGCTGACCAATGACGGCGATTGGCTGCCCATCACCACGCTGCCGGGGACCATTGTCTGCAATGTGGGGGACATGCTGCAGGAGCATACGGGCGGTCTGTTGCCCTCCACCACCCACCGGGTGACCAACCCGCCCGGGGATCACCGTAAACAACCCCGCTACTCCATCCCGTTCTTCTATCACTACAACGATGATGTGCTGCTCCAGACCCTGCCGGGCCTGGACGCACCGCAGAAAGAGGCACCGCTCTACGCCCACGAATATCTGCTGGATCGCCTGGAGGAAATCGGCCTGATCGATGCCGCCGGCAAGGCCGAGCGGGTGCAGCACGCCTATGCCATCGGCGCGCTGCCCGCCAAGGGCTGAGCCGCGAACACCCGGCGCTAAAGCCTGAGCCGCCCTTCGCCCCCACCCGGATGCCCGCAGCCGTATCGTAGCCACGGCTGGCCGGGGGGCGAGGGATTGGGCTCACTCTATCCCTGCGCAACGCGCTGTAACCGGGCGGCGCAGCCCGCCCGCCCCCCGCGGACCGAGGCCACCAATGCACCGCAGACCGGGGCGCAGAACGATCATCGGAGACGCGGTTGAG
>CAZCBM010000439.1:0-2210 GCA_964496805.1 uncultured Rhodospirillales bacterium | reverse complement strand
GGAGGTGGGATCGGACATCGGCGCAGCGCTGGTTCGGGGTGGGGCGGGGAAGTCTCACCCCAGGGGCAAGGCAGGCCAATCAGACATTCAGCAGCAGGTTCTCCCGCTCCCAACTGGAGATCACCTCATTATACTCTTCAAACTCCGCAAGGCGCACCAATTCAACGGCTTTCACAAACGCTTCGCCCAAATGGTCCACCAAGGGCTGACAACTCTTCAGTCGCGCCAACGCATCGAACTGATGCCGCGGGAGGGTGTAATCCATGTGGTTGGCGTTGCCAGTCACCGGGGCCAGGGGCTCCCGCGCCTCTGCCATGCCAAGATAGCCGGCCAACAGGCTGGCGGCCACGGCCAGATAGGGATTGGCATCGGCACCGGCGACACGGTTCTCCACCCGCCGGTTTTCGGCATCACTGATCGGCACGCGCAGCCCCACGGTGCGGTTGTCGTAGCCCCAATGGGTGTTCACGGGGGCCACGGCCCAGGGAACAAGCCGTCGAAAGCTGTTCACATTGGGGGCCAGCATCGGCATGGACCGGGTGATGTAATGCTGCATCCCCCCCAGGAAGTGGCGAAATAGGGCGGTGTTCTCCCCCGTTCGGGCATCAGCGAACAGGTTGCCGCCCTTGTCTGCATCCAGCAACGACAGATGGATGTGCATGGCAGAGCCGGGCTCATGCTGCATCGGCTTGGCCATGAAGGTGGCG
Source organism: uncultured Rhodospirillales bacterium (assembly GCA_964496805.1). Classification (GTDB taxonomy): domain Bacteria; phylum Pseudomonadota; class Alphaproteobacteria; order CAZCBM01; family CAZCBM01; genus CAZCBM01. The sequence continues at coordinate 1,503 of CAZCBM010000439.1, read as the reverse complement.
TAGATCTTATGGCTCAGCGCGGTTTGCCGCACCGTGCGCTTGAACAGAAATACCTGATCGGCCAGCGCCAGCGGTTCGCCGTGATTGAAGTTGATCTCAATTTGCCCCGCCCCTTCCTCATGCTGCAGGGTATCGATGTCGATCTCCTGCGCTTCACAATGGTCGTAGACATCTTCAAAGATCGGATCGAACTCGTTGACGGCGTCAATACCGAAGGATTGGCGACCTTCGCGGCGGCCGCTGCGACCGATGGGCGGTTGTAAGGGAATGTCGGGGTCGGCGTTGACGTCCACCAGATAGAATTCCAGTTCCGGCGCGATCACCGGCTGCCAGCCGCGGCGGCGATACAGGTCCAACACCCGTTGCAGCACATAGCGGGTGGCGTGGGCCACGGGCCGGCCATCATGGTGGTGGGCGTCGCAGATCACCTGGGCTGTGGGCTCGTCATACCAGGGGACGATCCGCAGGGTGCTGAGGTCCGGCGTCAGGCTCACATCGGGGTACGCCGGGTTGACCACGTCCCGCTCGTCAGGGTTGGCGCCCGTGGCGGTCTGAGTAAACACCGCCTCCGGTATCCGGAGGGAATGGTTGGCGACGGCTTTCAGGAACTTGCCGGCGGGAAGGATTTTGCCGCGGGGAATGCCGGTCATGTCCGGCACCAAGCATTCCACTTCGGTGATGCGGTGGCGCTCAATGAACGCCTCAAAGGTTTGACGGTCGTCGTCGGTCATGCAGACCCCTGGGTTGCGGTGCGCTGGCGCTTGTCGCCGCGCATCGCCTATGTAGCAATGGTGGTGTGTGACGCCAAGGTCCCCGTCGGGGTGGTCGTCCTGTCTGCGGGTCTGCGCCACACTGCACCTCTACCGTATGCCCGCTGCCCCCGGATTCTTCCATGCTGCGTCCCACTGCCCTGACTGAGGTTCCTTCTCCCTGGCCGCGAAGCTGGTATGCCGCGACGGTTGATTTGCCGCCGGTGCGGCCGGCCCTGCGGGGGGATCGGTCTGTCCAGGTTTGCATTGTCGGCGGGGGCCTCACCGGTCTTGGGGCGGCCCTGACGCTGGCGGAGCGGGGGGTGAGCGTTCTGCTGCTGGAGGCCAAGCGGGTGGGATGGGGTGCCTCCGGCCGCAACGGGGGGCAACTGGCAGGGGGCTATAACCAGGCGCCATCAAGCCTAAGGCGGATGGTGGGGCCGGAGGCCGCCCAGCGCCTGATCCAGGTCAGCGACGATGCCCGAGCCTGGGTGTGGGACCGTGTCGTGCGCCATGGCATCGCCTGTGACCTGCAACCGGGATACCTGTCGGCAGCGATCAAGCCCCGTCAGGTGCGATGGTTGCAGGAAGAGTTGGAGACGGCACCGCCCCATTGGGCAGCCCATATGCGCTTGCTGGAGGGCGAGGCGCTGCGCGATGCCGTGGCTAGCCCCCGCTACCGGGCCGGGTTGCAGGATGATCTGGGGGGCTCGGTGCAGCCGCTGGCCTATACCCTGGGGCTAGCCCAGGCGGC
>CAZCBM010000438.1:0-2249 GCA_964496805.1 uncultured Rhodospirillales bacterium | reverse complement strand
GATATCGCCGCCGTGGGGGCGGGCTTTGCGGCCAAGTCCCTGGCCAGCCATCTGTTCGTCGGCGGCCGTCAGGAAGCCGATGTTCGCGCCATTGAACTGGCCAAGTTGGGTTTCATCCGGCTGCGCGTTGATCCCCGGGCGCGCAGCGTCACCGCTCGCTTGGGACCGTTTGCGCCGCGCACCGCCTGGATGATCGATGGCCGGGGCTGTGTGCTGGGTCAGGGGGCGGAAAAGCCTGCCCTGACCCCACGGCCACCGCGCGCTTCCCTGCGCCCGACCCAGGTGCGCCCGGCCCAGGACTTCGGCCCCTCGACGGGGGCCCTTCAGGCGGCAGTGGACGCGCTCTTGGCATCGGAGGCGGACGACCCCAAACGCCACACCCATGCGCTGCTGGTGGCCCACCGGGGGCGGCTAGCGGCAGAGGCCTATGGCCCCGGGATCACGGCGCAGACCCGATTGCATGGCTGGTCCATCACCAAGACCGTGGTGGCGCTGATGACAGGCATTCTGGCAGACCGGGGGCTGGTGGACCCTCAGGGGCCGCTGGGGCACCCTTCCTGGTCTGATGGGGGCTGGTCTGACGGGGGCTGGTCCGAAAGGGGCTTGTCTGGCGCCGGATTGGCCCGCCGCTCGGCAGACCCCCGCCAGTCCATCACCGTCGATCATGCGCTCACCATGACCACGGGGTTGGCGTTTACGGAGGCCACCCGCTGGCCGCTGTCTGATGTGGTGAGCATGCTGTTTGTGGATGGCGACACGGCCGGCTACACCGCGCGCCGCCCCCTGGTCCACGCGCCCGGAAGCCATTTCGCCTATACCAGTGGCACCACCAATCTGCTGTGCCACCACTTGGACCGGGCTGCGCACGCTGCAGGAACCAGCTTGGATGAGCTGATCCAGGACGCGCTGATTGCACCCAGCGGCGCCGGCAGCCTGTTGATCGAGCCGGACCGCATGGGCCTGCCGGTGGGCAGCAGCTATGGTTGGGCCACGGCGCGGGACTGGTTGCTGTTGGGGCAAATGATCCTGCAAGAGGGGGCGTTGGGCAGCCGCCAGATCGTTCCCGCCGCCTGGGTTCGGCGGATGTGGGCGCCGGACCGGTCCGATCCGGCGTGGCCCTATGGTCGCCATGCGTGGCGCGGACCCGTCAACGGTGATCCACGCTACAGCACGCTCATGGACCTGCCGGTGCATCTGTTCGGCAGCGGCTATCAAGGGCAAGGGCTGGTTGTGGTGCCCTCTGCTGGCTTGGTGATCCTGCGCCTGGGGGTGAACTTCACCGGCAAGGGGGTGGACCTGGACCGTGTGGTGGCCCCGCTGATCGCCGCTGTCTGATGCCCCTGTCTGACGCAGGGGTCCCCTGTCGGGAATTGGCCACCGGCGCAACGCGCTTTGGACGTCGCCGGTTTGCGGGGGGCTCAGGGCTGGTCGGGCGCTTGCAGGGCGGTCCGCAGCCGCGCCGCCCCCTCAGCGGTGTAGGGGCCCGTCTCGACGGTCACAACGGCACCATCGCGGGTCAAGACGGCGGCATGGATCTCTTGGCCTTCAAAGCCCAAGGTGCGGCGCAGGGCTGGCGGATCGGTATAGAGCGTCATGACCCGTGCCCGCTTGGCCTCCCCTTGGATGCCGGTGCGCATGGCATTGTCCAGCCAGACTTGAAACAGCGGACCGCCATCGGGAACCGTGGGCATTTCCAGCCAGTGGATGAGGCCGCCGCGCAGGCCCATGCCCTCGATCCAGGTGTCCACATCCGCCTGTTGCCCGCGTTCATAAGCGAACAGAATCAGGGTGCGCTCGCCCGGCAAATCCCGGGGCAGGGTATGGGATTGGCCGTTCAGATCCTTGACCTCCAGGGGCGGCATGGGACCAGGGATGGTGCCCTCGTCGGCGAGGCTGGGGGAGGCAAGAGCGATGCTGAGCATGGCCAGCGGTGTGCCCAGCACGGCGATCAGGCGGGACGTGAAGGTCATGGCGGTGTTCCCGACAGGCGGTGGTGAGGGGGATCTTAAGGTGCGACAGCCTGTCTCAGCTTAAACGCAGAACCTTACCCCGTGGATCACCTGCCCGTGGATCACCTACCCGCGGACCATCTGGGACCGCGCGCGAGATCCTGACATCCGTCAGGGCTGGGGCATATCTCAAGCCCTACAGCAGGGGACACCGATTTGGAATCGGCGCCGCTGCTGTCGTTTCTTGGTGGTCGCTCGGATGATCCCCTCCGTGGCGTTGCCACTTCGGGGTCCTATGCT
>CAZCBM010000437.1:0-2257 GCA_964496805.1 uncultured Rhodospirillales bacterium | reverse complement strand
GTCGCTTTGTTGAAGCAGGAGCGTCAGCCGCTCGCGCCGTTGCGCGCTGCGCCCGGACAAGGCGGGCTTGGCCTGCGACTTGGCAGTGGGCCGTTTGGTTGGGGAGCAGGGGGCGCGCGATGACGGCGCACCACTGGCCACGGCGATCGGGGCAGCCGCATCCGTTGTGGAGGAAGGGCGCTGCGGTTCCACCGCGAATTGAGCGCTGGGCGTATGCTTGACCATGGAGACCCTCAGGCGACGCCTTTGATCCTTAGCGTTATCCAGAATGCGGCCCGGAGATACCGGCATCAAGGAGTTCGCAAGACATCGTTAAGCTATCCGAAAGGTCTTAACGCGCCGTTAACACCAGGGCAGCCGCTTCATAGGCCACCGGCATCGGGCCTTGAGCAAGGCGAGTGTTGCCGTGCTGGGCAAGGGTCGGGGGGCGGCAGCAGGCTGTCAGGAAAGCCCCCTAAGACGAAAAAGGGGCGGAACCCGGCTGGGCCCACCCCTTCCTATCGCCTGATATCAAGCAGGTCGCCCGTGATCAGCTGCCGGAATAGCCGTCCGTGGACGCGCTTTGTGTTTCTTCAGCGGGCACCGGGCTCATGACGATGCTCTTGGAGCCCATAGGGCACGCCCAGGCGGCCGTGGCGCTGGCGAAAAGAGCGATCAGGGCGGCGGCAAGAACCTTCTTCATGGCGGCAAAACTCCATCCTGGGGGCGCGGGATCGACGGGGTGGATCCGGCGCTCGCGGACAAACCGATATCCGTCCGCTTCTAAAGTGCCAGAGAAAAGGGGCGGAGGCGGAGAGGGGACACCTCGCCCCACGCCCGACCCTGGCCCGTCGGGCGCATTGACCGTCGCCCCACACAGGATCAGGACATACGAACAATAACCGGAGTGTGCCGCAGGGACGCACGGCGATCAATCCCTTTCCGAACAGGATAATGGCGAAATATAATTACAAATCCTGTGCCACGCCCAGGATGCTGCCAAAACAGCGCCCCAGCACCTGGGTCATCGCGCTCAGCCCCTCAGGGGTGGCCACCAAGTCATTGCGAACCTCGATGCCAACGCAGGGACGCCCTTGGTCCACCCCATGGCGATAGAGCGTTAGGCCCTTGGGGCCGTCCATGGGATAGGGGTCATTATCGCCAATCCACAACTCCCCCGGCATGGTCTGTAGCCACCGCAGGACCTCAGCCCCCAGCGGCCAGCCCGGTGGGGCAGGCACCGGGTGGATGATGCCGATTTCTGTCCGCCGAACCTCCCCCGCCAGCGTGGGGTTAAAGGTGTGGATCGCAATCAGCGGGGCCAGGTGCTCCGTGGTGTCCCGATCCGCCAGGATCGCGGCCAACGCCTCGTGATAGGGCTCGGCCATGCTGTCCCACCGTGCCATCTTTTCCGCGGCGGACAGCGTGGCGTTGCCCGGCACCACCGTGCCATCGCTGGTGGCCGGAAAGGCTGAGGGATCATCGGGGTAGCGATTGGGGTCCACCACCAGCCGTGAATAGCCGCTGAACACGGCCACCAAATCCAGCGCCGCCGACAGCGCCTCCGTCAGGGCGGCGGCACCGGGGTCCCAGGCGATATGCCGCTGCCGGTCCTCCTCGGACAGGTCCCAAGCCCCCAGGGCAGCCGGCAGTCGATTGCTGGCATGGTCACAACACAGCACCGGCACCTGCGGGCTGTCGGCGTTGAGGATCGTGAGGGGCGGCGGATCGCCCGCAGCCGGAAGGGAAGCGAAAGACATGATCAGCGACAAGGGGCAGGGGTCAGAGACAGGGGCCAAGGATGCCCCCTTGGAGGGGGGCCAGACACTGGAAGTGCTCTCCGTTTGGCGCTAAAGCGTTTTGCGATCAGGATGGCCCATCCCTCTCCCCCTCCCGGCCATCCACGGCACGATCATCGCGATGGGAGGACGGCCAAAGTGGCCAGGAGGAGGAGAGGGATGTCGCACCAAAGACGGCGTTTGGCGGGTCCGCCGAAACCGAAGGTGCTGAAGCAGAGGCTCATGCGCACCCATATAGGCCGATTGGCCCCATCGCTACCCCTGTTGGCCCTGTTCATGGGTGCTGTGACCATAGCGTTCAGCCCGGTTTTTGCGCGTCTGGCGCAGGAGGAGGGCATGGGCGCCATCGTCACTGGCTTCTGGCGGTTGGCGCTGGCATTGCCGGTGCTGGCCGCCTTGGGCGGCCTGGGTCCCTTGCGTTCCGCCCCTGGCCCAAGCCCCGGCCCAAGCCCTGGCCCGAACACGGCCCCCGTGGCCAG
>CAZCBM010000436.1:0-2266 GCA_964496805.1 uncultured Rhodospirillales bacterium | reverse complement strand
GACGCCCGAACCAGAACCGGCCCCAGAACCGGCCCCAGAACCCCCGCCAGCGCCACAGCGGCCAGCCCCAGGGTTGCCGCCAGCCGCCACACCCAACTGTCATCAAGGTCGCGCACCGACACCCGGGCGTGCAGGCGCATGCCGGTGCCGATCATCGCGGTGACATAGAGCGCTGACCCCGGCTCCTCCCGGTCTGGCGGGCCCCGGTGACCGGGCGGCGGTGGAGGGCGGCCGGGACCAAACCGGCCAGGCGGCGGCCCCGTAGGAGGCCGCGCCTCTGGTCCCGTGACCTCCGTCCAGGGGGGACCACCCCCCTGTGGCGGCCGAGGGGGGGCCATCGACGGGCCGGGGAGGGGAGCAGGCGGTCGGAGGGTGACCATCAGCGGAATGTCCTCGCCCAGGGCCTCCCCCACGCTGTCTTCCAAGATGTCCTCCAGCGACTCCGTCAGGCGGGCTTCCCGGTCACTCAGACCGATGCCCTGGGGCAGGGCGGAGGCTGGGCGCAGATGCAGGCGCAGGCGCCGACGGGACAGACGCTGGACAAGGGCCGGTCGGTCCGGCTCCGGGGTTTGCAGCAGGAGCCCCATCACCTCCGCCACGCGGACCAGGGGCTCGCGGCCGGCCAGGAGCTGGGTCAGTTGTTCCCGGTCCCGGGCGGTGACGATCACCAGCACGGCCTGGCTCAGCAGCAAGGCCCCCAAGGCCAGTAGGGTCACCCGCCCGGCGAGGCTGTCCAGGCCCGGCACCCTCATGGGGTCGCCAGAGGATCGGCGGGCAGATACTGATAGCCGCCGCCCCAAATGGTCTTGATCAGTGTTGGCGCCTTGGGATCGGCCTCCACTTTGCGCCGCAAGCGGCTGACTTGGTTGTCGATGGATCGGTCAAAGGGCACGGCCTCCCGGCCTGCCGTCAGGTCCAGTAGTTGATCCCGGCTCAGCACCTGCCCCGGGCGATTGAGGAACACGGTGAGCAGGCGAAACTCTGCGGTGGACAGCGGCGTCGCGACCCCCTGGCTGTCGATCAACTCGCGCCGGCCGGTGTCCAGAACCTGGTGCCCAACGGGAAGCTGTCGGCCTGCCGCCAGGGACTGGGGGCCAAGGTCGGCCTCGCGCAGCGGCGGCTGGGCGCGGGTCCGCCGCATTACGGTGCGGATGCGGGCCAGCAATTCCCGGGGGTTGAAGGGCTTGGTCACATAGTCATCTGCCCCGACCTCCAGGCCCACCACCCGGTCGGTCTCCTCCCCCAGGGCGGTCAGCAGGATCACGGGAACATCAGTGGTGGTGCGCAGGTGCCGGCATAGGCTCAGCCCGTCCTCTCCCGGCATCATGATATCCAGCACCACGAGGTCCACGGCGGCATCGCGCAGCAACCGGCGTGCGGTGGCGGCATCGCCCGCCTGGCTGGTGCGCAGGCCATGGCGGTCAAGATAGCGGGCCAACGGCTCGCGGATGTCCCGCTGATCGTCGACGACGAGGATATGGTCGGTGGTCTCTGTCTGGCTCATGGCCCTCACTCTGCGCCTGTCCGGCCCCGGCTGTCGCTCAGGAAGGTGTATCACACCCGGTCGACCGGCCCGTCCTGCCACAGATTGATACATCCCGGCCCTGGTGTTGGCATCGTTCAGCGACAGCTTGGGGCCAATCTCGGAAGGGTGAGGGCGGCGAAGCCCGTCCCATCCCTGGGGTCGCTCACCTTGGGTGATGCCCCTGACCTTCCCTTCCATCCCTTGCGGAGGAACAAGAGCCATGAAGACCAGTATGAAAATCCTGTCCGGCCTGGGCATGGCCGTGGTCGCGGGCGGCCTCGCCGTCGGCGCCGTTCGGGCGCAGGCCCCTGCCATGGATCAAGCCAACCAAGCCGCCCGTCCAGGGGTCACCAACGCGTGGGGCGAGCAGGCCTTTGGCCGCCACAGCCGCGGTGGCGGTCGCGGTGCGCGGATGATGGAGCGCTTCGACACCAATCAGGACGGCGCCCTGACCCAGGCGGAGATCGATACCCTGCGTCAGGAGAAGTTCGACCAATTCAACACCGACGGCAATGATAGCCTGTCCATCGACGAATATGAGCAACTGTGGCTGGACTTCGTCCGGGAGCGGATGGTGGATCGGTTCCAGCATCTGGATGCCGATGGCGATGGCCAGGTGACCGCGGAGGAGTATGAGCGGCCCACCCGTCGCCTGATCCAGCGGATGGACCAGAATGGCGATGGTCAATTGGACCGCAGCGACCGCGAGGCCCTGCGCGAGCGCCGCCGGGAACGCTGGGG
>CAZCBM010000435.1:1520-2266 GCA_964496805.1 uncultured Rhodospirillales bacterium | reverse complement strand
GGGACACGACCGATATCGACAGGCTGCAGTCATAAAGCAGGGGAGGCGCCGACGAAATCGCTTAACGCCTGTTGCGATGCGCCTGACTCGCTCCCTGCTGCCCTTTCTGGTTCACTTGCATGAACGGGCTGGCTGTGAGACTTTCACGTTGCGTTAACGGAGCACCGTTTTTTGGCCATGTTCGAAGCGTTGGATACCCTTTGGGCCGGGATCCAACTTTACTGGAATGCGACTTGTCCAGAATTCACCTTATCCGGGATCCAGCCGGCGCGTGGGCGTGGCACATCCGGCCGGGTTGAATCGCCAGGTTGGATCGCCGGATCGGACAGTTGAATACAACCCCTGGATGGGGTCTGGGGCCACGGGACGGCGTTTTGGCGGCATCAGGGCAGAGTCCTCTGGTGCAGCCCCTTGTTACACGCACCATCATGGGCACGGCAGATTGGGCAAATGAAACATGACCTGCCAAGATTTTCGACATGCTGGGCGCGGTCGGTGCCGGGCACGCGGGCACACCCGCGGGGCCAGCGCCATTGAAGTGGGCCTGCTGCTGGGCCTTGTGGCCGTGGTGGCCTTCATTGCTGTTGGCCGTTTGGGGGGTTCTGTCGCCTCACCGCTCCGGCTGGCTGCTGAGACCATGCAGGCGCCGGTGCTGGCGGAGCGTGGTCCCGGCTCTCCGGATGTCCAGGTGGCCTCGCCCCCCCAGGCAGTGCCCAACTAGAGCCCTTTGCGCAGCAGATGTACGT
>CAZCBM010000435.1:0-1510 GCA_964496805.1 uncultured Rhodospirillales bacterium | reverse complement strand
GGGGCGGGGCGGGCTGGGCCAGACTGATCCGAAAAAGCTCTGACAGAGCCTCAAGGCCGGGGAGCAGCGGCGGCCTGCGCGGTCAAGGTGCGCACCCCCTGGCGAAGCGTGTCCAGCCGGTCTCGCACCGATCGCTGGTGATCCCCCATCACCTGCTCCACCCGATCATCCTCCAGCATGACCCCTGGCCACAGGCTGGCGATATAGATCAGCCGCATCTTGTCCCGTTCTGCCCGGACATGATGGCCCTCGCCCCAAGCCAGCCAGTGATCCCATTGCGGCCCCAACTGATCCGGAGGGGTCCGATCCAGGTAGTCCGGGTTCTTCTGTTGCAGGAAGTGCCAGACTTTTGAGTAGAAGCGCCGGCGGTAATCCGCTGTCAGCGCCGCCACCTGCTCCGGCGTCAATCGCAACATTTCCCGTCCCTTGCCTTGATGGGTGCCCATGGGGACCATGGTTTTGCCACGGGAGGAAGGGTAGAGAGAAGGGGTCCGGATCGTCCCCCTGCTCCCCCATGTCCCCACCACGGAGGCCCCTACCATGAGCCAGCCCGCCGCCCGCATGGGTGACATGCATGTTTGCCCCATGGTCACCGGGATCGTTCCCCATGTGGGCGGTCCCATTGCTCTGGGTCAACCCAACGTCTTGATTGCGATGATGCCCTCCGCCCGGATTGGTGACATGTGCGTGTGCGTGGGGCCGCCGGATGTGATCGCCATGGGCTCCTTCCCCACGCTGATTGGCGGCAAGCCCGCCGCCCGCATGGGGGATATGACAGCCCATGGGGGCAGCATTGTTCTGGGAGCCCCCACCGTGCTGATTGGCATGGGCGGCGGAGGCGGAGGCGGCGGCGGAGGAGGAGGCGGCGGCGGTGCCGGCGGGGGCAGCCCCGTTGCCGGGACCAAGCCCAAACCCCAGGCCCAGGGCATGAGCGATGCCGGCGGCACCGGCGCGCCCTTCGTCCCCAAATCCACCTCCGACTGACAACGGCTCCCCATGGCCACCTATGGTATCCTCGATCTGGCTGTGGCGTCGTCGCTGACCGAACCGGTGCTGGCCCTGCGGCGCCCGCAGGCCACCTGCCTCTATCCGGACCCGGTTCCGCCGGAAATCAGGGGTGTCGCCCCCCATTTGGTGGACCTGGAGGCGCTGCCGGCGCTCAAATCCACCTGGCAGCAGCAGGGGCTGGGCCAAAACTGGGGCATCATTGTCAGTGCGCGGGCCAGCATTGGGGTGCTGAAGGACCATCTGCGCCCCCTGTGCGAGGCCCTGCTGCCGGAGACCAATGAGCCGGTGCTGTTCCGCTTCTGGGACCCGCGGGTGCTGCGCACCTTCCTGCCCATTGCCACGCCGGAGCAATTGCAGCAGATCTTCGCCCGGGGGTTGGAAACCATCTGGGTGGAAGATGAGGCCCCCGGTGCCTTGCTTCAGTACCGCTTCGAGCGAACGGCCGGGCTCAGCCTGCATCGCCTGGCGGTGTAGGGCGGCCGCCGGGCGCAAGCTTGGCTCA
>CAZCBM010000434.1:0-2300 GCA_964496805.1 uncultured Rhodospirillales bacterium | reverse complement strand
GGGGCCGCAGGGGCGGCCAGGGCGCGCTGACATCGGGTGTCGGGTTGCTGTTCTGTGGGGATGTCTGGCGACGGCGTCAACCCTTCCCATCGTCACCGCCGCCCTTTGGGCTGTCAGGTCGCCCCTGCTGGCGGGCAAGCGGATGGTGCAGGCCGACATACTGCTGCAAGCGTCCCTGCTGAACGTGGGTGTAGATTTCTGTGGTGGTGATCTGGGCATGGCCCAGCATCGCCTGGACGGCCCGCAGGTCAGCCCCCCCCTCCAGCAGGTGCGTGGCGAAGGCGTGCCGCAAGGCATGGGGATGCACCCGCACCGGGTCCAGCCCGGTGGCAAGGGCCAGTGATTTCAGGATCCGGGCAAACACCTGGCGGCTGACATGGCCCAGCGCGCCGGTGGCTGCGGGGAATAGCCAGCGCTGAACCTGGGTGCCACGGGCGGTGAGCCCGCCCTTGGCGGTTTGGAACGGGGTCAGACGATGGGGCATCCAGGCGCGCACAGCGCTGACCGCCTCCGCCGACAGCGGCACCAATCGCTCCTTGTCGCCCTTGCCGCGCACGCGAACCAGCGCCTCGGTGGCGTCGATCGCCCCCAGGGGCAAGCTGACCAGTTCGCTGACCCGCAGCCCACTGGCGTAGAGCAGGCTGACAAGGGCCCAGGTCCGCGCGGCATCCGCCTCATCCCGGGCCCCCTGCCCCTCTTGAGCCGCTGCCAGCACCCGGGCCACTTCGTCCTCGCTCAACACCCCCGGCAGCGCCTTGGCCCGCCGGGGCCGGTCCAGGGCGGCCATGGGGTTGGTCTCCCGCAGCCCCTCACTGAGCAGGAACCGATAGAAGCCCGACAAGGCGGAATGGCGCCGGGCAATGGTGGTGGCGGCGAACCCTCGCCGCGAGAGGCCCTGAACGTAGGTCTGAAGATCCCCCTCCGCGCATGCTACCAAAGGCCGCACCGTATGGGTTGCTGCATCAGCGAGATCGCGGCCGTAAGCGGCCAAGGTGTGGGGCGAGGCGTTGAGCTCTGCCGCCATGCCCTCAAGAAAGGCGTCAATGGCGGCGCTATCGGTTAGAGGCGGCGAAGAGGTCATGGCAGCCCTGCGGCACAAATCATTTTACACAGGGAAATGTATATTTCCCATCTGTTGGCTGGACAATTTCCCATTCCATGTCCTAATATACTTCAAGATTTGTTGCGACGGAGCGGTTTGCGCCTGATCCGAGCGCAGGCAACCTTCTGCCTGTCCTTGCAGTCTGTTGCACAGGTTATGGCCCGTCGCCCCTCACAGTCATCATGCGTATGCCCTCCTCCCTTGACCTGAACAGTGCCCCCTGCCGCCCTGATGAGGCCCCCCTGCAGTCCGAGCGGGGGTTTCCGGACGCTGCCATTGCAGAAATGGCCACCCACGCGCAAAGCGCGGCGGCCCTGCTGAAAGTGCTCTCCAACCCGTCGCGCCTGCTGATCCTCTGCCATCTCTCCCAGGGGGAGTGTCATGTGGGTCGGCTTGAGGAACTGGTGGGCCTCTCCCAGCCCGTCATCAGCCAGCACTTGGCCCGTCTGAGGAATGATCAAATCGTTGCCTCCCGGCGTCAGGGGCAGCAAGTGATCTATTCCGTGCGCGACCAAAAGGCGCGAAAGGTCCTGGAGACGTTGTACGACCTCTATTGTGCCGACGATCCCTCCACCGGTTGTTGAGGAGCCACCGGACCATGACACGGATGCTGATTGCCCTGGCACTGCTGCTGGGTCTGGGCGATGTCGCCCGCGCTGAATACGCCAATTATGGCCGTATCGAACTGACGGGACTTGCACGACAGAGTTGGCACCTGAATCCCCGTGGGGAAAGCTACGCCATGGTCTGCAACGTCAACGGGCCTGACGGGTTTCTGTCCGTCCGGGCGGGTCCTGGCACCCGCCATCGCATCCTGCGCAAGTTGGAGCGCTTGGCGATCGTGACCATCGATACCCGCGATGTGCAGGGCCAGTGGGTCCGGGTGGTAACGGCCCATCGCACCCATAGCCGCAACGGGCGCGCGATCCCCTATCGCGACTTGCATGTCAGCGGCTGGGCGCACAGCGGCTATCTTTGCGACTTTATCGACTACTGAGCGGCCGAACAGCCCTGGGTTGCCTGAGGCAGTACGGCTGACGGCAAACACGCACCAAAGCCACCCGGCTGGCGGCGTCACTCCCCCCTGGGAGCCGCCGCCGGCCCTGGCCCTCCCGCAGGGGATGCCCCGTTGCTGACGGTCCCCTTTGGCAAAGCAAGTAGATGCGCGCCCAGGGCTTTGCCGGCGCAGCCTTCTGCC
>CAZCBM010000433.1:0-2302 GCA_964496805.1 uncultured Rhodospirillales bacterium | reverse complement strand
GCCCACGCGCCGGCGGCCGTGGACCCCTTGGGCCACGGTGGCGGCCACCCGCTCGGCTTCGATCAGCAGGGCTGGCAGTCGCCGGGACAGGGTGCTGGCCTCGCCCAACAGATTGAGCGTGGAGCGGCTGGCTTGGTTTTCCGGGGCGGCGGCGTCGCTCAAGGGGGGGCGCTCCAGACCGGGCGAGGGGGGGCAGACAACGGGGGAAGGAGGGGGCAGGCCGATCAGCGGTGCGGCGCGATCAACTGGTCGATCAGATCGTCGATGGTGATTCCATCGGCCCGGGCGGCGAAATTGAGGCTCATGCGGTGCTTGAGAACCGGATGGGCCAGGGCAACCACGTCATCCATGCTGGGGGCCAAGCGCCCGTCGATCAAGGCGCGGGCCTTGGCCGAGAGGACCAGCGCTTGCCCGGCGCGGGGGCCCGGCCCCCAAGCCAGATGTTGGGTGATCTCCGTGCGGCTGCTGTCTTCCGGACGGGCGGACCGGACGATGTCCAACACCGCCTCCAGAACCGCGTCCCCCACGGGCAAGGAGCGGGCCAAACGCTGAGCCTGCTGCAATTGTTCCGGCGTAATCACGGCGGAGGGCAGGGCGTCGGCGGTGCCAGTGGTCTCCATGATCACCTGCTTCTCCGCCTCGCGGGTGGGATAGCCCACATCCACTTGCAGCAGAAAGCGGTCCAACTGGGCTTCCGGCAACGGATAGGTGCCTTCCTGCTCAATCGGGTTCTGGGTGGCCAGCACATGGAACGGCCGGGGCAGATCATAGGTATGGCCGCCGACGCTGACTTGGCGTTCCTGCATGGCCTGCAACAGCGCGGACTGGGTCCGCGGGCTGGCGCGGTTGATCTCGTCGGCCATCAGCAATTGGCTGAACACCGGCCCCTGAATGAAGCGGAAGGAGCGGGAGCCGTCGCCCGCCTCCTCCAGCACCTCAGACCCCAAAATGTCGGCTGGCATCAGGTCCGGCGTACACTGCACCCGGCGGGTATCCATGCCCAGCACGATGCCCAGCGTATCAACCAGCAATGTTTTGGCCAGGCCGGGGACACCGATCAGCAGCAGGTGACCACCGGCAATCAGGGTGACGAGGCTCTCCTCAATCACCAACTCCTGTCCAAAAATCCGGGTCTGGATCGCGGCACGGGCGGCACGCAACGCCTCACCCGTCTCCATCACCTGGGCTTCAATCCGGGCCACGTCCTGTTCACTGGGGCCGCCCTTGTCCAGGGTCATGGACTCACTCATGGGGATCGCCTGTTCTCTTGAGATGCCGTGCAAGGGAGGGCTTGCGTCTGAAATCCTCGGCACGGGGCTGCCGCCAACACAGCACGCTCCCGCACCCGCACAGACATAGGCCAGTGTAAAGGGCTTGCAAAGGGGCGCTGCACCCTTGGGCCGTGCCGGTGTCAGGGCGTTTTCAGGGCAAGGGCTCACGCATCGGCCCGCCCCCCTGGTAAGCGTCGCCGCCAGTTGATAGCGTTCAGCGAGGCCCACGGGGCGGTTGGCAATGGCAGTCCCGGGCCGTTTGCGGCGCCCCCTTCAGGCGCCCATACCCTGCCGACCGAGGCGTCCGATGGCCAGTTTGGTCCTGCTGATCCTGCTGAATTCGGCGGTCTTTGTGCTGACCGCCACCTATGAGGGCTGGTCCTTGTTGGGGCCTGCGGCGGATTGGTTGGTCTTCCGGCCCCAAGTGTTCTGGGCGGACCCGCTCAATCTGGAAAACACCGTGGCGTTGTTTGCCAGCATCGCCACCCATGCCGACATTATGCATCTGGGCGGTAACATCATCGGTCTGTTGATGCTGACCCAGGCCGCGGAGGAGCGGCTTGGCACCGGCCTGTTGCTGGTGGGTTATGGGCTCAGCGGCTTGGCTGGAAACCTGGCCTTCGCCGTGTTCCAGCCCGGTTCGCCTGTGGGCACCGTCGGGGCCTCGGGCGCCATTGCGGGTCTGATGGGCATGGCGCTGGTGACCAACCGCACCCGACCGGTGCCGGTCCTGGTGTTTCCGCTCACCCTGAACCCGATCCTGCTGGGGCTGGCCCTGATCTATTTCCGCATCCTGGACAAGGTGCGATGGCGGCACCTGTTTTATTGGTACATGCCGGTTTATGCCCCGGTTGCCCTATGGCTGCTGATCCAGGGGGCGGGGACCAGCGCGATGCTCAGCGGCCAAGGAGATGCGGTGAACTACTTGGCCCATGTGGGGGGTTTTGCGGCCGGCCTTGGGCTTGCCATCCTGGCCTGGGCGTTGGGATGGGTGCAGGCGCCGGCGGCTGGCACCGGGCGCGGGTTGGTAC
>CAZCBM010000432.1:0-2325 GCA_964496805.1 uncultured Rhodospirillales bacterium | reverse complement strand
GGAGCGGCGACGGCGCTGGCGGCTGATCCTGGGGCAGTTTGCGCAGGCCTGCACGGGTGAGCTCAATAGCGAGGATGGTGAGCGGGATAAGGCCCTGAGCTACCTCTATGATCGGGAGCGGGAGGGGCAGGGGGCCATGGGCCTTTTTGGGGAAGATGATGCCAAGCCGGACCCCGATCAGGGACGGCAAGGGGGATCAGAAGCCTCTCAGCCCACCGTTGTTGATTGGCTTGGCCATGTGAAGGACTTGTTCCCAAGTTCTGCGGTGGAGGTGCTGGAGGGCCATGCCCTGGATCGATACGGCCTGACGGAGATCCTCACCGATCCTGAGGCCCTGAGCCGGGTTGAGCCCAGCTTTGCCCTCGCCCAAACACTGCTGAGCCTCAAATCCACAATCCCCGACGCTCTGCTGGGGGAGGTGCGACGCATCATCGGCTTCGTTGTGGATGAGTTGCGCGAAAAGCTGCAACAGACGGTCCAAGTGCTCACCGGTGGCCGCCGCAATCGCTTCCAGCGCAGCCCCATGAAAATCGCACAGAATTTCAATTGGCGGCGGACGCTGGCGGCCAACCTCAAGAATTGGGACTCCACCAGCCAGGCACTGGTACTGCGTGAGCTTTATTTTACCTCGCGGGTGAAGCGGCGGCTACCGTGGACGGTCATCCTATGCATTGATCAAAGCGGCTCCATGGCGGCCAGTGTGATCCACGCTGCCGTCATGGCCGGCATCCTGGCCGGCCTGCCTTCGGTGGCCGTGAAACTGGTGGTGTTCGATACCGCCGTGGTTAACCTCTCGGCCTATGCCGAAGACCCGGTGGAGATCTTGCTGAGCACCCAGTTGGGGGGAGGTACCGATATCGCCCAGGCCGTCCGCTACTGCGAGCAGTTGGTGGACCAGCCTACCCGCACGGCTCTGGTGCTGATCACCGACTTCTTCGAGGGCGGCAACCCGGCGGACTTGGTCGCCACCACCCGCCGCACGGTGGCCAGTGGCGTCCTGACGTTGGGCCTGGGGGCGTTGAATGATGGCCAATCCAGTTTCGGCTGGGACAAGCAGATGGCGCAGCACTTGGCCGATGTGGGAATGCATGTCGGCGCCATGTCCCCTGACGAGTTTGCCCGATGGCTGATCCCCAGGCTGCAATGATTCCCGACGCCCTGGCCCAGACACTGCGCACCGTTGACGAGGCGGTGCTGATCAGTCTGGCCAATCGGGGGGTGGTGAAGCGCGCTCAGCGCGCGCTGGACAACGGGGGCGTCAGCGCCCTGGAGGCCTCTGGCGACGGTGTGACGGCCCGCGTGGACGCGTACACGGTCATCCTGCCGGCCAGCGGCCCTGGGGACGCAGCCTGCACCTGCCCGGCCCCCGGAATGTGCAGCCACATCCTCAGCGTTACCCTGGCCGTGAAGGCAGTCCTGGCCGCAGACCCAGCCAGCGCCGCTGCCGCAAGGCAGGCCCCATCGGCCCCCGATCCAGCCCAGATGGAGAGGGAGATCGTTGCCTTCAGCGACGATGACCTGCTTGCCTGGGCGGGCAAGGGGGCGTGGCGCCAAGCCGTGCGGATGATCGAGGATTTCCCGGACGTGGCCACGGACGCGGGCGCCACCTTGCAGATCCATCTGCCCAGTCCGGCTCTCACTGTCCAATACCGGCTTGGGGGTGGTCCCGAAGGGATGATCTCGAAGGTTGCCCCCACCAAGTTGAAAGCGGTGCATCTGGCCGCCCTGTTGGCGGTGCGCCGTGCGGCGGGGCTATCCATTGTGCTTCCCGGATCGGACGCAGAGCCCCTGCGCATCCTGAGCGACCAGGACAGGGAACTGGTGCAAGAGGCGGCGCACTGGGTGAGGGGGTTGGTGCAGGTGGGGCTGGCCCATCTCTCGCTGGAGCAGGTGGAGCAGGGGCTGGATCTGGCGCTCTCGGCGCAGGCGGATCGGCTGCCACGCTTGTCTCGGGAGTTGGCGGGGCTGGCGGAGGAATGCGGGCGGCTGATCGACCGACAGGCCAGTGCCACCGACACCGCCCTGCTGCGCCGGGCAGCCCGGGTGTGGGCGCTGTGTCAGGCGCTGCTTGCCGCGCCGCCGGAGGGGCTGGAACCGCTGGTGGGCAAGAGCCGCGCGCGCTTCCACACCGTTGATCGTCTGGTGCTGGTGCCGCTGGGCTACTACCCGTGGTTGGCGCCCAGCGGGATGGCAGGGGTGACGTTCCTCTTCCACGCGCCAAGCCAGCGCCTGTCCTACTCCTACGCCACCCTCTCCGTTGCCCGAGGCAACGCGGGCGGGGTGGACGCCGCACAGTTCCTGGCCAGCGCTGATGGGGGAATGCTG
>CAZCBM010000431.1:0-2331 GCA_964496805.1 uncultured Rhodospirillales bacterium | reverse complement strand
GCCAGCCTGTCCAGCACCGGCGTCAGCAGGGCCGTGGGGCTTTGATCGTCGGGCAGCAGGTCCGCCGGCAGGCGCTGGGCGATCTGCTGCGGGCTGAGCGGTTCTGGCTCCGCAAACAACAGGGCCTCCACCAGCCGCTCCAGGATGCTCAAGTCAGTCTGCCTCAAGGCTCAGAACCTCCCTCAGGGTACGGATCTTCAGGGGCGCGAAGGCGGCGTCCTGCTGCAGTTCTGCGGCCTGTTCCTTGGCCAAGGTCAGGGCCGCGACGAAGCTGGCGGCCTTGGCCGCGCGCGCTTGAAGGGGAAGGGTCTGGTCGGGGCTGGGCGCTGGCAAAAGATCGGCCCAATTCATCCAGGTGCCCGGGGGCTGGGTGCCCAAGGCTTTGCGCAAATGCGCCAAGGCCTCTTCGACCCCCATCAACTCCGGCGTCTTGATGCTGTAGGTCCGCCCCTCCTCTCGCCGTTTGAGCCCGGCATAGGCTTGCAGCAGGCGGGTCAGGTCCGGGATCAGCTCAACGCGGGGGGCCACCCCTTCGCAATCGTCGGCAAGGGGCGGACGGGCAAAGACATCGCGGCCCAGCATCGGGAGCGTAAACAGGGCGGCGGCGGCGGCCTGCATGGCCTCCAGGCGTCGCACTTGCCACGCCAGGGCCTCTGCCATCTGGGTGGGGCTGGGGCCCTCCTCCTCGTCCTCGGGGGTCTCCTCTGCCGGCAGTAGCAAGCGCGACTTCAGATAGGCCAACCAAGCCGCCATCACCAGATAATCTGCTGCCAAGTCCAGTCGCCCGCGGCGGGCGCGCTCGACAAAGGCCAGATACTGCTCCGCCAGGGCCAAAATGGAGATGCGGGACAGGTCCAACTTCTGCTCCCGCGCGAGGCTCAGCAGCAGGTCGATGGGGCCTTCGAACCCATCCAGGTCCAGCAGGAATTGCCCTTGGGAGTCCTCCTCCGGGGGCAGGGGCCGGGCCGGGGTTGCACCATGCGGCGGCACCATGGGCGGCTCCTTGCTCAGGTGCCGATGGGGCCAGTGGGGACAGGCAGGGCGGAGGGCGGGCGCAGGGCCGCGCGCAGCCGCTGGCTATCGGGGGCTTCGCCCACGGCACGGGCCAGGGCGGTCATTTCCGCCAGATCGCCATTGCAATGCAGAACCAAGTCGCAGCCGGCCTCCAGGCTACGCTGGGCCCGCTCCACGACATCACCGCTGAGCGCCCCCATGCCGATATCGTCGCCCATCAGCACGCCCTGGAACCCGATCTCCCCCCGGATGACCTCTCGAATGACCGTGGCGGAGAGGGTTGCGGGGGCATCGGGGTCGATGGCGCTGTAGACCACATGGGCGGTCATCCCCAAGGGCCAGCGGGCTAAGGGCTTGAAGGCGGCAAAGTCGGTGGCGGACAGGGTTGCCCAAGGAGTGTCCACAATCGGCAGGCTGACATGGCTATCCACCGTGGCCCGGCCATGGCCGGGCAGATGCTTGATCACCGGCACCACCCCGGCATCCCACAGCCCTTGGGCCAGACGGTCCGCCAAGTGACCCACCACCCCCGGGTCAGATCCAAGGCCGCGATCGCCGATGATGGGGTCAGCGCCGGGCAGCACCAGGTCGGCCAGCGGCATGCAGTCCACTGTGGCGCCCACTTGCAGCAGGTCATCTGCCAAGTCCAGCCCGGCGCGATAGCACGCCTCCTCCGGATGGCTGCCCTCTGCGGCCAGGCGGTTGGCCATGCTGGGACGCGCGGGCCAATGGGGCGGGCCAAAGCGCTGAACGCGGCCTCCCTCCTGATCCACGAGCACTGGCAGGTCATGCTCGCTGGTGGCCTGCCGAACGTCCGCAATCAGCCGGGCGACTTGGTCAGGCGCTTCCACGTTGCGGCTGAACAGAATAACCCCGGCCGGGCGTGCCGCAGCGTACAAGGCGGCTTCCTCTGCCGTCAGGGTCGTCCCCGACAGGCTGAGGATCAGGGGGCGCAAGGGGGCGGGGATCATTGACGCTTGACCAAGCAGTCGGTGCCCCGGCCCTTCAGCGCCGCACAGACTTCATTGGCGCCTTGGCGGGACAGCGGGCCGGCCTGGACGCGATACCAGGTGGCGCCGCGGACCGATGCCGCCTCCACGATCAAGGGCAGGGACGCCAGCTCCGGATGGCGGCGCTGCTGCGTGGACCACGCCTGACGGGCAAGGCTTTCCTGCGGGAAACTGCCAATCTGGATCTTGTAGCCGCCGCCGGGAACGGTGGAGGGCGGCGGCGTTGCCACGGCCACAGCGGTGGGAGCGGCGGTTGGACCACTGGCGGGAACGGAGGGGACAGAGGGCACGGTCGGAGCATCGGTGG
>CAZCBM010000430.1:0-2339 GCA_964496805.1 uncultured Rhodospirillales bacterium | reverse complement strand
GGGGGCGCCGGCCAACCCCGGCCCAGGGCGCGCAGGAGCCGGGCGCGCAGGGGCCGGGCGGGGAGGATGATCACCCTCGATGCCAGCCTTGGCGGCGGCCGCCGGTGCGCGCTGTCGGACCGGCGGTCGTTGCGCCTGCGACCGAGAGGCTGAAGAGGGGTTTCCTGAAGATTGGGGGCCAGAGGGCTGTTGACCCGGAGGCTGCTGCCGCGGCGACCGCTGACTTGGAGACCGCTCAACCGGAGACCGCTGATCCGGCGTCTGTGCGCCAGAGGCATCGGACCCGCGGGCGGAGGCCGGCGGGGCGGGGCGGGCGGCGGGTTTTTTGGGCTCCTCGGCCATGCATTCTCCTTCCCCCTGGCTTTTCGCCCGGGAGACCCCTCACAGCGGCCTTTGATGATCCAAGAGGAGGGCGACAAAGGTCGCCGATGCCAATCCCTCAGACCTGGTCGATGTCTACACTGACGATGGTGATATTGTCCGTGCCGCCCCGCGACAAGGCCAGATCGAGCAATGTCTCGATCAATGCACGGCCGCGCTGCACGCGCCACAGGCCGATCAGGTCCTTGTCCGGCACATGTTTGGTCAGCCCGTCGCTGCACAACAGGAAGCGGTCCCCATTCATCAGGGGCTCGCTCACATGGTCCAACTCCAGCACCTCTGCGGCACCGATGGCGCGGGTGATGATGTTGCTGTCCGGGTGGGTTTCCGCCTGTTCATCGGTCAGCAGGCCCAAGTCCACCATGTCCTGCACGCGGCTATGATCTTTGCTGATCCGGCTCATCTTGCCGTCCCGCAGCAGATAGCAGCGGCTGTCCCCTGCCCAGATGCAGTGATAGTGGTCTTCCCGCATCAGCAGCGCCACCACGGTGCTGGCCATGCGCTGGCTCTCGCCGCGGGCGGCCACCTGGGTCAGGTGCTCATTGATTTCCTGCAAGCTGTCCAGCACCTGACGGCCCGCGGCGTCCGCTGCCAGAGACAAACGCTGGCGGTCCAGATGGTCCACGATCAGGCGGGAGGCATAGTCTCCGCGGGCCCAGCCGCCCACGCCATCCGCGACGGCCCATAGGGCGATGTCGGGACGATCCAGATAGCTGTCCTCGTTATAGGCGCGGCGCTTGCCCTCATGGGTGCGCCCGATGCTGCTGAGCTTGGCCGGCAGATTGGGGCTGGTCTGAGGGGTCTGTGTTTCGTCGGGTTTGCCCATATCCACGCGCCCTACCCTTTCCGGCCGGCGGCGGCGGGTGCTCGCTGGGGATCGGCGATCCTGGCCGGATCCAACAGGGGCAGAAGGGCGATGCGCATAGCAGGTCCCAACGGGTTAGACGCTCATGAGCATGGACAAGGTTGCGGCTGTGGGCAACCCATTGGTGGCCGTCCATGCAAAGGTTCCTCTGTCGGCGCCGCGGGCGCTTTCCGGGCGCCACCACAGCGTGGATCCATGAAACCCCCGCTGTCGACTGAAAAGGGTTAACAGATGCAGGATCATCGTGTCAGCCCCATGGTGATGGTCTGCCCACATCAAGACATGTCCGGCGGTGCGGTCATCCTGGATACCGGCAATGGCGGCGTCCTCCTGCGCTCGTTCGATGGCGGGCAGGGCGCCGGGCATCGTGGCCCGGGCCTCCACATCCTGGACGCTCAGTCGGCCAACGCAGGCCTGCGCGCAGGTGATCGCCAGCGCATCCAAGGACACCAACACATCACCACGGCTGAGGTCCAGGGGATCGCTGCCCAGGGGCAGAGGGGTGAGCAGGGCAAACGGAAAGCGCCGGCCCACACGGTCGTGACTGTCCTGCCAAATCACCAACAGCGGGTTGGGGCCCAGCAGGTCCGCGCCGAAGAAGGCGACCCAGGGCAGGCTGCCGCCGGGGCGCACGGCGGGGGCGTCCGCATAGGCGGGCTTCAGCCAATCGAACCAAGCATCGGCGAATCCATCCGCAATGTGGCGCTGGATGAAGTCGCCCTCGCTGGGCACCTTGCCGATCAACCCCGTTTGCCCCACAGGTCCAGGGGCTGGGTGCAGAGAGGCCGCGTCCGGGGAGGCCTCGGAGGGCGGCTGGTCAGGAGCGCCGGGGTGTAGGGTCTCGCTCACGGGGCCTGCTCCGTTACCACCAATTGCGGCGGGCACCGGAAGTCCCGCAGTTGAACCCAGCCCCGGGTGAAGGCTGGCGGGACCTCGATGTCCAGGCGGATGGTGGCGCCATCGCGCTCCAGGGTCACGGCCTGGTTGTCCACTTGGCCCAGTTGGAAGCCGATTTCGGTGAGGAACTGGAACAGCGCCCACGGGCCTGTCTTGCCGTGATAATTGCGGTCAACCGCCTGGGGCTCCGGCGTCG
>CAZCBM010000429.1:0-2356 GCA_964496805.1 uncultured Rhodospirillales bacterium | reverse complement strand
CGCGCCAAGCCTACGAGGCCAAGCCGACGGGGCCAACCGCATCGGGGGCCTTGGTTCGGACACCGTGGACGGCGGTGGGCGAGACTGCCAGCGGCCGTTGCTGACAGGGCGGACTTTAGCCGCTGAAATGGGACCCGCAAGAGGCAAGGCGGGGGCAGCCTGTGGCGCCCCCTTGATCATTTTTGGGTGCCCTTGTTGGCGGGCAGGGTTTGGGTGACAGGCTTGGGCCGCTGCGTGGGGCTGCGTCCCGCCCTACAAGAGGTCCAGGCCGAAACGGCGGGCCATTTGGGTTGCTTCCCGCTGGGCGCCCTCCCGGGTCCAGTGGGGGCCACACAAAAAGCACCGGCTGGAGTCGCTGTGTTCAAACCGCACCGCCCAGTGCCCGCGGCCCTGGGGCAAGCGGGCGCCACGGCTCAACCGCACGAGACGAATGCCGGCATAGGCCCTTAGCGGTTCCGCCCATAGCGGTACTTCCCGGCTGGGCTGAAGGGCCAGGGCACGGCCGGCCTCCTCCACCACCTGCATGGGTGTCGCCTCCGCCGCGCGGGTGCGCAGGGCAACACAGAAACTGATCAAGGATGCAAGGGAGAGCATCAACAGCACGGCCATCACCGGCAGGCGCAGCACCGGCGAAATGGCGTTGAACGGGTTGATTTGAAATACCAGCGCGCAGGCGAAGACGAAGGCCAGCACGCCATAGGCAAGGGCAAAGCGCCGGGCAACGGCGAGGTCGGCCACCGATGGCGGAATGTGGCCACGCAAGGGCCGGGCCGCCGCTGCGGCGACAGTCGCCTGCGCTGGCGTTGGCTGGATACGGGTCAGAAGAGACATCCTGTCCCCTCCTTCTTAACCGTTGAAGGACTGGGCAAAGGATGCGGCAAAGAGGATGAACAAAAGATTACCAACCGCACCACTAGGGCGCATGCCTCGGTAATTTTTGCCCATCGGTTCTGTGATCGGGGTGTTACTCGGCAGCCTCTTGGCCGATGAACATCGGCATTTGGCTTGACCCTGTGGCTGCGGGCTTTTGGAAGCTGATGATTACCTCCCCCACCCGAAAGCCAAACTTGCTCAGGGTTGCTTGGTTGATCAGCACGTCATCCGGCTGCAGGAACATCCAGTCATCGAACCGCAGGGTGATGGTGGAGCCCCCGGGGCGTGGTACGGCGAAGTCATAGACCCAGTTAAAGGCGTTGCCGCTGGTTTGCCCTTTGGCCACACCAACAACGCCGGCGGTTGTGCCCTCATAGGTGTTTTCGCCGGTCTTGCGCAGCGTCCACACCCGACGCTCGGTCTCCCCATCGTCATAGACGAAGTCTTCTTCCAGCGTCAGCGTGCGGGTCTCCGGGTCCCAGCGACCCAGCATATCCACAACGAATTGACGCTGCACTTCTCCATTGCGGGCCCGGAAATAACCATGGGCCTTGATCGGGCCGGAGAAATACTCCTCCAGCACCAGTTTCGGTTCGGTCGCGCTGTAGCGTTCAACACCCACTGTTCCACACCCCGTGGTCAAGAAAAGGCCCAGAAAGGTCAGCAGCCGGAGGGTCCTGGCGGATACGGTCATCGTGCGTGTCCCCTGTGTTCAGGCTGGCGTTTTACGTCCATCAGGGCTTGAGAGTTGCCTCTGTAGCGCCTCATGGGCCTGCCGGGTCAGCGGATAGCCCACCATGACCGCGACTGCTGCTAATTTAAGTACGATGGGAACCCAGCCATAGATGACTGCCAGGGCAAAGTTTCCGTTGGCGTCTGGCGGGGCGTCAGCGCCGCCCCACAGCCAGCCCAGCACGGGGAAGGCCAGGGCAGACAGCGCCAGGGCGGTCTTGGTCACCGCTCCCCACAGCGCGAAATACAGCCCGGCCCGCTCCCGGCCGGTGCGGACCCGGTCGTGATCAATGACATCGGCCTGCATGGCGCTGGTCAGCGCCAAATCGGCGCCCACACACAGGCCCGTCAGCACGCACACGGCGGTGAACAGCGCCAAATCACCCGATCCCAACAAAGGCACAATGGCGAATACCCCGCACGCGAACAGCATCGCGGCACACCATGCGCCATGTTTGGACCACCGGCGGGAGAGCCAGAACCAGAACGGCAACCCCGCCACCCCGCACAAGAAATAGACAAACAGCAGTGGGCCAGCAGCGGCCTCATCGCCCATCACATGCCGGCAATAGAGGACGAACAGGATCGCCGGTATGCCATTGGCGATGCCATTCAACCCATAGGCCAGGATCAGTCTGAGGAACGGACGATTGTCCCGCAGCGCTCGCACCGCCGCGGCAACGCTCAGGCGCGCGCTCGCGGCCGGTCCGGGCGTCGCTCCAGCCGGCGTCTCGGGCAGCGTCTCGGGTGG
>CAZCBM010000428.1:0-2362 GCA_964496805.1 uncultured Rhodospirillales bacterium | reverse complement strand
GCGGGGCGCCGGGGCGCAAGCGGGCCCGGACATCCGCCGCCGGCAGGTCCAGCATCTGAGCCAGCGCCTGGTGGACGCTGAGCAGCGCGCCGCCGGCCATGCGGTGCAACAGGCTATGCAATTCTCCCATCAGGTGGGCGCGCATCAGCAGGCCCACCAACTCCCGCTCGATATCGTCCAGGCTCAGCACCTCGACGATCTGGTCCAGGTTGCGCTCCAATTGACTGCGACGCTTGCGAGCGGCGGCCTTGGCCGCGCTTGCCACCTTGGCGCGGACCTTTGTCCACACCTCTGTGGGCATCCGCCCGCTGGAGACATAACTCATGAGTTTGGAGCGGTCGCCGAAACTCCCGTCGGTGATGCTCTCCACATCAAAGCCCAGGAAACGACCATAGTCGTCCATCCAGTCCAGCAGCGTGCCAGCCAAGCGCGAGCGGGCCGTGGTCCCGTCGGCGGCGGCCTGGATGTACCGCAAGGCGCGGCCATAGTCATAGGCTTGGGTCATGGCAGGGGCTCCGGCTTCTGGCCCGGCTTTGGCGGACCTGGAAGGGTGGTTGGGGCCTTGCAACAATGGAGGCCAGCCGGACAGCCCCGATTCTGCCGGGGTGGGCATGCCTCCCTCACTCTCTCACCGACGCCACTCTACCACGCGGGGCGGGCGACGCCAATCTAACCAAAACATTAACATAAATATCTATGAATTCCAGCTTTTTATTCGGCAATCTTAAACCAGTATGTCGACTCAGCTGTTCAATTGATCGGCCCACCAGCGCATCCGTGCCAGCAGGGTTGGGCTGGTTTGCTGGCCCACCTCCTGGGGGGTGAGTCGCCGTTGGGCGGCTGTACGGATGGCCAGGTGCTGTGCCTCTGGGATGTCTTCCGGGGCCTCGAAGCCAACGGCCCTGGCCGCTGCGCGCAGATCAACGTCATCCCCGGGGCCGGTGGGCAGGGGAAGGGTTTCTGGCGGGGCCACGGCCAGCCCCTGCGCGGCCAACACGGCCCAGGGGAACAACTCTCCCGGGTCTTCCTTGCGCAGGGGGGCGATGTCGCTGTGACCCAGCACGCCGGTGGGGGGGATCCCATGGCGATCCATGAGCGCGCTCAGAACGGTGCAGAGGCTCTGAACCTGCGGGTCAGGGAAACTGCGGTACCCATGTTCGTGCCCTGGATTGACCAGTTCAATACCAATGGACAGGGAGTTCAGGTCCCGTTCGCCGCGCCAATAGCTGACCCCCGCATGCCAGGCCCGCAGGTGATCCGCCACCAGCCGATAGACGAGTCCGTCCTCATCGATCAGCAGATGGCAACTGACCTTGGCCTGCTCATCGCACAGTCGCTGCAGGGCCGCTTCGCAGGTGAGCATGCCGGTGTAGTGCAGAATGACATACTGCGGGCGCACACCCGCTGGCCGCGGGCCAGTGTTGGGGCTGGGAAAAGGGATCTCGGTCGCCATTCAGTTGGTTTCCTGGCGTGCGCGCCTGATGGCGTCGAAGGCGCCATGCAGCAGCCGCAGACGGTGATTGGCGCGGGCAATATCCTCCGCACTGGCGTTCTCCCGGGACAGCCGGTCAGGGTGATACAACTGCGCCTGGGCAAAAAAGGCCTTCTTGATCTCGACCATTGAGGCATCGGTGGGTAGCCCCAAAACACCATAGGGCGTGCCCGCTGTCACACCAGCCCGGGCCCGCACCAGACGGGACAGATCGGAGGGGTGGACCCCCATCTCCGCCGCGATCTCGGTCAGGATGCGCATTTCCGCCGGACTGATGATGCCATCGGCATGGGCCACTTGAACCAGTCGATCCAGGGGGTCGGCCAAGGCGTCGGGGTCGTGGTTGAGCGCCCGGGCCACCCGTCGGGCATGGTGCCAAGGCTCAGAGGCGGTGGCCGAGGGCGCCTGCTGACCACCCGCCGGGCCAACCACCCGGTCCAGCACCCGATCCGCCTGAGGGGTGCGGGTGCCATCGGCGTCGGCCACCATTTCCCCCAGGTGGCGCAGACTGGCCTGGACTTGAGTGTCCGGGGCCGCCAGCAGGCCCACCGGCCCGGCCCGGCGCAACCGGGCGCGACCCCGGCCGCCCACCACGCCCATGATCCGGCCCACCGCGGCCCCAACCGCAGCGCCGATGGGGCCTGCCACGGCATAGCCAGCAGCCCCCCCGATCAATAGGCCAATGAGCGACATGGATCGCCAGTCCTGGATATCCTAGGGTCCCAGGGGGACATTTCCCCCGATATTTCTGGCATTTAGCCCTACCCCCGGCAGCGTTTCAAGACCGGCCCCGTTGACAGCGCGGGGGAGGACCGGCCACATCGCCGCCATGCGCCCCGATCCTGCCCCTTCCCCCCTGAGTGCCGACAA
>CAZCBM010000427.1:0-2370 GCA_964496805.1 uncultured Rhodospirillales bacterium | reverse complement strand
GCCACATCCAGCACCGCCTGGGCCTGGGCCAGCCGATCCAGGGCATCCCCCTGGGACAGGACCTGAGCCACCAGGTCGGCGAACAGCTCCAGTTCCAACGCCAACGCCCGATCCGCCGCCTGCTCCAGTTTGCCAGCCAGGTCAATCAGCCGATCGGTGGTAAAGCGCACCGCATTGGCCATGGTCTGGCGATGGATGAAGGTGCGGTTCAGGGGCGCTTCCATCAGCGGCGCTGCGGCCTTGGCGGAAACCTCGATATAAAAGCCGAGAATGTTGTTGTGGCGGATCTTCAGCCCGGAAATGCCGGTCTCAGCATTGTACTGCCCCTGGAGTTCCGCCATCAGGCTGCGGCTATCGTCGCGCAAGCGACGGATGTCATCCAGGGCCGCGTGGGCGCCGGGGCGCACAAAGCCTCCGTCACGGGCCAGGATCGGCGGTTCCTCCTCCAGCGTGGCGGTCAGCGTGTCAATCAGGCCGCTGGGATCCCCAATGGCGGATACTGCGTCGGCCAACCGCTGGGGCAGGGGGGAGGGCAGCGATCCGCGCAGGGTCACGGCCCCTTGGGCCGCCTGGGCCACGGCCAACAGATCACGGGGGCCGCCACGCCCGAGGCTGAGCCGCCCCAACGCCCGGCTGAGATCCGGCAGGCCCTTGAGGATCCCGCGAACCCTCTCGGTCAGTCCTGGGTCACGGACAAAATGGGCCACAGCATCCAGCCGGGCGTCCACCTGGGGGATGTCGGTGGACGGCGTGGCCAGATGCCAAGCCAGCAGCCGGGCGCCAGCGGCGGTGACCGTTCGGTCAATGACTGATAACAAGGAGCCGTCTCGCTCCCCGGCCTGGGTTCGGGTCAGCTCCAAGGATCGGCGGGTGGCCCCATCGATCTCCACCTGTCCCTGTCGAGGCAACGGCACGGGCGCTGACAGACGCGGCATCAGCCCCTTCTGGGTCAGTTGGACATAGTCCAGCAGCGCGCCACAACTGGCCACTTCAGGGGCGGAGAACTGGCCAAAGGCCGCCAGATCCTGCACGCCGAAGGCGTCCTTCAGCCGCTTTTCGGCATTGCGACGGTCAAAGCTGCTGGTGGGGCGGGTGACCTGAGTGGCAGTCCACGGGGCCAGAGCTTCGGCCAGATCAGGCCGCGCGGCCAGCGGCTCCGGCAGCAACAATTCCGCTGGCGCCAGCCGCTCAAGGTCTGCGGCCAGCTCCGCCGGGCTGGTGGGTTGGCATCGGAACGGGCCGGAGGCCATTTCCACCCACGCCAGGGCCAGGTCCTTGCGCGTGCCGGCCAGGGCAACCAGGTACGTTGCCTCTCGCGCTGGCATCAGGGTGTCTTCGGTCAGGGTGCCGGGCGTGATGATCCGCACCACATCGCGCTTCACCAACGCCTTGGCGCCGGCGCGTTTCTTTGCTTCCGCTGGGGTTTCCACCTGCTCGCAGACGGCGACGCGGAAACCGCGGCGGATCAGGCGCGCCAGATAGCTCTCATAGGCATGGACAGGAACACCTGCCATGGGGATTTCCTGCCCCGCATGCTGGCCCCGACGGGTCAAGGTAATGTCCAGCGCAGCGGCGCCCTGAACGGCATCCTCAAAAAACATCTCATAGAAGTCGCCCATCCGATAGAACAACAGGCAGTCTGGATACTGCTCCTTGATCTCCAGATACTGCTGCATCATCGGTGATGCGGTCTCTGATTGCCCTGTCTTTGCCATAGTGTCGCTAGGTAACCGTTGGTTAATGCCAGTGAAAAGGCGGTTTACCGATCCTGTTTACTGCTGATTAAGGTGGGAAAAAACCTCCTTGCTGTAATGCTTTGGTAAGTCCGGCGTGCGATTTCGATAACAGTTGCTTCCTTCATTGCGGGTGTGGCCCGTCCATGACCTTACTGAATCCTTGCCCCGACAGCGACACCGGTTCCGGCCAGACGCGGATCGACCGGGATTTCACGGCCCTGAGGGGGCTGTGGGCGTCCGTGCGGGCCGCCAGTGCCGATGGGTTGGTGCGCCGCACCGCGTTGGATGTGGTTCGCCTGGGGCCGTACATGGCCAACCTAGCGCTGGTGGAGGACACTGGCGAGGGTCTGCGGTTCCGCTTGGCTGGGGCCGGGATAGAGCGGTTCTATAATCACGGGCTGCACAAGGCCATGGCTGCGGCCCGTGTCTTGGGGCCGGAGGCCGATACGCTGGCGCAACTCACCGCGCAGGTGTGGCAACTGGGGTTGCCGGTCACGGCAACGGCGGAGTACCGGACCGCCCATGGGCGCATTGCAATCCACCGGCTGCTGTTGCCGCTGGCGCCGTCCACCGTGTCTGGGGCCCGGTTGGCCCTCGTGGCCGAATATGTGACC
The DNA here is from genome assembly GCA_964496805.1 of uncultured Rhodospirillales bacterium. GTDB lineage: Bacteria > Pseudomonadota > Alphaproteobacteria > CAZCBM01 > CAZCBM01 > CAZCBM01. The sequence continues at coordinate 20 of CAZCBM010000427.1, read as the reverse complement.
CGCCCGCGGGAAGAGACCCG
>CAZCBM010000426.1:0-2385 GCA_964496805.1 uncultured Rhodospirillales bacterium | reverse complement strand
GGCGCCCGGATTGTTATGCGGGCCGCCACCGCCATAGGCACCGGCACCCGGACCGGCTCCCCCACCACGGCCGACCACAACGGTCAGGGTCTCGCCCGGGCTCACAGGGATCGTCGCTTCCGCGGCCCCCCCTGCGCCACCAGCATAGGCTGTACTGTTGCTGTTAGACGGCAAACCATTGGCTCCCCCACCGGCACCCCACATCACGACGGAGAGGGTCTCGCAGCCAGCAGGCACGACAAAACTCTGACCCGATCCGGTGGCTGAAAAGGTCTGGCTGCCGGCGGTGCAGACCTCAGGCGCGTCCGCCTCGCCGGAGCCTACACCTTCCACCAGGGAATCCGATGCACGACCAAAAAGAACCTGCGTGCTGTCGCCGACCCGCGTCACAGCGCTGATGGCAAACAGGCTGATCAAGCCCACCACAAGCGAATAGGTGAGGGCCGTGGCCCCCTTGCGCCGCATCCACCACATGGCCAATGCCTCCCGTCCCCAAAGCCAACCCGAGAGCATCGACTTAGGTCAACGCACAGCGCAGCGCAAGCGCCTCACACCAATCGCGCTTGGTTCAGGGCCGCGCGGATGAAGTCGCGGAACAGGGGATGGGGGTCAAAAGGCTTGCTCTTCAATTCCGGGTGGAACTGGACCCCGATAAACCAGGGGTGATCCACCAGCTCCATGGTCTCCGGCAGGGTGCCGTCCGGCGACGTGCCGCTGATCACCAGCCCTTTTGCCGCCAGGGTCTCGGCATAATCCATGTTCACCTCAAACCGATGGCGGTGCCGCTCACTGATCTCCGGCTGGGCATAGATCTCCCGAATCAGGGTCCCCTCCTTAAGGGCACAGGAATAGGCCCCCAGGCGCATGGTGCCGCCCAGATCGCCGCCGGCGACGCGCTGGTGGACAGTGCCGTCCGGTGCGGTCCAATCGGTCATCAAGCCCACCAGTGGTTCCGCCGCAGGGTCGATCTCCGCTGAGTTGACCCCATCCAGCCCAGCGACCTCTCGGGCGAACTCGATGATCGCCAACTGCATGCCATAGCAGATGCCAAAATAGGGTACACGCCGTTCGCGGGCGAAGCGCGCTGCCGCCATCTTGCCCTCCGCGCCTCGGGCACCGAAGCCGCCGGGAACGAGGATCGCGTCCGCCCCCTCCAAGGCGGCCACCGGACCACCGGCGCCCAGCAGACTATCAGCATCCACCCAGCGGCGGTTGACCGTGACCTTATGCGCGATGCCGCCATGGACCAGCGCTTCATCGAGGCTTTTGTAAGCGTCCTGGTGGCTGGTGTATTTGCCCACAATGGCAATGGTGACCTCGCCCTCCGGCGCGGCCTGGATGGCCTTGATCCGCTCCCATGCCGAAAGGTCCGGCTCCGGTGCCTTCATCCCGAAATAGGCCAGGACCTGCTCGTCCAGACCCTCCTGATGGTAGCTGAGCGGCACTTCATAGATCGATCGCACGTCCAGGGCCGGGATGGCCCGGTCCTCCCGAATGTTGCAGAACAGGGCGATCTTCTTGCGCTCCGACAGGGGGATTTCCACCTCCGATCGGCACATGACGATGGCTGGCTGGATCCCGACACTCAGCAACTCCTTGACGGAATGCTGTGTGGGTTTGGTCTTCAACTCTCCTGCCGCGGAGACGAAGGGCACCAGGGTCATGTGAATGAACAGGCACTGCCCAAAGCCAATGTCGTTGGCGAACTGGCGGATGGCCTCGATAAAGGGCAGCCCCTCGATGTCGCCCACGGTGCCGCCAATCTCACAGATCACGAAGTCGGCGCCGCCTGGGTCGGTGCGCAGGAAGGCTTTGATCTCGTCCGTGATGTGGGGGATCACCTGGATCGTTGCCCCCAGGTAATCTCCCCGACGCTCCCGCTGGATGACGTTGGAATAGATGCGCCCGGTGGTGATGTTGTCCGCCTCGGTGGCGGCGACGCCGGTAAAGCGCTCGTAGTGGCCCAAATCCAGGTCGGTTTCCGCCCCATCTTCGGTGACGAACACCTCGCCATGCTCGAACGGGCTCATGGTGCCGGGATCGACGTTCAGATAGGGGTCCAACTTGCGCAGGCGGACCTTGTAGCCGCGCGCCTGCAACAGGGCCCCAAGCGCGGCCGTGGCCAGCCCCTTACCGAGGGAACTGACAACACCACCGGTCATGAACACATAGCGCGCCATTGCTCTGCCACCCAAAAACACCGTTCAGGGCCCGGCCAGTCGGGCTCCGACAAAAACAAACGGGCCGGTGGGATGTGCCCACCGGCCCGGGGGTGTTGAATGCGACGAACCGGCCCGCCCCGTCAAGGGTTTGAGCACCCAAGGGGGCGGATCACTCCGGTGCGGCGGGCGGATCGGCAGGGGCATCGTCAGACGGGGTGCCGGC
>CAZCBM010000425.1:2064-2410 GCA_964496805.1 uncultured Rhodospirillales bacterium | reverse complement strand
GCGTGAGTGCCCGATCACCGTCCAAGTCCCCTCCTGCGACAGTGGCTTGATGGCCCATGGCGGGCGGTGCGAGCCCTGCGGCGGCAACGGCCAGCGGGAATGCCCGATCACCGTCCAGGTCCCCTCCTGCGATCCCTGGCATGTTGCCAGCGGCGGACGCTGCCAGCCGTGCGGCACCCTGGGTGGCCAGGCGTGCGCGGTGACCAACGTCCGGCGCTGCGAGGCGGGGGCGGTGGCAAACAGCGTCTTCGGCAACATGTGTATCGCAGACCCGGACTCCGCCCCCCCGCAGCCCAGCGATGCCGACATGTTGCGCGCCTATGAGCAAGCTCGGGCGGACCATCCC
>CAZCBM010000425.1:0-2054 GCA_964496805.1 uncultured Rhodospirillales bacterium | reverse complement strand
CGCCTGGCCGCCATGCTGCCAGCCAATGAGGGTGCCCCGCCGATCGCACCGAAGTTGGAGCGGCCGGAGGACTGGGTGGACATGGAAGTGGCCTTGGGCGTGGACCGCGGTGAATTCGATACCGCCACCTACGCCAGTTTCGTGAACATTGCCGCCATTGCTGGCTATACCCACAGTTGGGGCGTTGCCATGGGTCCGTCGCCGGACGCGCTGAGCGCCTTTAACGAGGCGGGGCGCCCGGAGGATAGTCCACCCGAGCAAACGTGCGTGCATGTGTTCGGCAACACCCCGTCCTTGGGGGTTCAAGTGGAAGTGAATGGCGGCGTCGAGGTGGGCTTGTTCAAGGGCGACTACACCGCCCTGGATGGCTGGGACGTCACCCTGAGCGTCGGTGCGGCCGCCGTCCAAGGCGCCTCCTACACCTGGCACTGGGCGATCCAAGAGGATGGGTCCTTGGTCTTCTCCGGCGTGACGCTGGCGCGGATGGGCGGCCTGGGCATAGAGGCCAGTGTGGAGATGGCCCATGGGTTCCACAAGCTCGAGCATCGGGGCGAACCGGCCCGATGCGTTGAGGAAAGTTAGGACACTTTCCAATCAGTCTGGCCCATCCCGCCGCCCCCCACCCGGCGCGCAAGATTAGCCCGACGCAGGATTGGCTGGCTGCCGTCCATGATGCCGCCCAAGCATGCTGGCTCATGGCAACCCTGAACCGTCTGTTCAGGCCTGCCCTCAGCCCGTTGACGCCCAAAGAGGGCTGACGTTTTGCCCCCGGGTCGCGGGCGCCAAGGCCAGACGCGGGGCCTCAGGCGTCACTGAATGGTCGCGCCCCCACCACAAGGCAGCAAGGTGCCGGCCCATTTTTACCACGTTTGGCCGGCACATAGAAATTCCAGCCGGCGATCCGGCGCCCAAGATCAGGAGATCCTCCCATGACCATCAGCCTTGTGTACACGCGGGTGCCGGGGGACGGCCAAGGGGGCGGTCAACGGGGTATGTTTACGATCATGGGCTCGGTCGTCTCCCGCCCGATCTGGGGCATGGAGCGGGGGCCTGTGAACCGTCCCCCGGGCAGCAGTGGGTGGAGCTACCTCCGGCGCGGGCAATATGTGATGAAGACCGATCGCAAAGGCCCCAACCGCGATGGCAAAAAGTGCCTGCGCCCAGTTATTCAGAAGATCCAGACGCTGCTGGTGCACGACTGCTATTCTCACGCGGGCTTGGAGGGCTGCATCGCCCCGTTTTATTCCGATGCGGGACCCCTGGGACAGCCGGAGGACAGCCCGGCCGCCATGGAAGCGATCCTGGGCCTATTGGGCGCCTGGAAGAAGGGCATTACGGTCAGCCTATACATCTCCAACAATCGCTACGGCGACACCGACACCAAGGAGGAATGGCTGGCGACCCGGGGCTATCAACCCCAGATCGAGCCCGACTATGACTTGGTTGGACCGCTGGTGATGAAGCCGGGCGGCAAGGAGCATTTCATCAAGATCTACCGCTGAGCCGCCTGCGCTGACGCCCTGGGAAGCAGCGGAAGGCCCCAGGGGATCAAGCAGCGGCACCGGGCATCACCCCAGGAACCCCTCCCGCCTCTCCCCCGGCCACCCATTGCAATGATACTCCCGTGGATTGCCGGGAGGGGCGAACGGGTCGGCGGTGACTCCTTTGCCACGCAAAGCGCTCTGTTCCGCAGAAACCCGAAGGCGCAACGCCGCGGGCGGGATCATAAGGGCGTCCACCAATACAAGGCAGTGGGGGGACCGGCTCCAAACCGGCGTGTCCTGCTCTTGGGGTGCCATCGCACCGCCCCACGTCGGGCCGACGGGTCACGGCCCACCCTTGCGTTAATCCGGTGCTTTTGGGCGCCGATACATCGGCGCCATCAGGATCGGCGAGAGAAACATGGGGATCTGGTAGCAGCCGATGAACACCATCATCGGCCCCAGCACCTCCGGCGGCAGTGTGGTCAAAAACAATGAGATGTTGCGGTTGCCCGCAACTAGAGAGAGCCCCGTCCGCTGAGACCATTCCCATCGCCGGAACACCCCAAGATA
>CAZCBM010000424.1:0-2421 GCA_964496805.1 uncultured Rhodospirillales bacterium | reverse complement strand
CGGCCCCCGTCACGGGGTGCAGGGCGTCGCCACCATGCACAGGCAATAGGGACACCGCTTCAGCACCTTGGTTTGCAGCCCCCGGGACGGTGAAGCACTGCCGGGGCTGGCTCCCTGACCTGCAGACCAGGCACGGCTGTGGAATGTCCGGACCATCCCCTTGACATTCTGGATCATGGACGGCACCGCCGCCAAGGCCGCTGCATAAAGCCCCCCCCAGCGCTGGCAATCGGGAGACCACCAGTTGGGCAGCGGCCATGGCCGTGGTCACCTGGGCCCCCGTGCCCTGGGCACGCAAAGACACCGCCAAGGTCAACGCTTGGTGCACCTGCCCTGCGTAATCCATGACACTCATGCTATGGCTCAGCCCCCCACTGAGCGCCGTCTGTACTGTCTCCGGCGCCAGCCACAGATACTGATGCACCCGTTTGACCTGGGACTGGATCGTGCTGAGGTCCTTGTGCACCTCCTCCCATGCTTTGCCCTGTGGAGACGTTTTGAGCCGTTGGTTCAAACTATGGGTGTGCTTGGCAATCAGCTTGAAGCTCTTGTTGATGGCGCTGTTGCGATCCTCAACTGCTCCAAGGAAGTGGCTGGCAAATAACGGCACATACTCCGCATAGTAGGGAAAAGCTCGATTTGTGCTGCCCCAATATCTGGTGGTGCCCTCGTCCTTCCAATGGTCATGATGCTTGATCAGGTGATCAAACGCATCTTCCAAATCGGCTACACTAAACGGATTAAGCGTCCAACCAGTGACTGCGGCCTTATCCAGATCCGCCGCAAGCTCAGCCTTCAGCGTTGCATTCTTGGCGCTCATGCCATTGATGTTGGTGCGGGCATCGTAATAGAGGCAGAAGGCGCGGTTGGCGATGGCTGCCCCATATCCCTTCATGTCCTTTTTGCCCCAAGACGCCGTGATTGAAGACTTCCGTAGCTCCGCCAGTGCCTTTGCCTGATAATATTTGTTGGTTTTGGCCATCTCCGCCTCCCTGATCGCTGTTCAGGCGCGCAGAAGCCACAGGCGGCAAGCGCCCTTGCTTAGAAGTGGCTACTAAATAGCTGCCCAGCAAGGTACCAGCATGGCGGACAGTGTCGCATCATCTGGCCCGTTGTTGAGACAAGCCGCCTAAAGCAGTGTGCTGGTGGTCTTTCGGATGATTCCCGTCACGGCGTGCAGACGGCGTCCCCCCTTGCGGTGCCGCCGGCTCGGGATGAGCACTAGGCGGTTAGGATCCGCTGGGCGCGCTCGTGGACCATGTCGCTGAGGCCGGGCTTGGCCAGGATGCGGCTGAGGTGCTCATCCACCATGCCACGGCGGTCCGCATCCAGTTTTGGGCGAATGCGGAATGCCGTGACAAGCCCAGCGGCGATGGAGGGATTGAGCGGTTCCAGCGCCAGGATCAGATCCCCGATCAGGGCATAGCCTGCCCCATCTGCACGGTGGAAACCGGGCGCGTTGGCCGTGAACGGTCCGGCCACGGCGCGCACCCGGTTGGGCGTGCGCAGGGTGAAGGCCGGATGATGGGTCAGGGTACGGGCGGCCTCCGGCGCGTCGTCCCGTTCCGCCGCGGCCTGCACCGCAAACCAGTGATCCATGGCTTGGGCATCGTCGGCAAACCGGCGCTGGAAGTCCTCCAGCGCGGCTGACGCAGCGGGGCCGCCCTGACGGACCAAGGCGCGCAGGGCGCTCAGCCGTTCGGTCATGCAAGGGGCGTCGAAATACTGTGTCCGGGCCAGGGTCCCCACGGCATCCTCGCTGATCTCGCTCAGCAGGCTGAGGCAGGCCGATCGCAGCCGGCGTTGCGCCATGGCCTGGGGCGTGACACCGGCATCCGCGGCGGCCGCCAACCGACGGTGATGGGCCATCAGGGGCGCCTGAAGGCTGAGCGCCAGCGCCCGCCGCAGGGTCTGGCGGGCGGCATGCAAGGCCGGGAAGTCCACCGTCTCCAACCGTTGGGCCAGGACCCCCACAAGCGGCGGCTCCAGGATCTCCGCCACCAGGGCAGGATCAGCACTCTCATCGCCCAGCACGGCCCCCACAGCGCGGATCAGCGCCCCGTCCACCGGCTGGCCCGGGGCCGCGTAGAGGTCCAGGATTTCAGCCGTCATCAACTCCTGGGCGGCATCCCATCGGGTCACCGCATCCTGATCATGGGCCAACAGAAGCCGCCGTTGATCCGCTGAAAGGCCGGTGTCCCAGATCACGGGTGCGGAAAATCCCCGGCCCAGGGACGGCACCGGTTCAGCGGGCAGGCCCGTGAAGACAAAACGCTGCTCCGGTTCGGTGAGCAACAGGACCCGCGTGGTCCGGTCCGGGTCGATCGCCTCCCCCTGAAGGGTCAAGGCCATCTCCTGCCCACGGGCATCCAGCAGGCCCAGGCGCACAGGGATCACCAACGGCTGCTTCACCGCCTGCCC
>CAZCBM010000423.1:0-2429 GCA_964496805.1 uncultured Rhodospirillales bacterium | reverse complement strand
GGCTGAGCCTGGCTGGGTGCGCGACCGAGGCGGACGGCCCGATCTTGCAGGTGGCCGGACCGGTGCCGGTGGGGGATGTCCATCAATGGTACCCCCGGGCGGCCGAGGATCGTGTCACCTATTTTGAGGTGGCCGAGCCCACCATCCTGGATGTGGCCGAGCGGCGGGTGGGCAACACCCTCTATCAACGGACCGTCTATGCCAACAACACGGCGGTGGCTGGAGAGAACTATCTGCAGGTGACGCTGTTGTTTGACGAGCCGGGCCTGTTGAGTTCAGCCCCGCCCCCGGGCAGCATCTATCGCACCAGCCTCGCCTTTGAGCCAGAAGAACTGGAGGCTAAGCTGGCGCGAGAGTTTCCAGAGACTGTTGCTGTGACCCCAGGGGATGCGCCCACCAACGTCTATGGCTTCTATAACTATGCCGTGGCGCGCTATGGCAGCGATGTCACCTGCACATACATCTATCAAATCATTGGGGACCGCTCGCGGGTCCTTCCGTCGGACTATCTGGGAATTTTGATCGAGATGCGCCTGTGCCGCGCGGCGGCGCCAGGAGAACAGGGAGCCTTGGCCCTGCATCTGGACCTTTATGAGGACCTGCGCTTCAGCGACAAGACCGGCATCCTGCCCAAGAACGCGCTGTTCGAGGGTCAGCAGCCGCCCAGCGTGTTCGAATACAATCCCGATCGCTCCGCCCGAGGGGTCCCGATGAGCCGGGAATGGGGCGTGCGTGGTCCCCGTGTGGGCGGGTTTGGTCAGCCGGAAGTCCATCGCCCGATCATTACCGAGACCTACTGAGCCTAGAGTGTAGGACCTCAGCGTGGCAACGCCACGGAGGGGATCATCCGAGCGACCACCGTAACGCTACAGCAGGGGCACCGATCCCAAATCGGTGGCCACTGCTGTAGGGTCGTCTGCGCTTGAGATATTCTGCGTCTGGGGGCTTCCGAGGCCGGAGGCCTCTTGGGCCTGGGTGCCATTCAGTGCCCCCCGCTCTCTTAGCGAAAGACAACGCCCGCGGCCGGAACTGGCAGCGGGCGTTGTCGTCCACAGCGCGGTATCAGGGGGGCCTCGTCACCGATCCGCCTGAGCGCTGGAACGGTCAGGGGGAACAAGGCGCGCCCAGATCAGAGCAGTTGCAGGTCCACAGCAGACACGCGGTCATCGCGGCCCGGCTGAAGGTTGAAGCTCAGCTTCTGTCCCTCGGCCAGGGTGGTTAGCCCGGCACGCTGAACGGCAGTGATGTGCACAAACACATCCTTGTCGCCGCCATCGGGGGCAATGAACCCGAAGCCCTTGGTCTGGTTGAACCACTTGACGGTTCCAGTCTCCATGATCGTCTCAGTCCTTACGTCGTCGCCTGCCCGTGGTCTCCTGGTCCCCGCCACGGGCGTCCGGGGACGTCAAATCACGCCGGTTTCGTGACCAGGGGTGGGGGTGGGCAGGGTGGAGACTGCCGCTGCACGAAAGGCCGGGATGGGTCACAGAAGGGGGGACGGCGGGCTCATCCAAAGATCGGCCAGCGAGCCCGTCTCCTCCAGTAGGGGGGGCACCCCGGGACGGTTTGACAAGGGTGTGGTACGGGCCCGCAAGCCATCTGACAAGGGGAGATTGGCACAGAAGGCACGCCGCATAGGGGGCAAAGGGCTGCATCGGTTTTGTGCACGCCGGCGGCTCCTTTAAAGCCCCGCGCCTGCTATGGTTTCTCGGCGATGCTCCCGGCCGCATTGCACCCGCGGCGGCCAGAGCGTAGGACCCCAAAGTGGCAACGCCACGGAGGGGATCATCCGAGCGACCACCAGAAAGCGACAGCAGGGGGCACCGATTCCAAATCGGTGCCCCCTGCTGTAGGCGGTCCCTTGGGCCAGGGTGTGGCCGACCCTACCGTGCGTCGGCCGACCAGTCGCCTTCGATGGACCAGTCTGCGTCGATGTCCCAATCGAAATCCTCGTCGCCATCGTCCTTTGCGGCCCCAGCGCTGCCTGTTGAAGCGGCGCCGGAGGCGGCAGAGGAGGTACCGGCGGCTTGGGCGCTGGTGAGGGCATCTTGAAGATAGAGCAGCGCGCCCAAGATGGCCTCGTCCAGTTGGCGCGGCGGGGCGGGGCCGCCCGGATAGTCCAGGACATCGGTGGCAGCATGGGCCACAGCCTCAATGGCGGCCACCTCGTCCAGCCCGGTCTGGTTGGCCACAGAGCGTTGGATGTCGCGCAGATTGCCAACCACATCCTCTCGCAGTCCGCCCCAGATGCGGGCGAACACGTCATCCGGCGCATCCCCCACCTCCGGCGATTGGGAGGCTGGCGGGGCCGCGCGACCGGTCTGACCGCCATTGGCCGCGGCACCGTTCGCCGCGGCACCGTTGGCGGCAGCACCATGAGCCGCTGCACCATTGGTGCCGCCACCCTTGGCTCTGGCCGAGGCCTGGCC
>CAZCBM010000422.1:0-2440 GCA_964496805.1 uncultured Rhodospirillales bacterium | reverse complement strand
CTCTGGCCGAGGCCTGGCCATTGGATGCAGACGCGCGGCCAGACGATGCAGGCGCTGAAGAATCGGGGCGGCCGTTCGCTTTGCTGGCAGCGGCGGTTGCGGGAGCGGGAGCGGTGTCTGCCGGAGCCGCGGCGGCGGGGGCCTCAGTTGGCTCAGCCTGGCGGGTGGAGACCTGATCGAAGGGGCTATAGACATCCACGCCGGAGAGGGCGCGGTTGACCGCAGCCACTGCTGCGCAGGCCCGCACCTGGGGGCGAACCTTGCGCGCGCCGGCCATGATCCGCGCAGCGACGGCGATCTCACCCACGGTGGGCTTCACCGGTTCCGCATCCGCCACGGTGAAACGCTCATCGGAGAGGTTGCGGATCACCTGATCCACCGTGCCAGCCCCGATCAGCATCTGATCCGGCGCCCGTACGATCAGGAAGCGGTTATAGCGCAGGCGCGGGGCGCTCTTGGGGTTGGCGAAGAACATGGTGGTGCGCAGCACCTTGCCGGACTGCACGATATAGGCTTGGCCGGGGCCCAGCCCGCGGACGTTCATGAACTCTTCCCGATCCACGCGGGAGATGCTGGCCTGGTTGGTGTCCCCATAGCCGCCGAACGTCTTGGTGGGGTCTTGGGTGAAGCCGCTGGTCATGGTGACATTGGTCTTGCCCATGGCCTTGGCGAACAACTCCTTGGTTTCGTTCAGGTCCTCCAGCTTCATGAAGGCCTTGACGTTGGTGTTGGCGATGATGGAGTCCGCCTCCTGAGCGCTGCGCTTTTTCATGGCGGCCAAGTCCTGCGCTGCGAAGATCAGCGCAAAACCAAGGGACCGGGCCTGGGCGGCCATGGCCGCCATGCCGGGCACGGTGTAGTAGCCGACCTCGTCCAGGATCGCCACGAAGGGACTGGGGCTATTGGTGGGCTTGGTGTCGATGACGTCACCCCAATCGCCCTCCACCTTGGCACCCAGTGTGGTGGCCATCATCCCCTTGAGGGCCGCCACAACGATCTTGCCAAGATTGGCCAGTTCCGCCTCGGATTTCTCCAGCGCGGGCAGCAACACCACCAGAATACGGCGGTTGACCACCAGGTCGTAGAAGTCCACGTCGCCAAGCTCACCGCCGAAGATGTAACCATAGGTCTCCGCCAGTGAGCCCATGATCCGGGTGAACTGCATATAGAGGTAGCCATGCTGGTCGTTGGTGGTGGCCGGTTGGGGACGCCCGGCCTCCGCCTCCGCCCAGTCAAAACCCGGGAGCGAGTCCAAGTAGCCCTTCAGCGCCTCTTTGGACCGGCGGGACAATTCATGCTGACGGTTGGGATCGAAATACAGATCGATCAGCTTCGGCAGGCTCATGTGATCGCGGATGGCGTTCACGTTCAGCAGGATCTTGCCCTTGTCGCGCATCTCACACAGCGCGATCATCAAGGCCCCCACCATGCTGATGGCGCGACCTTTCCACATGTCCCCATCGGGGCCAGCATCGTCCATCAGGCTGACCAGCATCTCGGTCATATTGGCCGCTGCACCCGCATAAAACGGGTTGGTGGTGTTGGACGAGCCACCGGCATCGGTGTTGCCGGTCATGAAGTTCAGCAGCAACAAGTCATCATCGCGGCCGAAGCGCCGGGCCAAGCTATAGACCTTGCCCCACAGCGCGCTGTCGCCCTTGCCATCGGTATAGAGCAGACCGGACCCCCAACTGAGCGCATTGGCGGACATGCTCAGCAGTGATTCGGTCTTACCGGCGCCGGTGGTGCCCAGCACGAGGAAGTGCGTGCGGGCATCGGAGTTGGTGATCCAGAGCTCTGAGCTGTCCTTCTGGTCATTGCCCAGGAAGAAGATCCCCTCCGCCTTGCCCGGCCGCCCCGTGCCTGGATGGGGGTTGTTGGGATCGGGCAGGGGCACCTGGGCTGGCAGCTTCAGCGGCAGCGACGGCTTGCGGCGCTTGAACAGCCAGAACCAGAGGGCCCCCAGCACAAAGGCCAAATCGCTGAAGGCAGGTGCCACCAGCATCAGCGCCACCAGCATAATCAGCGCGAAGCCGACAACGCCCGGCTGTGTCAGAAAGTCGATGACGACAGTGGAGATCGGCCGCGTGTCGCGGACGAACACCGCGGGATTGAATTCCTGATGGGGATCAAGACCCGGGGCGCGTGCCATGGCTCAGCCTCCTTCTCCGTTGCCGCCCAAGCCGAACGCCCCATAGCCGGGGGCGGCCCGGCGGGGGCGGGGCGTGGCTGTTGGCAGCGTTTGGCCGGCCAGGGTGGGGGTCGCCTGTGGGACCACCTGGGGAGTTGCCCGTGCCGGCGGTGCTGGCTGATCAATCTGCGGAACGGCGGCGGGCGGCGCCGCCTCAAAGGCACTCATGGCCTCACGAACCCGGGCCGCGGCGTCCGGGGTCGGGGAAGGTGTTGGCGTAGGCTCCCCGGCCAGGATCGCGGCTGCGGC
>CAZCBM010000421.1:0-2466 GCA_964496805.1 uncultured Rhodospirillales bacterium | reverse complement strand
GCCTCGGCGACACTGTCCTGGGTGCTGGCCAGCACCACCCGCCGACCCGCCAGAACGCCGAAGCGGGCCAGATAGGCATGAATGGCCCAGGCGGACATCACGCCCGGCCGGTCATTGTGCGCAAACACCAGGGGCCGCTCGATGGCGCCAGCGGCCACCACTGTTTGGGCGGCCCGCACCAGCCACAGGCGCTCGCCGGTCCAGCGATGATCCTCACCCGGTGGGGCAGGCACCCCCCGTTGGACCACGCCCACCATGCCATGATCCCAAACCGCAAAGGCGGTACTGCGGGGAAGGACAGTGCCCCCTGCGGCCTCGATCGCGGCCACCTGGGTCTCGGCCCAGGCGCGGCCGGTCTGCCCCTCGATCAGGGCGTCGCGGACCAGCAGGCTGCCCCCGGGACGGGGGTGGTCGTCCACCACCAGCACCCTCAGGCCAGCGGCGGCGGCCGCGCGGGCACAACTCAGCCCCGCCGGTCCGGCCCCCACCACCAGCACATCGGCGTTGCGATGGCGGTGAGGCGCCAACTGAACGCCCTCCTGAAGCGCCATGCGCCCCAGTCCGGCCGCCCGTCGGATCATGCCCTCATAGGTTTCCCAGCGCGGCCATTTGAACATTTTATAGTAGAAGCCGGCGGGAAGGAACCGCGCGAAACGGTCAAAGACCCCCATCAGGTCGGCCTTCAACGACGGCCAGGCATTCACCGCCTCCAGCGCCATGCTGTCGACCAGCGGTTCCACTGTGGCCCGCAGGTTGGGCACCCGTCGCCCCCCCGCCAACACCGCGTCCACGGTGGCGTTGGGTTCCTCAACGCCGGCGCCATAGATCCCGCGGGGACGGTGATATTTGAAGCTGCGGCCCACCATCCGCACGCCATTGGCCAGCAGGGCGGAGGCCAGGGTGTCCCCCGGATGCCCGGCCATCGGCTGCCCCTCAAAGGTGAAGGTCAACGGCTGGGAAGGGTCGATGTCCATCCCGGGACGCACCCGCTGGGGGCCATTGTGAAATGGCAGGCCGGTCATGGGGACACCCCGGTTGGCGCAGCCTCGCCCAGCGATTCTGAGCCCAGGACGGTATGGGTGGCCGTGTTGCGCCGCAGAACGAACCATTGCTGGCAGGCGTCATGGCGCCAAATCTCACGGCTTTCGCCCTTGGGGCTGCGATGGGTGTAAAGATAGGCGGCCCACGCCGCCGCTGGCACGCTCTGCGGTGCGTCCCCGGCCGCGGGCTCGGGGCGCGTGCGGGCCTCCGTTCCATAGTGAAACTCGTTCTCCGGCCGCAGGCCGCAAAAGGGGCAGGGGAATAGCTGCATGGGATACCTCCGTCTGCCCTTAGTGCGCGATGCCGGAACTGGCCGCTTCGTCAATCAGGCGGCCTTTTTCGAACCGGCTGAGATCAAAGGGCGCCGAAACAGGGTGATGGTAGCCTGTGGCCATCAGATGGGCCAGCATCCACCCACCCACCGGGATGGCCTTGAAGCCGCCAGTGCCCCAGCCGCAGCTCAGATAAAGCCCGTCCACCGGGGAGGGGCCGAGAATGGGGCTGGAGTCCGGGGCCACATCCACAATGCCCCCCCACTGGCGCAGCAGTTTCAAGTGGCCAAAGCTGGGGGCCATCTCCACCAAGCCCGACAGCACGGTGTGCATCATGGGGAAGTTGCCCCGTTGGGTGTAGCTGGGGACCCGGTCCAGCCCGCCGCCGATGACCAACTCCCCCTTGTCCGATTGGCTGACATAGGTCCCGCCATGGCCCAAAATGACGGTATCCAGACAGGGCTTCAGCGGCTCTGACACAAAGGCTTGCAGGGTGTAGCTGTGCAGTGGCAACTGGAAGCCGGCCTTGGCCGCCAGTTCGCTGGAATGGCCGGCCACCGCCATGCCGAACACCCCCGCCTGGATCCGCCCCCGGTTGGTCTCAATGGCTCGCAAGCGCCCACCGGTGACCTCCATGCCCGTGACGTCGCACTGCTGGATGATGTCCACACCCAAATGGTCGGCAGCCCGGGCATAGCCCCAGGCCACGGCGTCATGGCGGGCTGTCCCGCCGCGGCGCTGGATCACCCCGCCATAGATGGGGACCCTGGCCCCAGCCTCGGTATTGATCATGGGCACCAGCGCGCGGACTTGCTGCGGGTCCAGGATCTCTGCGTCGATCCCGTTCAGATGCATGGCGTTGGCCAGACGGTTCAGGACCTCGAATTGCCCTTCTGAGAAGGCGAGGAAGGTGCTGCCCCGCTGGCTGACCATCACATTGTAATTCAGCTCCCGACTAAGGCCCTCATAGAGCTTCAGCGAGAACTCATATAGCGCGGCACTTTCGGGGTAATAGTAATTGGAGCGGATGACCGTGGTGTTGCGTCCGGTGTTGCCGCCGCCCAGCCAGCCCTTCTCGATCACGGCCACATTGGTCAGCCCGTGGTTGCGCGCCAAGTAATAGGCGGTGGCGAGGCCGTGGCCGCCGCCGCCG
>CAZCBM010000420.1:0-2474 GCA_964496805.1 uncultured Rhodospirillales bacterium | reverse complement strand
CGCTGGAGGGGGCGCTGGACCGCTCCGTGTCGGCCAGTACCGGCCTGGTGGGCTCGCCGCTGCTGGGGGGGCGTTGGCTTGGCGCGCCTGGCGTCGCCGCCGGAGCCCTGCCGCTGGATGACCACACCCGGGCCCGGTTCGATGAAACCCTGTGCTTGCCGGATGCCGCTGACATCGGCATGGTTTGGCCACCGTTGGCCGCCCTGGCGGATTGAGGGGATCACGCCTGTCTGGCGATAGCGCGTTGCGCCAGTATGGAGTGGTCAGGGCAGGTGGGACCTGCACCGAGGCACGTCCCGTGCAATGGCCCTGATCTGCGAAGCAGTTGTGTGTTTCCACGAAGCGCGCACCTGTTTTAGGGGTGTTGGCGGCATCAAGGACTGCGTCCACTTTCATGCGGGCTTGATACAGTCTGGGCAGTGGCGGTTCCCCACCGGGGAAGCGTCGCCCACAGCTCTCACCGGACAGGGACGGCACCGGGACACCGGGGTCGAACATCAATGCAACAGTCCAAAGACGTGGTGGTTGAGGTGATCGCCGATCCCGCAGATGCGTGGTACCGGGTCCCCAACAACGTGGTTCGGGAGGTCGGTGCGCTGGACGGCTATTCCCCGCGCACCCGCATGACCCTCGACAATACCTATTTCGCCGAGGGCGCAGACTTTGAGCGGTTTGAGACCGCCGCCGGTCAGGCCGGCGTGGACCTGATCCAGGTTCCTGGCGGCCTGGATCACGATGTGGCGCCCGTGCGCTATTTTGGTCAGTTCAATGCTGATCTGGTGGCCAATCCGCTGGAACCAGGTCGCGCCGTCACCCTGCGGGATGGGACGGAAGCCACGGTTTCCGGCTTTGACCGGGATCAGATCACCAACCAGAAGATGGTGATGATCGAGGTGCCGGGCGAGCAGGGGCCTGAGACGCGCTGCTTCCCGGGCACCATGGTGGCTCAGGCGGTTCAACCGGCTCCTGCCCTGAACCTGACCGCCGATGCCCGCCCGCAGGCGCCGACCCTGCGCTGAGCACGACCGCCTTAACCATGGGCGAGAGCCAGGCACAGGGTCTGGCTCCTGGTTCCCCTTGAAAAGCATCAATTAGAGTGTTGGGCGCATGCCCCGCGTTGCACTGGCGCGGGTCCTGTGTCAGACGTTCGGGGATTGTCGGTCACCACCCGGGGGAAGGGGGGTGGCCTGTCCCTGACCCTGGCCATCAGAGGGCCCAGCAGATGGCAAAGGCGGCAGCCGCCAGCGCCTCCAAGGCAGCGCCGAAGCGGACCACCTGGCAAAAAGACCAGGTCGAGGTCCTGCGTGAGTTGTGGCTGAAGGGCGCCTCCGATCAGGAATTGGAGGAAGCTCTCGGCCGGTCGGCCAATGCCATAGCCATTAAGGCTCACCGTATGGGCCTGCCGCCGCGGGCCAAGGCGGTGGCGCAGTTGGCCGGAGGGCAAGAGGTCCAGCAGGTTGACCTCGACGATGATTATCTTGCCCCGTTGGAGCGGCCCAAGCCGGTGGGCAAGCTGCGCAAATGCTTGATGTGCACGACAGATTTCTGGTCGTCCCACGCGGGCGAACGGATCTGCCCCGATTGCAAGGGGACGGATTATTGGCGCAGCGCCAACTGGATGGCGGAGAGCGGGGGCTGGTCGGATGACTGGTGATCCGCGATGCCCCGGCATCCGCCTCGCGCGGTCCTGGCCGCTTTTGAGGCGCTGATCCATGGCCGTGCGCAACGATGCCTTGGCGGAACGTCTGGGGGACACCCGATTTTATGTCCGTCGGTCGCGGATCATGGCCAGGGCCTGTATCCTGCTGGCCATTGTGCTGGTGGCACTCAACATCTTCAATTTGACGCTGGCCCTGACGCCAGAGGACCCGCTGTATTTCGCAACCGGTCCCGGGAAGCCGCCGGTGGCGTTGCAGCCCTTGTCCAAGCCGCTGCCCAGCACCGATGCCGCCATGGCCTATGCTGAGCGGGTCGTTCGTTTTGCCTTTGAGGGGCCAGGGGATGCGTTGATGGATCAACAGCGCACCGTCCGCGGGGCGTTCCTTTCCCGAGACGAGGCCGAGAGATATCAGCAGCGTGTGGTGGATGGCGCTTTGGCGTCCATGGTGGAGGGGGTTGAGTATCTCCACCTTGAGATGGACCGCCCGCCGCGCCTGATTAGCGAGGGCATCGAAGGCGGGCTCTATACTTGGGTGGTGGATATGCGGGTGATTCTGCGCCCCGGTCCCGTGCCTGCCAAGGATGAGAATGGCGAGCCGGTTGCGGTTCCGCCGGAGCAATTGGGGCCGCCCCTGGCGCGGTGGCGTATCTCGCTTGGCTTGGCAGAGACCTTGCGCCAGCGCGGCGAGACCCTGGTCCAGCGTCAGGGCATCGTTCGTCTGGTGATCCCGGAATTGGCCCAGGGCCAGGAGGAGGGGGAGTCGTCGCCCGGGTCCGGTGGAACAGAGGAGATTGCCCCGCTATGACCCTCAGCG
>CAZCBM010000419.1:0-2478 GCA_964496805.1 uncultured Rhodospirillales bacterium | reverse complement strand
CTCTCGACATCGGTGGTCGGAGGAACAACCGTCCTGATCCCTGCCTTCGAGCCTCCTGATCGACCCGGCTCAGGCCCACGGCATGGCGGAGTTCGTGCTGGCCCAAGTGCTGGCCGTGCATAAGCGCTTGCCCGAGTATCGCCGCCAACAGCAGGCACAGACCTGGACGCGCCTGCCTCAGCGTCCCGCCGGTGAGGTGGTGGTGGCGCAATTGGGCTATGGCCATATCGGGCGACAGGTCGCCGGGACCTTGCGCCAGCATGGCTATCCGGTTCGGGTGTGGGCGCGCTCTGCCCGAGAGAGCCGGGATCCCCAGTTGCAGTTCTTTCATGGGCAGGATCAGTTGGCTGAGGCGGTGGCCCCCGCCGCGGTCGTGGTGAGCCTGTTGCCCCACACCGCTGCCACCCAGGGGCTGCTGAATGCCGCCCTGTTCCAGGCGCTGGCCCCAGGGGCCTTCGTGGTCAATGTCGGGCGCGGCAGCCAACTGGTGGCGAAAGATCTGATCGCGGCCCTGGATCGGGGGCATCTGGGCGGGGCCTGCCTGGATGTGCAACCTCAGGAGCCGCTGCCCCCAGGACATCCGCTCTGGAGCCACCCCGACGTGATCATCACCCCCCATATCGCCAGCGACATCACCGTCAGCGATAGTGTGCGGCGCGTGCGGGAGACCGTGGAGCGGTTTGTGCGGGACGGAACGGCGCCGGGCCTCGTCGATCCAGCGCGGGGCTATTGAGCCACCGATCCCGGCTGACAGGACCTTCGGCCGCGGTGGAGTCACTGACCGAACGCCACGGCGCAGACCGCTGCCGCTTGGAAAATCCGGAGCCGCCTAAGGGCGGGTCTCGCAGGGGATCACCTGGGGGGGATCACCCGGGGGGCGGGGGGAGCCCGCCAGCGGCCGCCAGTACGCTACAGCAAGGGCACCAAGCGCATAGATCCCACACCAGCGTCCATTGCTGTTGGGCCGCCACCAAGAACCGTTCCCAAGAGCCAAAGCGGGACCGCGCCCTGCCCCAGCCTCAGGCCCCAAGCTTTAGGCCTCCAGGGCCAAGGCACGGCGCATCTGCGCCCGCAACTCATCCAGCAGGAGGGTCGAGCCATCAGGCTGGGGCACCTGCCACCAGGTCCACCCGTTGCAGCTGGGCGCGTCCTGAAGCAAGGCCCCCACCTTGTGGATGCTGCCTACATGGGGGCCGCAGCGCACCCGCGCATCGCTCAAAACCACCGCCTGCCCCAATCCCTTGGGGGCCTGCAACACATCCCCTGGCGCGATCAATCCGGCCTCCATCAGGTTGCCGAAGGGGATGCGTGGGGCCGAACGCCGGGCCGGCTCCAGGCGGATCAGGTCCCGCGGCAGCGGCTCCACCGCCGCCAAACGGGCTTCCGCAAGGCGGACATAGTCGGGGTCCGCTTCAATCCCAATCACCCGCCGCCCCAGACGCCGGGCCACCGCCCCGGTGGTGCCGGTCCCGAAGAAGGGATCCAGCACCATGTCGCCAGGGCGCGTGGACGCCAACAGCACCCGCCAGAGCAGGGACTCCGGCTTTTGCGTCGGATGGGCCTTGGCCCCTGTGGCCGGGTCCTTCAGTCGCTCCTGCCCGGTGCACAGCGGCAGCACCCAGTCGCTGCGCATCTGGAGATCATCATTGGCGGTCTTCAGCGCCTCATAGTTGAAGACGTAGCGGGCATCCTTGCGCTTGCTTACCCACAACAACGTCTCATGGGCATTGCAGAATCGCCGTCCCCGGAAGTTGGGCATCGGATTGGTTTTGCGCCAGACGATGTCATTCAGGATCCAGAAGCCCAGATCCTGCAAGATCGCCCCCACCCGATAGATGTTGTGATAGCTGCCAATGACCCAGGCCGTGCCCTCGTCACTGAGAACGTGGCGCACCCCGGCCAACCAATCGGCGGTGAACCGATCATAGGCACGCAGGTCCTGGAACTGGTCCCAAGCGGCATCAACCCCATCCACCCGGGAATTATTGGGGCGATGGAGATCCCCCTGTAGTTGCAGGTTATAGGGCGGGTCAGCGAACACCATGTCGATACTGCCGGCGGGCAAGCTGGGCAGGATTTCACGGCAATCCCCCGTCAGCAGGCGCACATCACTGTCGCTGGGCGATGCGGCTGTCCTGGTGCCGCTGCGGACACGGGTCTTGGTGGTGGGGCTCGCCATCGGGCCGGCTCCTGATCAAGGACGGGAATGCCGGGCAGGATGGCGAATCGGCCTGAACAGGGACTCAAGAAAAGATGGAAGATCAGTTGCTTGGCGCAGTTTGTTGGTAAACGACCTGAGCCACGGGGGCGAAACTGCGGCGGTGATGGGGGCTGATTCCCACCTGCCCCAGGGCCGCACGATGGGCCGCAGAGGGGTAGCCGGCATTGCTGGCCCAGCCATAGCCAGGGTGGCGCCGGTCCAGGGTGGGTCATGCAGACCGTCTGCAAGCCGCACGTGACCGACTTGACCCGCTCTTC
>CAZCBM010000418.1:0-2485 GCA_964496805.1 uncultured Rhodospirillales bacterium | reverse complement strand
TGCGGCTGGCGCCGCCCATGTGGGGGTGATCAAGGCGCTGGAGGAGCGGGGCATCCGCCCCGACTGTATCGTTGGCACCTCCATGGGGGCCATTGTGGGCGGCCTCTACGCGGTTGGCTACAGCCCAGAGGAACTGGAGCAGGTGGTCCAGGAGATTGATTGGAACACTATTCTGGATGACACGGCAGACCGCAGCCAGCTTCACATGCTTCGCCGAGACAGCCGGGTGGACCCGTTCAGCACACTGAGCCGGCTGCCGCTGGGCCTGGATGAAGGTGGCGTGCGCACCTCCGGCGGGCTGGTGGATGGCGTCCAGTTGACCCTGATGCTGCGGGATCTGACCCGCCGCGCCGCCGGAACCAATCGTTTCGATCAGTTCCCCATCCCGTTCCGCGCCGTGGCGGCCGATCTGGCCACCGGGGAGGAGGTCCTATTGGAGGAAGGCGACCTGGCGCTGGCTCTGCGGGCGTCCATGTCCATTCCGGGCCTGTTCCCGCCCATCACCCTGGACGGTAAAATCCTGGTGGACGGCGGCATCGCGAACAATCTGCCCATCGATGTTGCGCGGGAGTTCTGTGGGGACATCGTAATCGCGGTGCTGATCCCGCCTGCAGAAACCACCACAGACGAGCTCCAAACCCTGTCCGGCGCCTTGGGCCAGACCCTCTCCCTGTTCATCCACCGCCGTTCGTTTGAGCAAATCGCCACCCTGCGCGATCAGGATGTCTTGATTGAGCCGAAGGTGGCGGATGTGGGCGTGCTGGACTTTGGCCTGGTGCCAGAGGTCATCAACAAAGGCGTTGATGCCGTGGCCGCGATCGAGCATCGCTTGGCGGGCTTGACGGGGGATCCTTCCGTGCCGCTGCCGGCCTTCTCCCGCGTGGATGGGGAGATCCGCTACGCCGAGGTCCAGGTGGAGACCGATGGGCCCTATGGTGTGCGAGTGATCGAGGCGCGCCTGGACCTCCCGCCCTCGGGCACCATCGCGCCCACCGATCTCAACGCCCGGCTATCAAATCTCTATGGGCTGGACGTCTTCGAGAATGTCAGCTACCGGCTGGAGCCCCGGGCCGATGGGCAGAATACGCTGGTCATCCTGGCGGAGCGGCGGCGGACCGGTCCGCTGGAGTTGCGGCTGGGGTTTGAGTTGCGCGATGACTTCGACGGCGGCGGACAATACGGCGCCAGCGCCGGTGTAAGCTACATCGGCCTCAATGAACTGGGCGGCCGCATTGACGTGGACGCTCGCTTGGGCAATCTGATTGCCGGCCGGGTGATCTATGAACAGCCCTTGGACTATAGCCAAACCCTTTTCCTGCAACCCACGCTGACTTTTTCAAGCCGCACCGTCAGCCTGTTCCCAGAAGTGGACAACAGGGTGGCAGATTTCCGGGTGAATACTGTCGAGGCGCATCTGGCGATGCAGTACGCGCCCCTGACCTTCGCCCGCGTCGGTGGTTTTGCGGGCTGGGAGGCCGTGAAGTTCGACCTGCGGACGGGTTCTCCCCAGATTCTCCCGGCCCTTGGGTTGGAGGAAACGTGGGAGCCCAGCCTCGCCTTTGGCGTGGGTTTCGACATCGACACGCTGGATGATACCAGCCTGCCCACCAGCGGCCTCCAAATCGCTGGCCAGATCATTGGCAACCCCCCTTTCAACGGCGATGAAAATGGCCGTGGTGCTGGCCGTGTTCTGGTGGATGGCCTGGCCGTACAGTCCTTTGGCCCCTGGAGCGCTAGCCTCTTCGGCACGGTGGATGGTGAGATCGACCCGCCGGAGATATCCCCCCATTTCTTGGGCGGCTTCCAACAACTCTCCGGCCTGGAAGAGAATGAGCTTATTGGCAATGTCGCCGTGCTGGGCGGGGTCCGGGTCTACAGGATCTTTGAACTGGCCAACCCCTTCGGCAGCCGGGCCTTCCTGGGCGCCAGTGCCGAGTACGGAGGCGTCGCGGATGACTGGGATGAGGTGGGCAATGATCTTCTGCTGCACGGCTCAGTCTTTGCCGGCCTGGAAACCGGCCTGGGACCGCTGATCTTCTCGCTGGGTGCAGGGGAAGGATCGCAGTATGCGGCCCACTTGGCCCTTGGCCAGCGCTTCTGATCATTGGGTCCAACCTTGCTCTCGGCTCTGGCAACAACGGGAAGGGCCTCAGCGCCACCGGTGTCCCCGTGGGCCGGTTCTTAGCAGCGGGGGCCAGTCTCGGCCGCCTCCTGCGCCGCCCTACCGCCAAGCACGTAGAGGCCAATCCCCGGGGCTGCGGTAGCGGTCAGGTATTGTGAGCGAAGCCGGCGGCGACGAGCGTCTGGCTCGGCTGTTTCATCATTGCAGTTGGAGGGCTCACAGGGCGCACGAACACGCACCACATAGCTGCCGCCGGATAAACAGTCGACCGAGCTACAGGCACCGAACCTACCCGCCCATCAGAAGGGGCTAACCCGCATTTCTCACCGATACGCGAGCCGTGGGCGCGGCTGGTGGGTTGAT
>CAZCBM010000417.1:0-2500 GCA_964496805.1 uncultured Rhodospirillales bacterium | reverse complement strand
CGTCCAGTTCCAGCAAGCCGCCTTCCCGCGCCGCAATGCTGACCTCCATTTGGTTGACCTGGATCTCGGCGGTGTCCACGGCCGCCTGGGTGCCGGTACCCCGTCGGCGCAGTTCGCGCTTGCGGTTCAACTCCGCCTGGGTCAGGCGCAGGCGCTCTCGCTCCACGGCCAGTTGAGCCTGATTGCTGGCCTTTGAGGCTTCAATCTCCGCCAGTCCGGCCCGCTGCGCTTCCAGCCCGGCCCGCTCAGCGTCCAGGTTGGCGCGGGCGGCCTCCAGGCTGGCCCTGTCGCTCTCCAAGCCGGCGTTGTCACTGCCCTTTTGGGCCACTTGACTGGCGAAGGCTGCCTTCTGAGCTTCCAGGTTTGCCAATTGGGTGTTGAGCGTCGCTCTTTCCCCGGCCACGGCGGCGATGGCATCCTCCAGATTGGCCTGTTCCGCGCGCAGCGCTGCCTGGGCATCTGCCATCGCTTGATCATAGTCAAAGCGGTCGATCCGGGCCAGGAGGGTGCCCTGCTCCACGGCCACGCCATTGGCAAAGTCCGGCATCAGGTACACCAGCGCTCCCCCCACCCGGGCGCGGACATCCGCTTGGCGGCCTGCGACGATGGTGCCATAGACGGTCAACTGCGGCTGGCGGTCTGCCCGCCGCACCTCCGCCCCCGTGACGCTCCACTGACGCTCCTGAGGAGGGCGGGCAGCCTCTGTGGGCCGCTGGCTTGCCAGCGTTTGCATCTGCGTGATGCCCAGGAAAAGAAGGCCAGCAGGAACAAGGATTTTCAGCAACAGGCGAAGGGCGTTGCCCATGGGGACACTCTATCGAGACGACGGTAGGAATGGGGGCAGGGATGGGGGCAGGAATTGGGCCAGGGATCGGACCAGGGAATGCAGCAAGGAACGGGGCAGGCGACAACGGCACGCCCCCTGGACGGCGGCCCTGGAGATCCCCTGAACCCCTGTCCAACACATAGACGACAACTGTCTGGTGTCCAGCGTCAAATGTGTAACCCTTTGTCAGGGGCTGGGGAAGGCCACGGGTAGAGGCGGGACGGGCGCATCTGAATGCGGCCAGCCGTTGCGGTTGTTCAGCGGGTGTGCCCGTGGGGCCATTGTCGGCAAAAACCGCCTGTGATAGCGCCATGAGACCGGCACCCGACTGTATCCTTTTGGGGACGCAGGAGGGTCAGCCGGCAGAATTTACCGCCTGTCAAGGGCTTCGGCGTATGACGGTGATCCTGCCCACGAAAGCTCTGATCAATATGCGTTGATCGGGCTTTAACAAGGTAATCCCGTCCCGCTCGATCAGCCGGTGACCCTCGCCGTCCGACATGGACCCTCGGAGAGACAACTATGGTGCGTGTGCGCAAAGCTCCTGTTGGCCTGCAAAGTCGCCTGAGGCTGGCTGCCGGGGCCGCCGCCCTGGTGGGGTGGACGTTGAGCCTGCCGGCGATGGCAGAGACCTTCCACGCAGGTCAGACGACGCTTTTGGCTGAGGCGCCGGCAACCGTTGACCTGTTTGGCGCCCCTTCCCTGCACAGCGTGGCGCCTGTGCTTCAGGAAGCTGCTGCGGTGGCCTTAATGGTTCAGCCGCCGCGCAAGCCAGAAGCAGCCCCGGCCCCAGCCGGGCACCAGATGGCCGCGGCGCCTCTGGCTGCTGATGGCCTCTTGCTGGAGGAATGGTCCGCCGCCACGGTCACCGATAGCAGCGTCGCAGGCTGGACGACCGTCGCCACCAGTGACGGCGCGGCTGGCGCGCCATCGTCTGCTGGGTTTACCCTCGACGGCGCTAGGTCCACTTGGGGCATGGCCGTGGCCTCTGTTGACACCGTTGGCCTCACCAATGGCAGCGACAGCGTTGATGGGTATGGCGCGGCTCCCGCATCGTCGGGCGCCGCTGCTTCTGCCGCTGTTGCTGACCCGGTGGCACTGCCCATCGCCACCTATGCAACCACCGCCAGCACAGCAAACCAGCGGGCTGTTGCCAACGCCCTGGTGGAGTTGCAGGGGCTGACTCGGGCACCGGGTGACCCCTTCACGCAGGATCTGGCCGATCTCATAACAGGTCTTGAGAACGCCACGGAGGAAGAGGCGCAGAGCTTCCTGTCGCAGTTGACGCCGCAAATCCAGTTTGTGGGCGCCCGCAACCTGCACCGCATGACCGATATCTCTCGTCAGCAAGTCTACAGCCGTGCCGATCGTCTGCGCGCGCTTCGGGGGCGCCGCGCCGTCCAGGCAAGTCAGGTGGTCGCCTCCCGCCAGCCCGTCGCAGAGCCGATGCGCCAGATTGCCAGTACGCTGGAAGGCGGGTCCGGCGCCTTTGACGCTCTCTCGATGGACGTCGCCTCTGCTGTCATTACGCCGGTGGCCAACACCTTGGATCGCGCGCAGCCTGTGCAACTGGCCCAAGCGGCACCGGACTATGGCCGGGGCATCCCGCCCTCTGCGACGCCCACCCAGGGCCGCTACCCCGCCCCCGGGACCGTGCCGCGGAGCGCCGATGGT
>CAZCBM010000416.1:0-2508 GCA_964496805.1 uncultured Rhodospirillales bacterium | reverse complement strand
GCGACAGCAGCACGTCCTGGGCCGGCACGCGCAACCGCAGGGGGGCACCCGGCGGCTGGCTCACCTGCGGCAAAAACAGGCGCCCCTCCCCCGCCGCCACTTCCGTCAGCCCATCTGTATGGTGCCGGACAATCACCGCCTCCAGCACCGCACCGGCGGCCCTCACCCCCGCCGGGATCACGTCGGGATCGCCCAACACGCTGGCTGCCGTCCCCACGGCAATCACCCGCCCAGCCTCCATGGCCACCACGGTCGAGGCCAGCCGCGCCACCTCCGTCGGGGCATGACTGACATAGAGCAGGGGGACCTTGGCCTCATCCCGCAAGCGCTCGAAATAGGGCAAGATCTCCCGCTTGCGCGCCTCATCCAGGCTGGCCAGGGGTTCATCGGCCAGGATCAGCCGGGGCCGCGCCAACAACGCCCGCCCGATGGCCACCCGCTGGCGCTCTCCGCCCGACAGGTGGCGGGGGCGGCGGGTCAGCAACGCTCCCAAATCCAGCATCTCCACCACGCGCGCCAGGCTGGGCGCCGGTCCCTGTCCAGGGGCAAACCAGCGCCCATAGAGCAGGTTCTGGCGCACGGTCAGGTGGGGGAACAGCCGGGCATCCTGGAAGATCACCCCCAGGCGGCGGCGATGGGGCGGCAGCCAGAGACGCTGGGCGGTGTCCACCAGGGGCGTGCCCGCCACCGTTATCCGCGCGGCCTCCGGCCGCAGGAGGCCAGCCACGGCGTTGATGAGGCTGCTTTTCCCGCACCCCGACCGGCCATAGAGCACGGTCACGCCCGGTGGAGCCTCAAAGGTGGCATCCAGGGTGAAGGCCCCGAACCCATGGCGCACGTGGACGGCCAGGCTCATGCTCCCCCCACCCGATGGGCCACGCGCCGGGCCAACAGTTCGGAGGCCAGCAGCGCCCCCATGGCCAACCCCACCGACACCAGCACCAGCCGCAGTGCCGATGCCTCCCCCCCCGGCATCTGCAAAAAGGCATAGATGGCTGACGGGACAGTCTGGGTCTCCCCCGGAATGTTGGACACAAAGGTGATGGTGGCCCCGAACTCCCCCAGCGCCTTGGCGAAGGCAAGGATGGCGCCTGCCAAGATGCCCGGCAGCATCAGCGGCAAGGTGACGGTCAGGAAGACCCAGGCGCGGTTGGCCCCCAAGGTGGAGGCCGCCTGCTCCAGCCGCGGGTCCACCGCCTCCAGCGACAGGCGGATGGCCCGGACCATTAACGGGAAGGCCATGACCGCAGCCGCCACCGCCGCCCCCGTCCATCGGAAGGCCAGCGGCACGCCCAAATCCGCCATCAGCCCACCCAGTGCCGCCCGGGGACTGAACGTCAGCAACAACAGATAGCCGGTGACCACAGGGGGCAGGATCAGCGGCAGGTGCACCAGCCCGTTCAGCACCGCCCTGCCCGGGAACCGCCATCGGGCCAGAGCATAGGCGGTCAACACGCCAAAGGGCAGGCTGAGCAGGGTGGCCCACCCCGCCACCTTCAGCGACAGCGCCACGGCCTGCCATTCCTGTGGGCCAAGCCAACTCACGGGGGGCCTTACTCTGCGCCGCCGCCCTGGTCCGCCAGCACGGTGAAGCCGTGCTGGCGGAACAGGGCGGTGGCCTCCGGTCCCTGAAGAAACGCCCACAAGGCCTCAGCCTGCGGGTGCGTGCTCCCGGCCAGACGGGCCAGAGGGTAGGTGATGGGGGGATGACTGTTCACGGGGAACCTCGCCAGCACCCCCACACGGGGCTCCGCCGCCGCATCGGTGGCGTAGACGATCCCCAGGGGGGCGGCACCGGCCGCCACCAGCGCCAGGGCAGCCCGGACATTGTCCGCTTGGGCCAGGGACGGGGCAACCCCAGGCCAATGGCCCGTGCTGGTCAAAGCCGCCTTGGCGTACATCCCGGCGGGCACAGCCTCCACCAGCGCCACCGCAAGCCGGCCACCGTTCAGTCGGGCTGCCAGCGCCCCTGGCTGGGACAGATCCACGGGCGGGGCCGAGGGATCGGCCCCGATCAACACCAGTCGGTTGCTCAGCAGGTCCACTCGGCTGCCCGCCGCCAGCAGCCCCTCCTGCGCCAGAACCTCCATCCAGGCCCTGTTGGCGGACACGAACAGATCCGCCGGTGCCCCCTGTTGGATCTGCCGCGCCAAAGCGGAGGATCCCGCCGCAGAAATCACAACCTCGGTCCCCGTGGCGGCCGTGAACGCGCCGGCAACCTCCTGCAGCGCCCCCCCCAGGCTGGCGGCGGCGAACACCAGCAGAGGCCGCGCCTGTGCCGCAGCGGACAAGCCAACAAGAAGAACCAGGGCAGACAGCAGGGACCGGATCATGGGCGCGGGGGGCAGGGGCGAAGGCAAAGCCAGACTGCCACACCATGGCGGAGCCCAGGGCCGCTGCGCAAGCCTCCCGCAGATGGGGGACCTCAAGCCGGCCCCGTGACCCAGTCCAGGTCCAGGGCATCGGTCAGAGTGGCAGCCACAACGGGGGCCGGGAAGCGATGGCGCC
>CAZCBM010000415.1:1228-2527 GCA_964496805.1 uncultured Rhodospirillales bacterium | reverse complement strand
GAACAGGAGGTGGCGGCCCATTTTGGCGCCACGGGCGGACTGGAACTGTTGCCGCTGGCAGCGCTGCCCGGCACTGCCGATATCACCAACATCAGTGCCATCGGCCCGCTTGCGGCCATCGAGCGGGTACAGCTGCAGGTGACCGACGAACCGCAGTTGATAGCCTACTCGGGGATGGCCATTGAGGGCCGGCAATTGCACTGGATCGACATACACCACAGCCAGGCCAGCAAGGGCGACGCCATAGCGGAGATCAAGCGGGATCTCGGTGTCAGCAGGGTAATCTGCTTCGGCGACAGCGACAACGACCTGAGCATGTTCGCCCTGGCGGATGAAAGCTACGCGCCCAGCAACGCCAAGGAAGCCGTGAAGGCTGCGGCCACGGCAGTCATCGGCCACCATGACGAGGACGGCATCGCCCTTTTTCTGCGGGAGCGTTTCCGGCTCTGAGCAGGCATGCCGGTGATCAGGCGCTGGCCAATTCAGCTGCCCCTGAAAAAAGTACAGATTTTCAAAAAAAAAATCCTCAGTTGCGCTATGTTAACCACGAAGGGGCGGAAACCGACTAACAAAGGGGGCGGTGAGCAACCATGCTCCATACCCTGAAAATTGCAACAAGTGACCTGGAAGTCGGCATGTTTGTCAGCGGCCTGGACCGGCCGTGGCTGGAAACCCCCTTCATGATGCAGGGATTCCGGGTGGAGAGCGCCGAGGACGTCGACGAGGTGCGCAATTATTGCCAACACGTCTTCGTCGACTTCACCAAATCACGTCAGAAAGATCACCCCCTGCTGCGACGCAAGCTCAGCGCCAACGGCTCGATCCCAATCAAGGATATATTCCCCGGGCGCCCCCTCAAAGCCTATGTCACCACCGGCGCCTGGAAAGACGAAAGCGCCCAGGCCTGGCTGGTGCTGGATTCCCTGGTCGATGACATCAACGCCATATTTGGCCATATCCTCAATGGCGGCACCCTCAATATCATCCGCCTGAAAAAGTCTGTGGATCCCGTGGTGGAGAGCATGACCCGCAACCCGGATGCCTGTATCTGGCTGGCGCGTCTCAAGCAGCATGACCAGTACGCATACCAGCACTCGATCAGCGCCAGCATCTGGGCGGTAGCCATGGGCCGCCAGCTGGGCCTGCCTCGGCACGACCTGCGCTCCCTGGCAGTAGGTTGCATGCTGATGGACGTGGGCAAGTTGCGGGTCACCCCCGAACTGCTGCAGAGCCCCCGCTCGCTCACCGAGGATGAGGCCGCATTGATGCGAGAGCACGTCGCCAAGGGCCTGGAGATCG
>CAZCBM010000415.1:0-1218 GCA_964496805.1 uncultured Rhodospirillales bacterium | reverse complement strand
CGGTGAGGGCGATGCGGAGGCCCGGGTGCGGGAAGGCCTGGAAATCGTCCGCGAGAGCGGGATCCAGAACAAGGATGTGCTGGACATAGTGGCCCATCACCACGAGCGCCACGACGGCTCCGGTTACCCACAGGGGCTGGCTGGCAACGAAATTCCGCCCTTCGCCCGCATCGCCGCTATCGTGGATACCTATGACGCAGTGACCAGCGACCGCAACCACCAAAAAGCGATCTCGCCGTCGGCCGCCGTCAAATTGCTCTACAATTCCCGCAATATCGATTTCCAAGCAGAACTGGTGGAAGCCTTTATCCAGGCCATAGGAGTCTACCCCGCGGGCACTATCGTGGAATTATCATCCGGAGAGGTAGGGGTGGTGGTATCGGAATACCGCAACCGGCGGCTAAAACCCAGGGTCGTGATATTGCTGGATGCCAACAAGAACCGCCTGCGCGAACCGCAGACCATCGATCTCCACACCCTGGCGGAGTCCGGAGCGAGAAAGAATCTGGCCATTGCCCGCAGCCTCGAGCCCAACGCCCACGGGATCAGCCTGGCGGAGCTGGACATACCCTCCGTAACCAGCTGACCCCGGCAGGGATACGGTTACTGAGCCGCGGCACCTTCGATCATGTGAGCGGCGATCGCTATCGCTTTCTGGTAACTGCGCACCCCCACATATTCATCGGTACCGTGTATGGAAGTGGCCTGACTGGTGTCCAGTTCCACCCCGTGAAATCGATACTGGTCGTCCGCGAGGTCGACATAGTGGCGGGTGTCGGTGGTGGCGGTGAGCAGTGAGGGCACGACCACCGCCTGGGGATAAACCGCTGCAATGGCCTGGCTGATCACGGCGTAGCCGGGGCCATCGACAGCCGCCACACCGGGTCGGTTGTCCCACTGCTCGTAGCTGATCTCTACCAGGGGGTCGTTCACCACGGCTTCTACGCAGCGCAGCACATCCTCGGGTTCATCTCCCGGCAACAGCCGCAAGTTCACCCTGGCCTCCGCCCGTTGGGGCACCACGTTCTCCTTGACCCCGGCATTGAACATGGTAAGGGCCGTGGTGGTGCGCACGAAGGGTATGGTGGCGCGGTCCCCCGCCATATTGCGCGCCACCAGCCAATCGGTGAGCCAGAGGTTTTCGAAGATAATCCGCTGCGGCTGGCCGACATGGGGCGCCAGGGTCTCGAACATCGCCGCCACCGGCACTACCAGGCG
>CAZCBM010000414.1:0-2528 GCA_964496805.1 uncultured Rhodospirillales bacterium | reverse complement strand
AACCTCCCGCGCCCACAGGCGGGTGGCGGCGGTTGGGGTGCAGGGGCTGGGGCTGCCGGGGGCGGGACGGCGCCCGGTGTAGGGATCCACCACAGCGCCCTGATGGCGCACTTGAAACTCCAGGTGAGGATAGTCGGTGGCGCCGGATAGACCCACCAGGCCCAGGGTCTGACCGGCGTCAACGGTCTCCCCCAACCGCACCGCAATGCTGCCGCGGCGAAGGTGGCAATAGTGGCTCTGCCAACCGCCGCCATGGTCCAGGGCCACCCCATTGCCGCAGGGCCCACCGGGCGTCGCCGCCATCTCGGCCGTGGGCTGGCCTCTGGGGGCTGGCTGGTCTGGCGCGCCGTCGCGCACCGCCAGGACGCGGCCGGCGGCAGCCGCCCGGACCACCACCCCACGGTGCAGGGCCTGGAGGTCACTGATGCGATAATCGGTGCCGCTGTGCCCGTCATAGGTGAGGGGACCGCAGGCGGGATCGCTGGCATGACCGGGCCGGCTATCCAAATCCACGTGGCTCTGAACAGCGCAGGCCGTTGGCACGGTGCAGGATAGGGGCAGGATCAGCGCAGGCGGTGGCTCGGACTGAGAAGAAGCCGGAGAGCCATGGGCCAGAGAGCCATCCGCCGGAAAGCCATAGGCCGGCAGGGCTTGGGCCACCATGCCGAGGACCAACGGCACAGGACCCAACAAGGCCAACAGTACCGCCCGCAGAACAGGGTGGGAACGCTGGGCTGGACCCACGAGCAGCGTCGCCCGTGCCCCAGCAGCCGCCAAGGCCCACACACGCGGCATCCCGGCGGCACGAAGCCAAGCCGCGCGCCGCCTGCCGGCAGGGTCAGAAGCGCTTGGCAACGCCAAGGGTCAGTTGCAACCGCTCCTGATTGTTGTTCAGGGTCATGAACTCGCCCTGGGCATTGACCGACCAGTCATCCACCAGCACCGCCACCACACCGGCGGCAAAGATGGCGTAGTTGCGGTCCAACGTGGTGGTGCGCTGCTGGGTGCTGGCCCCGGTGGCGTCGGAGGTGGTGATGCTGTCATCATCCGCGAACTCCCGCACATACTGGGCGCGCGCAAAGGGCTGAATGATCCCCTGATCGAAGCTGAAGGCGTGGCCCACCTGGGCCCCCACGGTGCCGGTCAGGCTCGTGACCTCGAAATCGCTGTACCGACGCGACTGGCCATTGGTGCCAAAACCGCTCTCACCAAAGCCGTCATAGTCGCTCTGGCTGTAGTCCAAGCCCACGAAGGGGGAGAAGATCAGCCCTTCATAAAGATCATAGTCATAGCCAACGCTCGCGGAGGCCATGATCTTGTCACCGCTGACATCGCTGTTGCCAACAAACCCGGAGACCGTGCCGCGACGATAATCAATGGTGGAGATCCCGTACCCCGCCAGAATATCGATATACAGCGTCTCATAGGGCGTGATGAGCGCGTAGCCCATGAAGTCAAAATTGGTGGTCTTGCTGTCCAGAATATTGGTCCGCTCCAGCGCCACCTGCCCAACGCCAAACGCAAGGCCCACGGCGATCAGGTCATTGGTGACCTCATCCCCTTGATCGGTGGTGGTGGTGAACGGAATACGATAGTCGCCGCCAATGGTCAGCGTCCAGATGGTGCCGCTGCTGCTTTCCGACAGACCCAGGGTCCCCTGGACATTGTCGTTGCCCGTCTGGGTGAGCGTGCCGCCCGACAGGTTGGTGAAGAAGCCGAACTGGTCGATGGTGTTGTCCACCGGCCCCTGATCATCCTGCGCCAACTGGCCATCCACGGAGGCGTACTGGCTGCCCAAAATCTCCCGGGAGGCGAGGCTAGCCCCGCGCAGGCTCGCGATGCGGCGCTGCATGTTGTAGTTCTGGCCGTCATCCAGCTGCTCTGTCCCGTTCTCGAACGCCTGCAGGGTGGTGCCCAGGGAGTTTTGGAACAGGGGATCCAGATCGCTCGTGGGGAACACCTCGTCATCGGCGCAGACATACTCGAACGCCAAAGGGTCGTAGTAACAGCCGGAATACTGCGCGGCCGCCGACTGCACGCCAACCAGAGTGGCGGCAGAGCCCAAAACCAGGGTGGAAAGCAGACGATTGACCATCATGACGGGGGGGCACACCAAACAATGCAGAAAGGGCGGTTCAAGGATCGCGACGGGGTGCAAGGACCGGGGAGATCCGGCATGCAATGATCAAGCCGAAGTGATCCCTGCCAACCTGCCGCGAGCGGAGTTATCGAAGTATGAAGAGTCAGGCGCCCAACCGCCATGGCCCAGCCCCAGCGCGCCCCATTTGATGCCAAGGCGTGGCCGCTGTGCACCAGTGCCCGCCTCCTCCTCCCGTCGCTTTACGCCTGCCCCCAGCAAGGGTAGAACCATGAAGGAACCATTATGGACGCCGCTGGCGACGGCAGCCCTGGGCCGAAGCCCGATGCGGTAGCCCCCTGTGGATGCGGCAGCCCCCTGCGAAGGAGAAGACGCGATGAGGTTGAGGTCCCGACCGGCCGCCCTTGGCACCTTGTTTGCCCTGGGGTTG
>CAZCBM010000413.1:0-2535 GCA_964496805.1 uncultured Rhodospirillales bacterium | reverse complement strand
CCGCCTTTGCCGTGGGGCGGGCTGTTGGCGTTGGCGCTGGTGCTGATGGTGGGGCTGGTGCCCATGGTTCTGTTGCCCGGCACCAGCCCCAGCCGCACCAAGCCCGAGCCCAGGGGGATCAGCTACGACGACGCCGTTCTCAGCGCCACCGAGATGGCGGAGCGCGTGGGGGGAGCGGAGCGATTCACCGGGGGTGCTGAGGGCAGAGACGCCGATCTGGCCCTGATGCCGTTCCGCACCGGTGTCGTGATGCTCCGACGCTGCTGGCAACCGCCGCAGGCGGCCCCGGCGCTGGCCACGTGCCTTGAGCAGGAAGCAGACCTTTATCGCCAACTGGTGGACGGCTGGACGTCCCTGCCGAGGCAGCAGCGTGACCAGGTGCTCGCCACCTGCGATGCCGCGGCTGTGCAACTGGCTGACACGGCTCAATGCGTGACCGCAGCGGCACAACCTCAGCCCAGCCCGTGACCCGGCCCTCAACAACGGGTTTCGCCGGTGGACTCCGGCGCCCGTTGGTCCTATGTCTCGGCCATTGATCGGTCAGGAATCCGAGGTGGGTTGCCATGTTCATGCTCTACAAGGTGCTCCTGGTTGGGGCCTCCGCTATCTATATCTCGCCCCCGGCCCCTGACGGCTCGCAGCCGCCGGGCTACACGCAGTGGCTGACGGAGTGCGGGACCACTGCCAGTAGTAACCCCCAGAACATGTGCACCATCAATGTGGGTGGGCAGTATTTGGGCGTCGTGGACGGACAAGCCTTCGCCCGTGGTTCCGCCACCGTGGGTTTCCGCTGTTTCGGGCGGGACCGCGAGCGTTCCTCCTTCTTCGTCGTTCTGGATCGCCCCGTTGCCGCGCAATACAGCAATGTGTTGGAGGTGGGACCGAACCCCGTCCGCTTGGTCATTGACTACGGCCAGCAGGTGATCGGCCCGGATCAGGTCCAGATGGGCGTGATTCCCCAAGCCCCCACCGGGTTGGAGGTGCAGGGGGAGGCGGCTTATGCTGTCATCGCCGACGTGAAGGATGGCGAAGACAATGTTGAGATCCAGGTGGGGAACTATCGGATCCGGGCCGAACTGAACTTCGTCGGCGATGCCTACGAGCAGGCGATGGCCCATTGTGACGCTGACCTGGTGACTTACACCGATCAGGGACCTGCGGGAGAGGCGCCTGCCTCCGCCGAATAACCGTCTGCCCAGTCTGGGACGTTTCCCCCCCGCGCGTGGGTGAGCCGGGTCTTTGCCATGGGCGGAGGATGCTAGTTCATCCTCCATGCGCGATTGACGGCGCGCCAATCTCAGGTGCCCCCCGCCTCAGGTGCGCTCGCCTCACGTGCGCAGGGTGAAAGCAGCGGCCCACAGCCGTGGAAACCGATTGGGAATAGGTGCCCCCCTTTTGCAGGGCACTGGTGGTCGCACGGAAGCTCGCTTGGGTGGCGTCGCCACCTCGGGCTCTCGCGGTTCTGGATGCCGCACCGTCGAGCATGGTCGGCGAGGTAGCCGACGCCGGCGATGCTCAAGGGGCGCGCAGCAGTCCTTACTTCAGCAGATCTTCCTTTGGTGCCGGCCGTTTGGCTGCGCCCTGGGATTGGCTGCGGGTCGTTCCCCACAGCAGGAGCCCCGCGGACACGGCAGCGGCCAAGGCGATCAGGTGCGCCCATAAGGGCAGGGGCCAGAACAGCCCCAGCGTGATGCCCAGCAGGATCAACCGCTCCACCACACGCAACCGCCGCCACCAATAGCCCTGGAGGGTCGCCGCCATGGTGAACAAGCCCACCAAGGCAAACAGGGCCACCTGGAGGGACTGCCCCAGATCAGCGCCCACCAAGCCGGTGTAGGCCATGAGGATGGGCACCACATACAGCGCCTTGGCCATCCGCCAGGCGGCCACCCCGGTGGCCATGGGGGGGCTCTTGGCGATGCCGGCGGCCGTGAAGGCGGCCAGACACACAGGCGGTGTCACGTTGCTGTCCTGACTGAGCCAGAAGATGATCAGGTGCGCGGACAGCAGGGCGTACATGATCGTGTCAGCGCTGAGCGCCCCGGACTCAACGAAACTGTTGCGGACTTGATCCTTCAGATCCCCCAGGTTGGCCAGGATCAGCCGGGCGTCCTCCAGGCTCATGGGCTCCCCCACCACCGCGGAGAAATCCGGCAGGTTCAGCATCACCACGGCGCCCAGCATGCCCTGCGCGGCCTCTGGCAACGTACCGGCCGCGATCAGGGATGCCATTTCGCCATTGATGATCAAATCCCGCAGCGCTGGCGCCATCAGCGTTGCCACGACGATGTAGGCGGCGGTGACCGGCAGCCCCATGCCCAGCACCAGGCTGGCCAGGGCCGTCAGCACAATCGCCAGCATCAGCGAGCCATCGGCCCAATCGGCGATCCTCAGCGCCAGGGTGTTGCCGACCCCGGTTGTGACAATGGCATTAACAACGATGCCCACCGCGCACAGCAGCAGCGCGGTGAGGATCATGTTGCGGGCGCCAAGGGCCAGGGCTTCCACCACGGCCTTGAGGGTCATCAGACCGGC
>CAZCBM010000412.1:0-2547 GCA_964496805.1 uncultured Rhodospirillales bacterium | reverse complement strand
GGCAGGTCAGGGGTTGGCTGGCCAGAAGGAGCGATGCTGGCCCCAGCGGGTTGGGGCACCCCGGTGGCCGCCGGCGCCGCCGGGGCTGGGGCCACCAGGGTGGAGGCATCCGGGGCGATGGGGGTCATCAGTTCCTGGAGCAATTGGTCCTGGGTCATAGGACCATCGGGCAGGACCCTGCTGGTGATCGTGGCCCCGTCCTGGCTGGTGGTCACGGTTTGGGGCCGCGGGGCCGGTGTTACCCGGGGTCGTGCCACGGGCTGTTGCGTCCTCAACGGAATGGGTGTCACGGCCGGGGCCACCGGCGGCCGGTCGATCGTCCTGGGTGGTTCCTGGCTGGGTGATTCCTGGATGGTGGCGGGACGGGGTGCTGTCGCGGGTGCCGGCTGGGCGGGGCTCACAATCACACCCAACGGCACGGCGGCGGGCGCGGAGGGCTCCACCGGTCGCAGCAATTCGTCCACCAGGGCCTGGGTATCACCGGGCGCCACACGGGGCGGCGGTGCAGCCGCCGGGGGAGGCGCTGCCGGTGCCAAGACTTGGGGGGCAGGGGCCTGCGACGGCGAGGATAGCCCCTCCAGGACCGAGGCTGGCGCCTCGTCGTCCGAGAAGGTGATGATCGGCTCCCCAGCCTGGGCCCGACAACTGGCTGGCAAGCTCACCGCCATCAATGCCGCTGCCAGCCCCAGCGTCCAGGAAGATCGTCTCAGCCGCTGTTGGAATCGGTGGACGGGCTGGGCGCCGTCTTCGCGGCGACAGAGGGGGGGGCGAGATCCAGGATCGCTGGGGCCATCGGCGGCTTCTACGAAACACGCAGCCGCCCTAGTCTGTCGCCTTTTGGTGCTCATGGGGTGCCGTGCCTCCTGCGCCTCGACCATGGATCCCGAGGCCAGCCTGTCAGGCCCGAGGATCTGTTCAGAGGGGACTATTTGTGACGGCACCGGCGCGCCGGCTCAAGTCCCCGGTGGTTGCGACGCCTTCAGTGCCTGCAAATAGGCGTCCACCAAGGTCATTGCGGGCTGATCGCCAGCGGTAAAGTCCGCCGCACTGGTCAACGCCTCGGTGAGACGGCGGCGATAAACGGTGCGGGCGATCTCGATGGCGCCAAATTGGCGCAGATGGTCGGTGACGAATTGGGTGTCCAGCAACTTGAACCCCCCGGCCCAGAGCCGGGCGGCCAGATGCACCAGCGCGATTTTGGAGGTGTCCCGGCGGCGGGAGAACATGCTCTCCCCAAAAAAGGCCGCTCCCAGGGCAATGCCATAGAGCCCGCCCACCAACTCCTCACCCTCCCAGACCTCCACGCAGTGGCCAAAGCCGTCAAAGAACAACTGCTCATAAACGTCGACGATCTGGGTATTGATCCAGGTCTGCGGCCGCTCGTCCGTGGGCTCGGCGCAGGCCATCACCACGCCACGGAAGTCACTATCCACCCGGATGCTGTAGGGCGCATTGCGGACCGTGCGGGCCAGGCGACGGGGGACATAGAACGCCTCCAGCGGCAAAATCCCCCGGATCTCCGGATCGAACCAATACAGCTCCGCACTCTCCGCGCTTTCCGCCATCGGAAAGATCCCGGAGGCATAGGCCCGCAACATCAGATCGGTGGTTAACCTGGACATGGGCACCAAGATAAGGCAGCGGGCAACATGCGCCAAGAGGCTCCGCCGCCCGCCCGTGCCTTTACTCGGCCTTCTTATCCTTATCGGCGTTCAGCAGGTTTTCCAACCAGTGGATGTCATAGCGACCATCCAGAAACTGCGGTTCCCGAAGAATGCGCCGATGCAGGGGGATGGTTGTGTGCACACCGTCAATGACAAACTCGTCCAGGCAGCGGGACAGGCGGCGCATGGCCCCGGCCCGGTTGCGCCCGGAGACGATCAGCTTGGCGATCAGGCTGTCATAGTAGGGCGGGATGCGATACCCCGTATAAATCGCACTATCCACGCGAACGGCCAGCCCGCCCGGCGGGTGAAAGCCAGTAATGAGGCCAGGACTGGGAAGGAAGGTCTCCGGGTGCTCGGCATTGATGCGGCATTCGATGGCATGACCGGACAACACAATGTCGTCCTGCACCAGATTGAGCCGGTCCCCCGCCGCAACGCGGATCTGTTCACGGACCAGATCAATGTTGGTGATCATCTCCGTCACCGGATGTTCCACCTGCAGGCGGGTATTCATCTCGATGAAATAGAACTCGCCGTTCTCGTACAGGAACTCCAAGGTCCCCGCCGAGCGGTAGCGTAGACGCGCCGTGGCCTCTGCCGCCAGCGTGCAGATATACTCCCGCTCCTGGGCGGTGAGGAGCGGCGATGGGGCTTCTTCGATCAGCTTCTGATGGCGGCGCTGGACGCTACAGTCGCGTTCCCCCAGATGCACCGCGGCTCCATGGCCGTCGCCCAGCACCTGCACCTCGATATGGCGGGGCGTGGCCAGGTATTTTTCAATGTAGACGCTATCATCCCCGAAGGCGGCCTTGGCCTCACCACGGGCCATGGTGAAGGCCGTCTCCAACTCATCTGCCGAGCGGGCCACCTTCATGCCGCG
>CAZCBM010000411.1:0-2561 GCA_964496805.1 uncultured Rhodospirillales bacterium | reverse complement strand
GGCGGGGTTGGGGCACTTGGCGCTGGCGACCGTCTGCCAGATCAACAGCCAGGCTCCAGAACCGCCCAGGATAGCCAGGCAGATCAACGCTGGCGCCCTGCAAGGTTGGGAACAGCCCTGGGCGAAAGTAGGGATGATCCGCCCCGGGAAACTGGATGCTCACCGTCTCCCGACCCTGGGCCGCCAGCAGCTTGAGCCGTACGGTCAGACTGGTCGCCGGCGGCGCTTGGTCGATCCCCTCCACGGTCAGGCGGATAGTGTCGTAGCTTAGGGATGGGCGTTGGGCGGTCGATCCGGAGGCTGGGAAATGCGCCACCTCCGTCAGGACGGGGCCGCCGGCGGTAGGGACCACGGCCTTGAGCGCGCCCAAGGTGGAGCGGATTGCCAGACCCAGGCGGACACCCTCTGCGGTGAAGGCCAGTTTGGGCACCACGTCAAAGGCCGACCCATTGCCCTGGATCAGACCCGCTGCGTCCAGGATCTGCGTGCTTTCAAACAGCAGCCAGCCGTCCGGCGCCAGAACGCGATAGCGGACCCGTGTGCCCCCCGCCTGCCCGGCTGCGTCTGCCATCCCCTTCGCGCTCTCCGGGACCGCCGGGCAGACATCCACGATGCGCACCCCCAGGCCCTTGGGGGCCTGACGATAGAGCCCGCGCTCTTGCGCCACAAAAGCCCCGGCCTCCAGACCGATATGGCGCACAAAGGATGCGGAGAGGCGTTGCTGTGCCGCCGTGGCCAGGGGGCGTTGGCAGGCCGTGATCCATGCCGTCATGGCCTCAGCGGCAGCCTCGGCGTTTAGGGGCTGGGTGCCCATCCGGGCAGCCTCGCCCCCCGGCAAAACAGCCGATGGCAAGCCCTCAGCAGGAGAAAAGGAGGGCGGGCCCTTAGGGGGCACCGTGGGGCTCACTGTATCACCCCGAACAACTCCAGTTGAAACTGCGCCTGGCCTGCGTCCAGAGGATAGTCGCTGCCCTGGCGCGGATAGGCCCGGCGATCAGGCGGGATGTCGGCCCATTTCACTTGCAGGTCCAGGCCGGTACGCGCCTCCAATCCGGCCAAGAGGCTCAGCGCCATCACCGACTTGCCGCTGTCGGAGCCACGGATGGCCGTGACCACCTGGGGCTTGACCCCTGCCAGGTGAGCCAGCGCCGCGGCGACATAGGCATCCCAATCCAGGGCCAGGGCATCCTGCACCGCCTGATCCCCCAGTGTGCCTGCTGCGGCATCCGCCGCGACGGCCTGTTCGGCGGTCAGTTCCTGGCGGTCGGCCCGCCAAGCGAGGCGGCGGTTGACGGTTCTGCTGATCTCATTGCGAACATCGTCCTTCAGGTCCGACCGGCCGGCCAGCAATTGCCCCACCTTGTGCCCGGCCACCCGCGCCAGCGCCCGGGCCACCCGACTGGTCAGCCCGGGGCGTTGCGCGATGCGCGGTGCCAGGTCCGGTGCCTCCCGCGCGGTCTCCACCGCATGGGCGAGCCCCTCCTCGGAAAGTTCCGCACTGGCATTGTCCAGCAGCGTGCGGGTGGGCTCAATCTGCCGACGGGCCAGCAGGGGATCGGTGGCGGAGGCTTTCAGGGAGGGGCGCCGGGCAATGGCGTCCAAGGCCCAGCTTTCCCGATGATGGCCGATCAGTCCCGGCAGTTCCTTTTCGGTGATCAGCGGGCTGGCCATCAGCATGGGGGCCGCCACGGCCTGCTCGTAATCACGGGCCAACGCCAGGGCCATTTCAGCGGGAATGTCGCCCACATCCCGCAAGGTGGCGGCCACGGCGGCCCGGACCTCGGCCGCGGCATCCCGGGACAGGCTCCGCACCAGCCCCAGCGCCTCCGCCGCCGTGGAGGCCGTGGGCGGGGGTTTGCGTTTGCGCGCAGCGATGGAGGTCAGGCGCTGGGCCAGGCGCCGACGCACGTCCACCGCGGTATCCCGGCTCAGCACCTCGTCAGCATGACGGGGGGTAGAGGCGTTGTGGGCCACGGCATCGCGCACCGCCGGATCATCATCATGGCTCAGGACAAACAGCACTTCCGGCGGCGTGTCGGGATTACGTGCCAGGGACAGCCGCTCCGATGGGGGCTTTTCCGTGCGCAGCGCCACCATTTGCGGGCTTTGCACCAGCGCGCGCAACTGCGCCAGCTTGCTGCCGGCCGCACCCCCTTTGCCCTGGCTCATGCGGCCGATCCAGCGGTCGACCGCCGGGCCTGGCGTCCGGTTTTTGCCGCGCTCAAATAGGCCTCGGACTGCATCTCCATCAGGCGCGAGGCGGTGCGCTGGAACTCCATCGCGTGATGCCCCTTGGGGTAGAGGTCATCAGCCGGCGCATCGGCGGACATCACCAGCGTGCGCTTGGCCTCATACAGCGCATCAATCAGCAGGATGAAGCGCTTGGCCTCATTGCGGCGCTCTGGCTTCAATTCAGGCACATCGGCCAGGAACACGGTGTGGAAGGTCTCCGCGATGGCCAGGAAATCCGCGGCCCCCATGCTGCCCTCGCTGATCTCCCCATAGGTGAACCAGGCGACGCCCGGCCCGCTCTTGCGCACCATCAGCGTACGCCCCAACAG
>CAZCBM010000410.1:0-2566 GCA_964496805.1 uncultured Rhodospirillales bacterium | reverse complement strand
CCGGATGGAGGGTTTAATTCAGTGAAAGTAAACGACCCTGTCACGTGCTTCAATGGAGCCGGAGCTTTTTGGCTCCGGATGGACCCTGGGGTGGTGGGGGTTGAGTCCCTTGGGCTTTTTGGGGGCGTTTCGAGCGGTGGGCGGTCCCGTTTCATGCCCCCGCCCATAGAGTTACCATCTTGCCTTGCGTGGGGGCAATAACGGTCTGAGTCACAAGGACAACACTCACCTGCGAGCGCTCCCGGGGGTTTTGGCGGTGCCGGAGCGCTCGAACCCGCTGACGGCGGGCCGCCGCGTCTGGGATGAGAATGGGGGGAAAGCGCGCCCGCGTCCAGGATCGTGTCCAGGAGAGGGCTACCGCCCTGTTGTGGGGCCGGCCGGTGTCCGGGGGCTTGCGGGCGGGGGGCAACGGTTTGGACATCACTCTCGACAGTCCGGAGTCTCCGCCGGCCCTGCCGGCTGATCAGGCATCCGGGCTCAGATGATGATGGCCTGGCGCTGCACCACCTGAGCGGCTTTGCCCAGGCTCTCCAGCCGCAGGCTGGCACTCTCGGCTGGCCCCAGATCCAGGAACACCACATGATCTTCGCCCTGCTTGATGATCTCCGACAGCGTGCCGCGCAGGGTGGCGAGGCGCCGCCGGGTGAGGCGGCATTGAAACAGGGACAACTGCAGCCAAGCCCCATGCCCCTGCATGGTGCGATAGACCCGGCGCCAACGCTTGGGCTCGGCGATGTCATAGGCGACGACGAACAGATGCTCTCCGGACCAACTCATGATGGGGACCTTCTGACAAGGGGGAGGGATCGGCCGCGCAGGGCCGATCTGCCCCCAAGGCGAGGCACCGGCCTTTCTGCGGGCGTTTGAGGTTAGAGCCCGCTTCGGTGAGATGGAGCCCACTCCAGCCCCCCCTCCAACTTGGCTGCCCCCACCCGGCCACCCATTGGTACGATACTGCCGTGGGTGGCCGGGTGGGGGCGTGGGGCGGTCAAGGTAGGTGGGATAGGCTCTAGCGCGGCGTGATGGGGGGATAGCTCTCGGTCTCCTTCAGCAGATGCCGGGCCAGCAACCGCGCCTGGACGGCGATGGCGCGCCGGTAGCTCAGGCGGTAGCCGAACAGCGGATGGGTGAACTCCTGGTCCAGTCGCCGCTCAAAGGCCGCGATCAGGGCCTTGCGCCCCGACGGGGTGAGGGCGCAGCCGCCGGCGCCCCGGATGAAGTCGCCGGCCCGCAGTTCCCCATTGTTGATGGCCCCCAGAACAGTGCTGTCGGCGATCAACGGGCGGTCGGGTTCCATCAGGTCCAGGGCCAGGGCCGGGCGGCCGGCGCGCGGCCGGTGATAGAGGCCGATATAGGGATCCAGTCCGGCGCCATGCAGGGCGGCCAGCCAAGTTCGCATCAGCAACGCGTAGGCAAAGCTGAGGCACGCGTTCACCGGATCGCGGGGCGGCCGCCGGTTGCGCTGGGTGTAGTCGAAGGTTCCCAGCCCATCGCCCTGTAGCAGCCCGGCGAAGGCGGGGAACCATTGGGCAGCCGCTGCCCCCTCGATCCCCAGCAGGCTATCTGCGGTGTTGGCCTCCAGGGCCTCGAGGCGCAGCCGCCGCAATTCCCGCAGGGGCGCCTCCTGGTCCTCGGTGCGGCGGTTGCGGCGGAGCAGGGTGCGGGCGTTGGCGATCTTGGCGGCCACCAGCGTCCGGGCCAGGATGAGGCTGAGCAGGCGATCGGTGGCGGTGGCGTATTGGGCCAGGCGCGTGGCGGCAACCCGCCCGGTGGGGGCGCGGGCTTCGCCCAAGAACCAACCCCCATGGCTGAAGAAGCTCACCGCCAGCCCCTCCCGGAACAGGGCATGCAGGGCCGGGGTGGTGAGCCCCACCTGCCCAAAGATCGCCACCCCCGACAGATCCGCCAGGGCCACCTTGCGGGTGGGCTGATCCTCCAAGTCGATCTTCAACTGGTTGCCTGACTTGCCGATCTTGCCATAGCCAGCCTGAAGATAGAGCGGCACTTGGCTGTCCTGGGGCACAGCCAATGGGCGGGGGGAGGGCACCTTGTCCGCCAGGAACCCCACCTCGTCCGGCAGGCAGAGGCTCACCAGGGCGCAGCGCGGGCATTTGGGGCTGTCCACCAGGGGCGGCGGCAGCCGGGACTGAGCCAGATGCAGGCGAAAGCCGGTGACGGTCTCCCGCGCGGCAGCCCGCAGCGGCGCATCGATGGGGATGCGCGTGCGCTCCCGCGAGCCACGGAAATAGATCACGCCCTCCGGCACGGTATAGCCATGGGCCTCCAGCAGCAGGGCCTGAAGGGCCAGTTGAATGCGCTCCGGCTGCCAGGCTCCTTGGGCGGTGTGCGGGCGCTTGCCGCGCTTGTATTCCACCGGGGTGGCGATGCGGCCGCTGGCCTCCACCAGGTCCAGTTTGGCGATGACGCCTAGGGTGTCATCGCTGAGGGTGACGGAGCGGGCGTGGATGACCTCGGCGTCGGGGTCAGTCTCGTCTTGTGCCGGGAGCCAGGGTAGCGCTGCGGCGCTGGTGGAGCCGGTACCGTTGGCGGGGTCGCTGGGGCTGTC
>CAZCBM010000409.1:0-2567 GCA_964496805.1 uncultured Rhodospirillales bacterium | reverse complement strand
CACCAGCCCATAAGTCAACGCCGTGGCTGCCCGATCCTTCGCGCCCCACCGCGCCCCCTGCGCCCGCTTTTCCGTGCCCATGATGCTCACCCTCCACGGCTTTGGTTCCCTGACGCGTTTATGCCGCCGGCTCCCCCAACCGGCAAGGGGGGATGGCGGGGCCGCACCCTGCCAGACCCGGCGCGATTGATTTTTCCGCTTGATCCTTTCCAAGGCGCTCCGTACATATGGGGTTCGGCCCTGGGGGTGTAGCTCAGTTGGTTAGAGCGCCGGCCTGTCACGCCGGAGGTCGCGGGTTCAAGTCCCGTCACTCTCGCCACCCAGCCGCCAGACCGGGGAAAAGATCGCCAAGGGCGGATCTGT
Organism: uncultured Rhodospirillales bacterium; assembly: GCA_964496805.1. GTDB lineage: Bacteria > Pseudomonadota > Alphaproteobacteria > CAZCBM01 > CAZCBM01 > CAZCBM01. The sequence continues at coordinate 2,204 of CAZCBM010000409.1, read as the reverse complement.
TCCGGTGCGCTGCCAGCCACACCCTATCTTGTCTCCTGCTTCTGCTGCACGGCCTCCGCGCCCTCTCTTGTTGGTGCGGGCACGGTAACGCCTGGTGACGTCGCGCCTCATCCACTGCGCAGGTAGCTGATCGCCTCATCGCGTCGGAACAGGTAAAGCAGCGTGCGCAACGCCTGGGATCGGGCACCAGTGAGCGTCGGATCACGCTCCATGATCAGCCTCGCCTCGTCCTGCGCCATGGCCATCAAGTCCCCATGAATGCTGATATCGGCGAAGCGAAAGGCTGGCAGACCACTTTGCTTGGTGCCCAGAACATCACCGGCCCCGCGTAGTTCCAGGTCCTTTTCGGCGATCAGAAAGCCATCCTCGGTCTCCCGCAGGGTGCTGAGCCGCTCCCGCGCCACCTCCCCCAGCGGCGGATGATACAGCAGAACGCAATGGGCTGGGCGATCCCCCCGCCCCACGCGCCCGCGCAACTGGTGCAACTGGGAAAGACCGAAGCGCTCGGCATGCTCAATGACGATCACTGTCGCTTCGGGCACATTCACCCCCACTTCGATCACCGTTGTGGCGATCAGCACGTCCAGGTCCCCGCGGGCGAAGCGCGCCATCACCTGGTCTTTCTCCTCCCCCGACAAGCGACCGTGGAGCAGGCCCAGGCGGTCACCAAACCACCCCACCAGGGACTGAAACCGCTCCTCCACACTGGTGAGCGCGCTGGTCTCACTCTCCTCCACCAAGGGGCAGATCCAGTAGGCGCGCTCGCCCTCGGCAATGCGCGTGCGCAGGCGCGCCACCAACGCCTCCATCTTGTCCACCGACAGGATGGTGGTCTGCACCGGTTTGCGACCGGGCGGCTTTTCCCGAATGCGGCTGACGTCCAGATCCCCGAAGGTGGTGAGCGTCAGCGTCCGGGGGATGGGCGTCGCCGTCATCACCAGAATATCGGCATGCTCCCCCTTGTCGGCCAGCGCCATGCGCTGGTCCACGCCAAAGCGGTGCTGCTCGTCAATGATGACCAGACCCAGCCGGCGAAACTGCACGCTCTGTTGAAACAGGGCATGGGTGCCGATCACAACGCGCAGGGAGCCCTCCGCCAGCCCCATCAGCGCGGCCTCGCGCGCCTTGCCCTTGTCGCGGCCGGTCAGCACGATGCCCGGGCACCCGCAGGCGGCCAGCAAGCCCAGCAGACTGTGCCCATGCTGGCGGGCCAGGATCTCCGTTGGGGCCATGAACGCCGCCTGATACCCGGCCTCCAGGGCATTGGCGATGGCCATCAAGGCAACCACGGTTTTGCCGCTGCCCACATCCCCCTGGATCAGGCGCATCATGCGGGTGGCGTCAGCCATGTCGGCCAGAATGTCCGCCACCGCGCGCTGCTGATCACCGGTGAGGGGGAAGGGCAAACGGGCCAACAACGCCGCGCGCAAACGCCCATCGCCGGTGAGAGGGCGCCCCCCCTGGCGTTTGGTGCGCTCCCGGATGGCCGCCAGCGCCAACTGACTGGATAACATCTCATCATAGGCCAGGCGGCAACGGACCGGATGCCCAGGCTCCAGGTCCGCCTGCCCTTGGGGCTGGTGGAGGTGGCGGATTGCGTCCGCCCAGCCAGGCCATCCCTCCCGCCGCAGAACTGCCGGATCCAGCCATTCCGGCAACGCTGGCACCCGCTCCAGGGCCGCCGACACAGCCTTGCCGTAGGTGCGCAGGGTCAACCCTTGGGTCAGGGGATAGACCGGTTGCACCGTGATGATGTCATCCGCCTCCTCCGCCGGGCCAAACGCCTCCGGATGGGTCATCTGGCGCCGATCGCGGTAGAGGTCGATCTTGCCGTGGACCACCACCTTGCGCCCCTGGGGCAGGCGATCCTTCAGGACCTGGCCGCGGGCATGGAAGAAGATCAACTCCAGGGGCGCTGAGCCATCGGCAATGACCACCTTATGCGGAGCCTTGCCGGCGGGCGGGCGATGTTCCAGCACGCCGCCCGTGACGGTGATGGGCTGGCCCAAGGGGGCTTCGGCGATCAGGGCCTCACGGCGGCGATCCACCAGACCGGTGGGGGCGCATAGCAGCAGGTCGGCCACCGTCGGTCCTGCCACCTTCTCCAACAGCTTGGCGGTCGTGGCCAATATGCATGGGTTAAAGTGGAAGTTGAATATATGAAAGACAACCCATCATTTTTTGAAGACCAGATATCCCAAATA
>CAZCBM010000408.1:0-2572 GCA_964496805.1 uncultured Rhodospirillales bacterium | reverse complement strand
AAAGCAACGCTCATTTGTCGGTCAGAATGATGCGCACCCCGCGCCCCCCGGCGGCGAAGCGGCGGCGGTGCATCTCAATCACCGGATCGTCGGGGAAGGCTTCGGCCGCTGCCAGCAGTTTGTCCTCAATCCCCTTCTCCCCCTCGGCCATGGCCTCGTAGAGGGGCAGGTAGCGTTCCAAAAGGGCATCGGTCTGGGGGCCCGGTTTCATTGGTTGCCATGCCTGGATGGCCTTCGCCCGCCCGGCCACCACCACCTCCCCGATGGGTCGCAGGGGCTGATCATCGTCCACCGCCTCGGCAATGGCATTGGAGACACACAGCCGGGTTCCCAAGTGTTTGTTGGCGGACTCCAGCCGGGCCGCAACGTTTACGGTGTCGCCATAGGCGGTGTAGGTGAAGCGCCCCGCGCCCCCGAAATTGCCCACCAGCGCGCGGCCGCTGTGTACGCCGATCCGGGTGATGCCAAACGGATGCCCCTGGGCGGTCCACTGCCGGGACAGACGCGCCCCCACCTCCTCCAGTTCCCGGGCGCAGGCCAACGCCCGCTGCCGATGGTCCGGCTGATCCAGCGGCGCATTGAACAGCGCCACGATGGCATCGCCGATCATCTTGTCCACCGTGCCGCCGTGGCGCATGACGATGTCGATCATCTGATCCATGTAGCGCTGCAACAGGTCGATGGCCGTCTGCGGGCTGGTGCGTTCAGTGAACCTGGTGAAACCCGCAATGTCGGTGAACAGCACGCTGACCTCCCGACTTTCCCCGCCGATGCGCAGCAGCTCCGGCCGTTCGGCCAGCATCTCCACCAATTCCGGCGCCAGATAGTGCCCGAAGGCGGTGCGGATATACCGGCGCTGGCCATCGTCGCGCACATAGTTGACGGCAAACAGCACCAGGAACAGCAGGGTCAGCAGCGCCAGGGGGCTGCCATAATCGAACAGCACCCCCTCGCTGGCAAACAGCGCCCAGCCAATGCCTGCCAGAACAAGCCCCAGCCCCACCAGCAACAGCAGATTGCGGCGCAGGCTGACCGCGGGCACCAGCAGGATAAGCAAGGCCCCGCCCCCATAAAGCGCCAAGCGCTCGTGCCCCCGGACCACGGCGGTTCGGATCAACAATGATCCCTCGATGACGCTTTCGATCAATTGCGCATGGATCTCCACCCCCGGCACCACCTCCCCCAGGGCGGTGCTTCGCACATCGCGCAGCGCTTCGGCCGATGCCCCGATCAGGACGATCTTCCCGGCCAGGCGGCCGCGGTCATGGCGCCCGGCCAGAACGTCGGCGGCGGAAACATAGCGTCCGGCATCCACAGGGGCGAAATGGGGCCAGACATGGCCGTCATAGTCGGTGGGGATCACCAGGTGCCGATCAGCCGGTCCGGCATAGGGGCGAAGGTGGAAGGAGGGCGCTGATCCGGCCTCCTCCGGCTGGGTGAAGAGCGTGACCACCGGCGCCTGCCCCGGGGCCGCCGGGGTCAGTCGCGCCGCCGCCAGCATCTGGCCAGTCCGTCCCTCCAGCAGAAGATGCGTGGGCGGGGCTTGTGCCGTTCCCTCATACAGGGCCATGGGCTCGCCTTGGCCGCTCTGCCACAAGGGTTGGCGTCGGGACGCCGGAAGAAGCGACAAAGGCGCACTATGGCCCAGCGCATTGCTGATCCCCACCGCGCGCACACCGATCTCCGGCTGGCTGGACAATTCCAGGAAATAGGTACTGGGCCCCTTGAGCGCGACGCGCAAAACCTCCAGGGACAAGGAAGGATAGCGGTGCCAGCGGGCCTGATCGTCGGGCATGGGACCCGCTTGGCGAACCGCCGTCATCAGGGGCAGGCGTCGGGTGACGCCATCCTCCGCGCTGCCCCCTTGAAAGGCCCCCCAGCCGGCCGCCGCCTGTTCCAGCTCTGGCAGATTGTGCAGCATGGCCGGCAGGCGCAAGAGGACTTGCCAATCCTCATAGACGGGGGCGGCATTGTTCGGCCCATCGTTCAACCGCCTGATGATGACATTATGCAGGGGCGCGGGCTCCAGGACAGGTGCCAGTTCAGGCGGCTGGGTCATGGGCGCCAGCCCCACCACCACCGGTCGGCCCCGAATCGCCTCTGCCATCACCTGCTCTGCTGTGGGTTGGTCGAACAGGGCGGACAGCGCCGGGCCAGCCTGCTGCCCGGCCAGCGCCCGGCAATAGGCTGGTGACAGCCGGTCCGGTTCGGAAAACACGATGTCGTAACCCACCACCAGCGCACCGGACTCAAGGATGGTCTCGGTCAGGCGCGCAATCTCCCCACGGGGCCAGGGCCACTGCCCCACCTCCGCAATGGCGGCATCATCGATTTCCACCACCTGGACCAAGGTGCGCTGCGGTTCCCGTGGCATGACCCGCTGGTAGGCATCCAACACAATCTCTCGAAGGTTGCGGACCAGCAGCGGATCAGCGGTGAGAATCTCACCCGCAGCCAGCAACAACACCAACCCCACCAAGCGCACCCCCCAGCCGGCACGGCGCAACCGCTGCCAGCGCGTGGCGCGGGGGATCGCGGCGCCGCTGGCAGGCGGGCGGGTCGGCATGGGCAA
>CAZCBM010000407.1:0-2576 GCA_964496805.1 uncultured Rhodospirillales bacterium | reverse complement strand
GCCGTTGCAGGCGTGCCAGGGCCTGGTGGGCGGCGTTGGGCTGCACCGCAGGATCGCTCAGTTGCGCCCGGCGGTCATTGTAGAATCCCTGAACAAGCGCTGGGTTGCGGGCAAAGCCTTCCGGCGTGGCGAGATCTTCCAGCGGATAGCGTTGCCAGATGCCCCCTGCATCCCGAAAGGTGTCCAGCCCGCTTTCCTTGCTGATCCCGGCCCCGGTCAGGATCACCAGGGGGCTGTCCCGGCCCAGCGGCGGCAGCGTGAGGGTCTGGCTCATGGCGTGGTCTCCGCCGTCGTCGCGTGGGGTGCTTGCCCGGTCAGGGCCAGCGGCCGCAGGTCCGCCAGGGCGGCGCGGTAGACCTCGGCCTTGAAGCCCTCGCACCAGTCCATCACGGCGTCATAGGCCACCCACTGGATGGTGGAGAACTCCGGCGGATCATGGGCATCCAGGCGGATCGCGGCGCCCGGCCTCAGGCGCACCAGGAACCACCGTTGCGCTTGCCCCTTAAACCGTTTGGCCAAGCGGGTGTGGGCCAGCTCTGGCGGAAAGATGTAGGCCAGCCAACCCGAAGCCTGCCCCAGAATGTCCACCTCAGCGGTGCCGATCTCCTCCGCCAGTTCCCGCAGCAGGGCCTCCTGTGGGTCCTCCCCGGGGTCAATTCCGCCTTGGGGAACCTGCCAGACCTCTGGACGGTCGATACGTGCCCCCAGCAGGACCCGGGAGTCAGCATCGAGGATCACCGCGGCAACGCACGGGCGGAAGCCGTCGGGCAGCATCTCAGATCGCATGGGGGAGACCACCTTGGACAGGGGAGAAGAGACAGGGTTGGGGTCTTGTCTATCCCGGAGGGGCGGCGGGTCTCAACAGCCCGTTGGACGATCCTTGCTGGAGGCACGCCGCCGGACCGCGGTCCACGGCTGGCCAGAGGTCCGAGGGGGGGGGGCTGCACCGTTGTCCCGTGTCAGAGCCGGTCCGGCACCGTGATGTCCGTCAAGGGCACCAGCCTGACCCCGGAGGACTCAAGCTGGCCTGAGAAGACGCGGACGGCCTCAACACTGACCGGATAGGGGCGGATGATGCCGATGGCCGACCCATGGATACGGGCCAATTCGGCCAGGCGGGCCAAATTCACTTCCAGCGTGTCCGGGTCCGGGTCCGGGGCATCCAGGATCAGGCTGGCCTGGGCGTGGGGCGTGCCGATGGCCCGGGCGGCTGGAGCCAGCGCGTTGTCGCTGAGCGGCGGGACCACCACCATCAGGCCGCGCAGCCGGGCCTCCGTCAGTATGGCCTGGGTCACGCCGGGATCCGTCAGGCCGCCGCCGGTGACATCCCCCATGGGAACCGTGGGCATCAGCCCAACATAGCCCTGGGTGCGGCCCAGATGGGTTTTCAGCCGCTCGCTGCTGGTGGTGCTGTTCAATCCAACCTGAATGATGCCCGGTCCTGGGTCCTGGCGCGGATAGGCACCACTTTGCACCGGGATGCCCAATAGCGCCTCATGCCCGGCCTGGCGGGCACGCCCCAGCCACCGGCCCAGCATCTCCGGATCGTTGGCGGCATGGAAAGACAGGGTGACATCGGCCGGCAACCGGTTGATGGCTTCTATCGTGGCGGTTTCCATCAGCCCGAGGCCCGCGACGATGATCGCCACCTTCGGTCCGTCAGGGGCCATGGGATCGGTGGGCCGGGCATAGGCCCTCCAGGGCCTGCGCCCATCGACGGAGATGCGGGGCAGGGCGCCATAGCGGGCCGTGCGTTCCAGCAGATTGTCATCCGGAGCGGCCACCAGGCGCAGGGCGGCCGGGCTGGTCTGATCGCGATCGCGCGGGGCAAACAGGACGCTGGCTGGGCTGGCGGTTTCCTCATCCTGGTTGACGGCTGCCACCCGCGGCGGCGGTTCTGGCAGCGGCAAGGCCAGGCCCACTCCCACCAGACCCAGCACCGGCAGAGCCAGCAGCACCCCCAATACCACCCACGGCAGGCGGCGCGCGAACCGCGATGGCGCGCGCGCGGGCCTGCTTTGGCGGGGTTTGGGGCGGGTACTCATGGGGTGCAGGGGGGGCTTTCGATCAAAAGGGGTCGCGCGCGTGGGGCAAAAATGCCCCCTCTTCAGGGTTCTTGGCTGAGACACCCGCGGCAGTGGTCAGGCGTTCTGCCGCCGCTGGTGCTCCAAAGAGTCCACCTGACAACCTGAACCAACTCTCTCTTTCCCCCTGGGCACTTGGCCACCCATCGCGTCGGTCCGGTCATGGGGCCGCACGGGGAAGAGGGATGGAGATGACTCCTTTGCCAAGCAAACGGCTCTAGCCCCACAGGGATAGGCGATCCCCGGTTAAGGAACCCTCAGCCGGCATCCCGGGCAGCCTTGTTGCTGCCCTCCGACCAGGACTGGGCGCCAAGGGAGCAACCTGCCGTCTTTGGTGCGGTCGGCGCGTTAGAGTCTGTCCCACCTACCTTGACCACCCCGCGCCCCCACCCGGCCACCCACGCCAGTATCGTACCAATGGGTGGCCGGGTGGGGGGATCCAAGTTGGAGGGGGGGCTGGAGCGGGCTCTATCTCACCGAAACGGGCTCTAG
>CAZCBM010000406.1:0-2587 GCA_964496805.1 uncultured Rhodospirillales bacterium | reverse complement strand
CTAGCTGGCCCCGCTCAGGAAGCGTTTGACCCGATCGAGGGCACCATCGGTTTGCAGAGGCAGCACCATGGTGAAGCGCGGCATGTGAGCGCCAGCGTCCTTTTGCAAGGCGGGCGGGATGGTGATATCGCCCGGCAACGCCGGATCCAGCAGCAAGGCGCGCAGATCATGGGCGCGGATGATCTGCCGTGCCTCGGCGGCCAGCATGGCCAGGGTGGCGGCCCCATCGGGATCGGTTCCGACGCTGGTCTCCACCTCCGTCAACACGGCTAGCTCCCCCCGTTCCCGAGTCAGATGGCGCAGCAGCGCCAAGCGCCGCTTCAGGGCGGGGCTCACGGCCTCCGTCCACCGCTCCGGCGACAGGGCGAAGCCAGCCGCCAGCAGCGTCGCCAGCGTGGCCGGGGTGGGATAAACCTCCAGGGTCGTCACCCCTTGGCGGCGCGCAAAGCGGAGCAGGTTGCGCAGCACTAACCGGGACAGGGGATCACGGGCCAGCGCCCCCTCTGAGCCCAGCCGCCGCAGGAACAATACCTGCCCGCCCGGCGCCAGATCGCCATCCAGCACCTTTTGCATCTGCGGGGTTTTCACCGCCAATCCCACCGCGCCTTCGTTGGCGAAGGTGACCACCACGCGGGAGCCCGCGGGCAGATCCTGGATCAAAGCCCTCACGGTGTCTGCCGGGGTGGCGTGCAGCAGGCTGGACCACAACTCCCCCACATCCGCCTGGCCATGGGCACTGGCCCGGGCGACGGTGAGACTGTCGGCCAGGGTGTCAAACACTTCTGGTGCCGGGGCACCGGCGACAGACGGCGTGTCGTCAACCGAGTGATCCACCATGGTTTCGCCCCTCTCCCTCAGGTGGCCACCGCCAACGCCTCGTCCTCGTCCATCGCCTCGGCGGGTTCCAGGTCGATGGCAGCCTTGATCAAGGCGCGGGTATAGGCGGTTTTCGGCGTCTCGAACAGGTCTTCCGTGGGGCCTTCCTCCACCACCTTGCCCAGGCGCATTACCATCACCCGATTGGCCAGGGCGCGCACGACCCGCAAATCATGGCTGATGAAAACATAGGCCAGCCCGTGACGGGCCTGGAGATCCCGCAGCAGGGCGACGATCTGCGCTTGCACCGACAGGTCCAGCGCGCTGGTGGGCTCATCCAGGATCAGCAATTTGGGTTGCAGGACGAGCGCCCGGGCGATGGCCACGCGTTGACGCTGGCCGCCGCTGAACTCGTGGGGGTAGCGATGGCGGCTGGCGGGATCCAGACCCACCTCCTCCAGCGCCTGGTGAATGATGCGCTCGCGCTCCGACCGGGTGTCGGCCAAGCGATGAACCTTCAGTCCCTCCCCAATGATCTGCTCCACGGTCATCCGTGGGCTAAGCGAACCATAAGGGTCCTGGAACACAATCTGGGCATGGCGGCGCATCTGACGCAACTGGCGCGGGGTGTGACGGGCGATGTCCTGGCCCTGAATGCGCACGGCGCCCTCCGCCTGGGTCAGGCGCAGCAGGGCCAGGCCCAGGGTGGTCTTGCCGCTGCCCGACTCCCCCACAACGCCCAGCGTTTCCCCGGCCCGAACGGCCAGGCTCACCTGATCCACGGCCGTCAGATGCCCGCGGGTAAAGCGGAACAACCCCCCACCTTTCAGGGGGAACTTCACGCTCACCTGCTGGCCTTCCACCACCGTCGGGGCGTCCGGTGGCACCGGCGCGGCGCGGCCCTTGGGCTCTGCGGCCAGCAGCGCCTGGGTATAGGGATGCTCCGGCGCGGCGAACAGGGCCCCGGCCTCCTTGTGCTCCACAATCTGGCCATAGCGCATCACCGCAACCTCGTGGGCGACCTTGCGCACCACGGTCAGGTCATGGCTGATCAGCAAGATGGCCATGCCAAGCCGGGCCTGCAAATCGCGCAACAGCGCCAGGATTTGGGCCTGGATGGTAACGTCCAGGGCGGTGGTGGGCTCATCGGCAATCAGCAGGTCCGGGTCATTGGCCAGCGCCATGGCGATCATGACGCGCTGGCGCTGCCCGCCAGACAACTCATGGGGAAAGCTGCCCAAGCGGCGGGCCGGGTCACGGATGCCCACGAGGTCCAGCAGTTCCAGGATGCGTCGGCGAGCGGCTGCGCCGGTGATGCCCTGATGCAGGGCCAAGACCTCCCCCACCTGTCGTTCGACGGTGTGCAGGGGGTTCAGGCTGGTCATGGGTTCCTGAAAGATCATGCCCACCTTGGCCCCGCGGATTTTCCGCAAGGTCGCGTCTGGGGCGCCGATCACTTCCTGCCCCTGGAACTGGATGGAGCCTTTGGGGTGGCGATTGGCGCCGCCGGGCAAGAGTTGCAGCAACGACAGGGCGGTCACCGACTTGCCGGAACCAGACTCGCCCACCAGCGCCAAGGTGCGCCCCTTCTCCAGGGTAAAGCTGACCCCCTTCACGGCCATCAATGGCCCCTCGGGAGTCGGAAATTGCACCTGCAGGTCCTCCACGATCACCAGCGGCGGCGATGATGCCGGGGGCTTGGCGTCGGGGGACGGGGCACCGGTGGACGTGTCCTTGGTCAGGGCGGTCATGGGCCGGCCTCCGGCGTGGC
>CAZCBM010000405.1:0-2614 GCA_964496805.1 uncultured Rhodospirillales bacterium | reverse complement strand
TGTTTCCTCGACGCCGATCACGACGGGTACGGCGCCGACACCCTGGCCCTGGTCACCGCCCTGGGGGCCGATCCCCGCCCCATCCCCTGGGCCCCTGACAGCTTCGAGATCCATGGCGACAAGGCCCCGTTGGCGGCGTCGTCGGTATTCGCCGAGGGTCGCGTTGCAATCCAAAACGCCAGCAGCCTGATCCCACCCCTGGTGTTGGCGCCCGCCCCAGGGGAGCGGGTCTTGGACCTGTGTGCGGCACCGGGGGGAAAGACCAGCCACCTGGCGGCCCTGGCCGGGGGGCGCCTCACCCTGGTGGCCAATGATCTGTCTGCCCAGCGCCTGCCGATCCTCAAGGAGACCTTGGAGCGGCTGAACGTCCCCGATGTGTGCATTACCGATCATCCAGCACAATTTGCCGACCGTCATTTTGATCAGCCGTTCGATCGCATTCTGCTGGATGCCCAATGCTCTGGTGAGGGGCTCCTGGATCTCTCAAAGCCCACGGCTCTGCGCTATTGGTCAATGGATCGGGTCACCAAATATCATCAGCTGCAGAAGAAGATGCTGATGACAGCCTTTGGCCTGCTGCGACCCGGCGGAACACTGGTCTATGCCACCTGTACGCTGGCGCCGGAAGAGAATGAGGCGCCGCTGGATCATCTTTTGCGGCATCGCGACGGGGCGGGTCTGTTGCCCCTGCCGTTGGCCATACCCGAGTCAGTCCCGGCTCTGACACGATGGCAGGACCGACTGTTCCATTCAGATATGGGACTGGCCAGGCGCATACCTCCTCAGCCTTGGCGTGAGGCGTTTTTTGTCGCCCTGATCGAGAAGAAGCGCTGATATACAGCTTGCTGACTCTCAGCCATCAATTATCCTGCTTTCTTGATCTTTTGCTTTTGCCTGAGCCTTGGAATGGCGGTTGAAAGTTTGTGATTTGTCGACAGGTGTTTGGCTCAGGACAGAATTTTGTTGTCATAACTAAGGAAACGGGTCATCAAGGGCTAATCGCTGGCACTGGCGAGACATATGAAGAAACAAGTGATGGCCATTATGTCCCTCGATGAAAAGATCCTCGATCTGACGGCTCAGATCGTTCAATCGCACATCTCCCGCAATCCCATCGCTCCCGATGATTTGCCCACCTTCATCCGGAATGTGCAAAAGGCGCTGGCTGACACTCATATGCCGGAGCCGGAGCCGGAGCCGGAGGAGCCGAAACAAAAGCCGGCGGTGCCCATCAACAAATCGGTGAAGCCGGATCATCTGGTTTGTTTGGAGGATGGCTCCAAGCGCAAGATGCTCAAGCGCTACCTCAAGACCAAGTACGATATGACCCCCGATGAGTATCGCAAGAAGTGGGATCTGCCGGCGGACTATCCCATGACAGCCCCCAACTACTCAAAGCAGCGCAGCAAGCTGGCCAAAACCGCTGGCTTGGGTGCAAAATAATTGCATTTGTGGTGACTTTGGTGTGGCGTGACCTTGCGTCCCCTCGTGATCAGCGCGGCCCGTCTGGCCCAACGACCCAGGGACCCGTAAAACGGGTCCCTGTTGTGTTTTCGGGGAGTGTGTGTCGTTCGCTATCCCCCCTTCAGGAGTGCCCCGTCATGACCCGTGTCGCCCTGTGCACCTGCCTGCTGTCTCTGCTTGCCGTCGGTGCCCCCTCTGTCCTGGCAGAGCCTGCGTGCGAGGGCACCTTTTGCCAGGGGGACACCAGCGTGCCGGTGGAAACCAGTGTTCCCCCCAGCGCTGATTGCTCGACCGTTACCGCCAGCCTGCGCCCCACCTGTGTGGCGGCCGTTGCCGGTGATCCCTACGCCCAGTACGAGCTGGCCCTTGCCTACGACAATGGGGAGGGGGTGCTGACCGACGATGTTGCTGCGGTGCTTTGGTACCGGGCTGCGGCCGAACAGGGTCTCGACCGCGCGCAGTACAATCTGGCGCTGATGTACGATGCCGGGGAAGGCGTGGCCGTGGACGATGCCCAGGCGGTTCTGTGGTATCGCAAGGCAGCGGAACAGGGCTATCCCTTCGCCCAATACAATCTGGCGATCATGTACGATGATGGGGAAGGCGTGGCCGTGGACGATGCCGAGGCCGTGCGATGGTATCGCGCGGCGGCGGAGCAGGGCCTGCCCAGTGCCCAGTACAACCTGGCCCTTATGTTTGACGAAGGCGAAGGTGTGCCCCTGGACGACCGCGAAGCGGTGCGCTGGTACACGCTGGCGGCGGAGCAGGGTATGGTTGCCGCCCAATACAACTTGGCCATCATGTATGATGAGGGGGAGGGTGTACCCCTGGATGATGCAAAGGCGGTTGAATGGTACCGCAAGGCCGCCGATCAGGGCGGGGTGGATGCCATGAACAACCTGGGGGTCATGCTGGTCACGGGAGAAGGTGTGGCGGTGGATATCCCGGAGGGGTGCCGGTGGCTGGCTTTGGCGGCTGAGCAGGGCAACGACTTGGCCGCCCGCAATCTGATGGACAATTGCCAGCCAGATCCGGCGGCCCAGCCCTCACCACCCTAAGGGAGCTGCCACCGACGGAGCGGGCGCTCCCTCTGCGGGCGCGATCCCCGATGGCGTGCACGCACAGTTGCATATCGTGCTCGACGGCCAGT
>CAZCBM010000404.1:0-2629 GCA_964496805.1 uncultured Rhodospirillales bacterium | reverse complement strand
CGTCGCTGGCGCTGACCGCAAACGCCGGCCGGCAGAGCTGGGTGGCCCAGTGTTGCGCCAGGTCCAGATCGCTGGACGCCAGGACAAGGTGGGCCGGGAGGCCGTCGGCGATTTCCGTGGCGTAGGCGGGGCCAGACAGGACCGCCAACGGGCGACCTGGGGCCAATCGGGTAGCCGCTTCCAGGGGAAACTGATCTGGCGGGACCAGGCCTTTGGTGGCCACCAGCAGCGCGCAGTCCGACGTCAGATGAGGCAGGGCTGCGTCCAGCGCGCCCTCCAGGGCATCCGAGGGCACGGTGAGCAGCAGGGCGTCGGTCTCGCGAAGCACCTGCGGCGCGGCTGCCCGACCCAGCAAGCGGGCCGCAGCCACACCCAACCGGGTGGCCAGCGCAGAGCCGAAGGCGCCGGCCCCCAGGATGGTCAGGCGGGAGGACATGATGTCAGCGAAGGGAATTGCGAGGCTCGTTAGCCATCCTGACCGGAGGGCGTACCGTCGGCCAAACGGGCATGACGGCGACGCTTGCGCCAGCGCATGACCATGAACACGACATAACCGATACCGCCAAACAGGACCACCAGGATCAGGCTATTCACCACCGGGAAAGGTGCCTCCTCCCCCTCATCGATGTCGATGACGTTGGGATAGGCGCTGAACAACTGCATGCGCCAGCCATAATAGCGAATAACAAACCACTTCTGGCCGGTGGCTTCTCCGCCTTCCCCTTCCGTGATGTTATCTTTGGCGATGTTCTGGATGCGGGCAGAATTGATCTTTCCGTACAGCCAGTCGTCCTCGTTACGTAACTCCATGTAGCGCCCGTCCTTGGTGCGGGCGTTGATGAAGAACACGTCAGCGGTGACCACTTCACCGGAGTCAGGGTTTTCCCGGTCCACCCGGCGGATATCGGTGCCGGTGACCCTGGCCACCACCGTGGAAGGCAGGTGGTATTCGATAAACAGGCCAACGGTCGTGGCCGACAGCAGCGCGATAACGATGCCGACAATCTTGGCGATGCTCAGCGTCTTTTTTGCGGTGCCGGGTTCCTTGGGGCTGTCCGGGATGCTCATGGGAGAACGGGCCTCGTCACCTGAAAGGGGGCGGATTGGGGGTCAGCCGGCGGCGAACCGGACGATTGGGCCCTGATATATGCCCATCACGCCTTGCACGCAACGCTGTGAACCCGCATATCTGCGGCACCGTGCCTCAGGCCGCTATGGGCCAGGGGCACAGCCATCCCCCACAGGTCGCTCTACCCTTTTCCCGGTGCGACCTCGCCACGCCCACAGACCGCCCGCCACAGGAGGACCCAGATGGTTTCGCTCGCCAAGGGACAGACGATCAGCCTGAAAAAGCACACCGATGACGGGCTGAAGACAGTGGTCATGGGCCTTGGGTGGGACGTGAAGAAGAAGGGCGGCTTGCTGGGCAGTATTTTTGGCGGTTCCGGCGAGATTGATCTGGACGCCTCCGCCTGTCTGTTCGACGCCAACGGCACGATGGTGGACACGGTGTGGTTTCGCCAGCTGCAAAGCCAGGATGGCGCCTTGATCCACACAGGTGACAACCGCACGGGCGAAGGCGACGGCGACGATGAGCAGATCATCGTCAATCTGGGGGGCGTGAACCCCGCCGTCACCAGCATCGTTTTTGTGGTCTCCAGCTTCACCGGCGAGACTTTTGCCCAGATCGAAAACGCCTTTTGCCGCGTGGTCAATCAGGCCAATGGGGCCGAATTGGCCCGCTATGAGTTGAGCCAGGCCGGCAGCCATACCGCCCAGATCATGGCCAAGCTCACCCGCCAGGGGGGCAGTTGGGACGTCACCGCCATTGGCGCCATCGCCAATGGCCGCACGATTCGCGATCTGGAGCCGGTCATCAAACAACACGCCTAACGCGCGCCTTCCCCTATCGTCACCGGGAGACCATCCCCATGGTGCACAGCCTGACCCAGGGCGCCAATGCCCCCGTGCCGGACACCACCGACGGTGCCTGTGTGCTGGCGGTTCAATGGCTGCCGGCGACCAAACCGGGCTATGAGATGGACGTCAGCGCCTTTCTTCTGGGGGCTGGCGGGACCGTGGCGTCTGATGAGGACTTTTTGTTCTACAACCAGCCTCAGGGAGCCGGTGGCGCGGTGAGCCTCACGGCCGATGCCGGTGCCGGGCGCGCGACCCTGCGGGCGGATCTTGGCGCCGTGCCCACAGCGATTGAGCGGATGGTTTTGGCCCTCACCCTGGATCAGGGGCGCCAACGGGGCCAGGCCTTTGGGGATCTTTCCCAGGTCACACTGACGCTGGAGGGGGCCCAGGGTCCACAGGGTACTGGGGCGCTGATCCACTATGACCAACCGCTCTCCGGCTTTGTGGAGACGGCCCTTATTGTGGGTGAGCTTTATCGGCGCAACGCGCAATGGAAGCTGCGCGCCATTGGGCAGGGGTTTGCTGGCGGGTTGGCGCCGCTGGCGCAGAAGTACGGCGTGGATGTTGCTGCCGAAGAGCCGGCGCCGGCGCCGCCTGCTCCCTCAGCACCGCTGCCCCCCGGGGCCCCGTCCGCTCCCCCGGCGCCAGCTTCTTCAGGACCAGTGGCATCCGGACCGGGGCCCACGGCGGCGCCTCCCGTGCCGCCTGC
>CAZCBM010000403.1:0-2632 GCA_964496805.1 uncultured Rhodospirillales bacterium | reverse complement strand
TGGAATCCGGGCGGGGTTTTCTGTTGGCTCAGCGGGTGTGCTCGTCCGCGGTGGAGGCGTAGGTGCGTGCCTCGATCCACTTGGCTGCAGCGGCCTCTGGGTAGTAGACAGTGCGCCCAAGCCGGACATATTCCGGCCCCGAACCCTCATCACGCCATCGCGCCAAGGTTCGGGTGGACTTACCAATGCGGCGTGAAAAGTCGCGCTCGTGAATTAGGGTATCACGCATTTCGCCCTCATGCGTTCGGTGTCTAGATACTGTCGCGCCCGCCGTATCTATCGGCTGGCTACAATCAATATCTAACAGGGGCGCGTGATGACCCGAAGCTCGTAATGCTACCGCGAATTGCCCTAAATCAGCAGGTTCGTGGTAGTATTAGCCGCGTCGAAGGCGGTCGAAGCGGTGCCGCAAGTAACGCGACAGCTCGCCCGTCCATGCAGGAAAGGTTCGAGACTTGGTCTCGTTAACATGGGAGAAGTCGATCTTGCTGCTGGCAGTGAGCGCCCGTTCGATTGCCCTCAGGTGCGCGGACAGCCCCACCGCCTCGACAATGGCCTGAACCGAGGGCCGCCAGTGTGCGCCGGCGCCAGGCGTTAACATGCCTCGCTCAACCAGCATCGGCCGCAGGAATTGGGCAAAGGTGTTCGCAGCTAGGGTGGATGGCTTTGGCCCCTGTCCCCTGCCGGCCCGCTTCTGCAAGGCCTGCATTTCTTCCACCACCAGCCCAAGCCACAGCCGGGCCTGCTTGATGTCGCTGTTCGAGGTCTCCCACCCGGGCAGGTTCATCGGTGGGTTGATGGCCTCCAGGGCGCTGATGGCCTCCTGGCAGGCACCGATGGCGCGCCTGCGCTCATCCACCGTCGGAAGTTTGCGGCTTTGGCGGGCAAGGCTGTGTTTCGCAGTCGCCATGAGCGTACGGGCATCGTCCCCCGTCAGGGGCGGGTCGAGGCCTTCGCCCGCCTTGACAACAGCCTCCACCTCAGGCGGCGTCGGCACAAGCCGAGACCAATGGGCGCTGCCGAGATGCCGGTCGGCCACATCCTCCAGGAATGCGGCCATGTCATTCACAGCATCTTCGTCTAGGACCGGATCAAAGCCCAGCGGCCCCGACAGGAGCGGCTCACGGCGGCCAAAACGCGATTGGTTCGGCCTTTCCTCGTCCATCAGCGCACCCCCAGGGACACTACGTTGCCGGGGACCGCTGCGGCCGGCCCCCCAGCCTGCCGGACCACATGGGCACCCCAGGCGTCCAGCACGCGCTTGCGTTCGGGCAGGAATTGCGCGCGCTGGTAGACCTGGGCCACCACCGTCATGGTGCTGGAGGTTTGATGGTTCAGAATGCGATCCGCCACAGCCGGGTTAAAGCCAGCCTGCGCTGCCCAGGTCACAACACTGCGGCGGAAGTCATGCAGCACCCAAGGCTCTAGCGGCGGCTGGCCCCAGGCCACGCGCTGGGCATCGGCCAACTGCCGCAGGCGCCGGGTGGCATTGGTGTAGCCGGACACGGCCGTGCGCCCGTTGGTGGTGAACACCAGATCAGAGGGCTGGCCATCGGCATCCAGCACCACGTCCAAACCATTCAGGATCGCCAGCGCGGGCTCTGACAAGTGGACATCATGGGCCTTGCCGTTCTTGGCCCTGCTGGCAGGGATGGTCCACAGTCCGCCAGCCAGATCGAGCTCAGACCAGCGCAACTTGGCCACCTCATCGCGGCGCTGGCCGGTCAGCAGCAGCAGCCGAAACAAGGCGCCGAAGGGCCGCCCCATGGCACCGGCAGCAGCATAGATCGCACCCACCTCGCCATCATCCAGCACCCTGTCCCGTGTGGCGGTGGCTGCATCAATCGGCAGGTTCTGGAAAGGGTTGCTGTCCACAATCTCCCGGCGGATCGCCCAGGCATAGCAGGCGCGGCCATAGGCCAGCGTGCGGGCGGCCATGGTCGCCTTGCCGTCCTTGGCCATGGCATCCAGCACCTGCAGCGCCCGGCGCCGGTTGAGCCCCACAGCAGGCTTGCCCAGGTCGCGGGCAAAGGCCGTCCGCAGGGCGCGGGGGGCCTCATGGCGGTGGCGGTCTGAGGCATGGCGCAGGCCGATGTCGTGCCAGCCCTGGACCATCGCCTCCAGGGTGGTGGCGGCGCGCGCGCTGTCTGCACGGGCGGCCTCAATCTTGGCTTTCGGGTCGCGATGCTGGGCCAGCTCGCCAGCGGCCGCGGCTGCGGCTTCGCGGGCCTGTCGCAGGGTGATGCGGCCCCAACTGCCCAGCGGCAGGCGCTGCTTGCGGCCAGCCCAGGTGTATTGGAACAGGAATGATTTGGAGCCGGCGGCGGTGATGCGGACGGCCAGCCCCTTGACCTGG
Organism: uncultured Rhodospirillales bacterium; assembly: GCA_964496805.1. Taxonomy (GTDB): domain Bacteria; phylum Pseudomonadota; class Alphaproteobacteria; order CAZCBM01; family CAZCBM01; genus CAZCBM01. Next base: position 276 of record CAZCBM010000403.1, on the reverse strand, counting down.
TCATCGAAGAACAGGGCATCGCGCTTGCCGGCCGGGCAGGTGAGCTTGGCCAGCATCGCATCGGACAGGCGCGGCATGATGTTTTTCCTTGACAGGGCTTTTGAGCGGCCGGGTCCGCAGCCAAAACAGCGGACCCGTAGCGGACCCCGTTTTTGGCAAACTGTGTCATCGGCTAGCGACGCCAGTCAGGTGCTACCCCACCAAGCCCCTGTTTTGCAATGGCTTTTGCCGGCCTATGTCAAAGCCTGTCAATCGGTGGAAACCGGGTGTACCTGA
>CAZCBM010000402.1:0-2634 GCA_964496805.1 uncultured Rhodospirillales bacterium | reverse complement strand
TGTTGCAGGGCCGTTTTGGGCCGGAGCCCGTCCGGCCGGCGGTGGGCAGTGTGCTGGATGATCCAGCCTTCCCCTACAGCCGCACCCACGCGCTGAAGCTGCTGGCGTATCACATCGACCGCATTGGGGAGCGCCGGGCAATGATCCGGGGCAGCGACCCCGGCGATGGCCTGCGAGAGGCCGAAGTTCAGGAGGTGGCCATCCTGGAGCGGCTCTTGGATGGGCTCACCGAACGGTATCGGCGCCTGCGCGATCGGGGCCTGGGGCCGGAGATGGATCGGGTGGACCGGGCGCTGTTTGCCGATCAGATGGCCGAGTTGTCCCAGACGGCCTACCTGGCCGCCGACATCGACCTGAACCAGGCCGCGATGTTTGCCACGGTGGAGATCCTCAGCGACCCGTCCGGTCGGCACGATTTGGTGCCCCCGCAGGAATTGGCGCGGCTGCGGCAACGCTTTGCCCCTTGCCGCTCCGCCGAGCGGTTGTTCCACTACCACCATCAGGTTCTGGGCTATGCCCATGAGGAGGTGAAGGAGCTGGGGGCGGACAGTGCGGCGGTGGCGGTGGCCTGGGGATGGGCCGACGGGCCCGATGGCGACGTGGCCCTGTCACGGGCCTCCAGTTGGCGCCTGTTGCTGCAACTGGGCGCCGATGCGGATCAGGAGACGTTGTGGTCGGAAAGCGGGACGCTGTATCTGGCGATCCCCGACATGGACCTGCGCCAGGGCCGGTTCGATCGGGTTATCGCCCATTGGCAGGGTGTCTGACCGCTGAGCCGGAAGCGGTGCGCCGGCTCTGCCCTGGCCTGTGATGGCGCACCATTCCGTTTCTCCGGGTCATGGCCTCATGAACGACGGCTGCCCAAGACCCCTGGGAGCAGGGATACCTAAGAAGACAGGATGAGCCCAGTTATGTCTGAAGGGCCCGTGGCGCCGACGGGCGGTCAAGCGACCTATCTGTCAAATGGCGCCTACCTGTGCTGATCGACAAGCACCGGATTGCCGTCCGGATCCACGACGATGAAACTGGCAGGGCCAGTGCCATCGGGCTCGACGACTTGTTCCGTCTGGTATCCGGCGGCTTCCACCTGCCGTCGGATTTCACGCACATCGACAAACTCATCAAGCGGCTGTGCGGACGTGTTCCAGCCAGGATTGAACGTCAGCATGTTCCGTTCAAACATTCCTTTGAATAACCCAACAAGGCTATCTCCATTTTTCATAATGAGATAGCCATGCTCAGGATTTCCGCCCATGTCAGAAAAACCCAACGCCTCGTAAAAAGCGCGAGAAGCTTCAAGATCTTTTACGGTCAAGCTGATCGAGAAGCAGCCAAGGGGAAGATTTTGTGACATGATTTCGCACCTCCATGATGAGAATATAGTTGCATTAGCTAGGCGTGGTCAACGCTCTCCTTGAGCGCCCAGCTCGGCACATGAGACTTACCCTCCCTCTCGGCTCTCGGGCGCTGGCTCAGACCGGCCAGCGGGGCTGACGCCCTGCAGCATCCCAGAACAGCCATTCATAGCGGGCGGCTTGGGTAAAGGCCGCGGCCATGGCCTCACGGACCGGTGGCGTTGCACACTGGGCGGCGCGGTCCGTCAGGGCGACAGCCGCGTCCGTGGCTTCGGCGAAGGCGGGGTCCTGATACGTTGTGATCCACGCCCGGTAGGGATTGTCCGGCTGAGCGGCGGCCGCAATGCCGGCGCCGACCTCGTGATACAGGCAGAAGCAGGGGAGCAGCGCGGCCAGGCCCACGGCGAAAGGGTCCAGGGCCGTGCGGGCCAGGATGAAGTCGCTATAGGCCTGACAGACAGGGGTTCGCTCCGCGGTTGGCGGGGCGGCGGCCTGCCGTTCCGGGAGGGCCTGAAGAAAGGTGGTTTGCATGGCAGCTTCCATGGCCACCGTCTCCTGCGCCATGCGGCCCAGAAAGGCAGCGTCCTCGGGGCGATCTGCCCGCGCTGCGGCCAGGGTGAGCGCTTGGGCGTAGGCCTGGAGGTACAACGCATCCTGGATGAGATAGGCCTGAAAGAGGGGCGTTGGCAGCGTACCCTGCGCCAACCCGCGCACGAAAGGCAGGGACGCCAGGGAGGCACGCAGCGGGGCCACCTGCTGCATCAGGGTTTGGGTGAAACTCATGGCGTCGGTGTCGGCAGGTCGCCGCAGAGATAGCGCTGCAACAGGTCGGCGGCCGCCGTTGGGTCGTCTGAGGACCGATCCAGTAGCGCCACCACTAGGTCAACGATGGGCAGTGCAACGTTGGGCAGTGCAACGTCGGGCAGAAGGGCGTTGGGCTGGGGCGCGGGGACAGGGACCGCAGCGGGCAAGGCCGGGCTTTGCGGCGGTAGGGAGCGAGAGCCCCGCGCCAACCGCCGCGCCAGGCGTCGCGCTCCCTGTACCCCCTCCACCAGAGGCGCAGGCGGCACCGGCTCCCCGGCCCCCAGGGCGAGGCCGGCCCGGGTGTTGCGGGAGGTGGTGGAGGTGGCGGTCAGCAGCAGATCCCCCAAACCAGCAGGCCCGAGGAGGGTCTGGGCCTGGCCCCCCAGGGCGGTCACCACCGGCCCCAGTTCCGCGAAGGCCTTCACCAGCAGCGCCGCCCGGGCGTTTTCCCCCAAGCTGGCACCGATCACGGCAC
>CAZCBM010000401.1:0-2655 GCA_964496805.1 uncultured Rhodospirillales bacterium | reverse complement strand
GGCGCCCGCGCTAGCGGGCGAAGGCTCCGCCTGGGGCCGAAGAGCAGCAGGGAAGAGCCCCCAGGGCCCCTTCTTGATCCGGTCTGGCCAGCCGCGTCCCGCCGCCGGTCTGGTTAGGGAATGGAAGGCGCTGGCGGCGCGTCGGAGCGTAGGACCCCGACGCGGAAGCGCCACGCAGGGGCTCAGCAGACGGAACCCACAAGTGTAATCGGTTGCGCCGGGGTCACCGGTTAAGCTGGTAGTTCGGCGGCTCCACGGTCATTTCAACATCGTGGACGTGGCTTTCCTTGAGCCCGGCGACGGATATGCGGACGAACTCCCCCTGCCCGCGCAGCGCCTGGACGCTGGGCTTGCCCACATAGCCCAGCGAGGCCCGCAGACCGCCGGTGAGTTGGTTGATGATATTGGCCAACGGCCCGCGATAGGGCACCCGCCCCTCAATCCCTTCGGGCACCAGCTTCTTGGTGTCCCGCACGCTGCCCTGAAAATAGCGGTCGGCGGAGCCGCGCTTCATGGCCGCCAGGCTGCCCATCCCGCGATAAGCCTTGTAGCTACGCCCCTGATAGAAGATCACCTGCCCCGGCGTCTCATCGGTGCCAGCGAACATGCTGCCCATCATGCAGCAATCCGCCCCGGCGGCGATGGCCTTGGACAGGTCCCCGCTGGTCTTCAGTCCCCCGTCGGCGATGACAGCCACGTCGGGATGCTCGCGCAGGCCGGACGCGGCATCCATGATGGCCGTCAACTGAGGCACGCCGACACCGGCCACCACCCGCGTGGTGCAGATGGAGCCCGGACCGATGCCCACCTTCACGGCATCTGCGCCCGCATCTGCCAGTTGCTTGGCCCCCACAGCGGTGGCGATGTTGCCGGCAATCACCGCCTTTGCGTTGGACAAGCGGCGACAGCGGCGCACCGTCTCCAGCACCAGGTTGCTCTGCCCGTGGGCGGTATCCACCACCACCCCATCCACGTCCGCGTCGAACAGGGCTTCGGCCCGTGCCACGGCATCGTCGCCGGTGCCCGTGGCGGCCAGAACCCGCAGGCGCCCAGCGGCATCCTTGCAGGCGCTGGGGAAGGTGGTGGCCTTCTCGATATCCTTCACCGTGATCAGCCCGATGCAGCGATAGTCCTCGTCCACCACCAGCAGCTTTTCGATCCGGTGGGCGTGCAGCAACCGCCGGGCCTCCTCCCGCCCCACCGTGGCGGCAACCGTGATCAGGTTCTCATGGGTCATCAGCTCACTGACCGGCTGATGAGGGTTATCGGCAAACCGCACATCGCGGTTGGTGAGGATACCCACCAGCTTGCCGGTTTCGTGCTGGGTGATGGGGATGCCGCTGATCTTGTGCAGGGCCATGGTGTCCAGCGCATCTTGCAGGCTGGCGGAGGGGGGCAGCGTGATGGGGTTCACCACCATGCCAGCCTCGTAGCGTTTGACCCGTCGCACCTCCTCTGCCTGGTCCTTTATGGACATGGAGCGATGGATCACGCCCAGCCCGCCCAGCTGCGCCATGGCAATGGCCATGGCGCTCTCGGTAACGGTGTCCATCGCCGCTGACAGCAGGGGGATGTTGAGCGGGATGTCCTTGGTCACCCGGGTCGACAGATCAGTCGCGGAGGGCATGACCTCGCTGGCCTGCGGCACCAGGAGCACATCATCAAAGGTCAGGGCGTCACGGATCACAGGTTGGGTCATGGGGTCACCGGGCGTGGACGGAGCGGGCACATGGAACGGATGTAGGCAGCTATCCCATGACCACCAGGGAGGCCAGCCAAAATGCCCGAATTGCCCCGTGACCGTCTGCGCAGCGCCCGCCCCTTCTGGAAGGATGACGGTAGAGGCTGACGGTGAGGGGGGTTCCACCGGGAGGGCGCTGATCGTCAGTCCCCGCCGTTCCCCCGAAACCCTTGGGCCACCAAATAGATCTCTGCACTCTCCTGGCGGCTGGCGGCCGGCTTGATGTGCTTGATGGTGGCGAACCGGCGCTTGAGGTGGCTCAACAGGTCGTTGTCCGCTCCGCCGTGGAAGACCTTGGCGACGAAGGCCCCGCCTGGCTCCAACACCTCTTCGGCGAAGGCTGCCGCCAGTTCCACCAGATAGAGGATCCGCAGATGGTCGGTGGCAGCGTGGCCAGTGGTGTTGGGGGACAAATCGGACAACACCAAATCAGCCGGGCCCTTCATGGCGGCCTTGATGAGCGCCGGGGCCTCGGGATCGGTGAAGTCTCCCTGCAGCACCGTGGCATCCGGCAGCGGATCCATGGGCAGGATGTCGATGGCCACAAGCGAGCCGGCGCCAGCCTTGGTGATGACGGAGCGGGCGACCACTTGGCTCCAGCCCCCGGGCGCCGCCCCCAGATCCACCACCCGCTGCCCCGGCTTCAGCAACCGGCACTTCTCATCCAACTGTTGCAGTTTGAAGGCAGCGCGGGAGCGCCATCCCTCCCGTTGGGCGGCGGCCACATAGGGGTCGTCCAGTTGGCGCTGCAACCAGCGGGTGGAATGGGCAGATCGGCGGCGGGCCGTCTTGACCACTTGGCGGCGCTGGCCACGGCCACTGCCCAGGCCTGAGGGGTCACCCCGCCCGCTGCTTTTCTTCGGCCCTTGGCTCATGACCTCTCACCCCTTGCGGTGCCGCCCTGGGCCACCTGG
>CAZCBM010000400.1:0-2657 GCA_964496805.1 uncultured Rhodospirillales bacterium | reverse complement strand
CCTCGGACTTGCCCTGCGCGATCACCGGCGCGGGACGGGCGGTGGCGATCAGGCTCGCGAGGTCCACCAACATGGATTTGCCCGTGCCCGCGGTCGGCGGCGCCGGGGCCGCACCATGGCGCCGGATCAGGGCTGCGGTGGAGGCGATGCAGGCGACTGAATGGACCCGGCATTGAGGCCAGCGAGGAGGGCTCCGGTTCCCCCATGGTGCCCCCGGCCCTTTTGCCGCCGCCGAGCTAATCTCTCTAAGTCCTTGAAAAGGATGGTGGGCACGACTGGGATTGAACCAGTGACCCCTACAATGTCAATGTAGTGCTCTCCCGCTGAGCTACGCGCCCATCCCTCGTCGCGGTCCCAGAGGAACCCCGACGTGTGGTGGATTTCGCCCCTTCTTGCGACGGTCGGGAACCATGCGCAGGGCCTTGCCACAACCCCTATCCCTAGCCAGGGCGGACGAAAGGGGCAAGGTTTTTATTGGCCGCTGACGGTCCTCTCCGCGCCAAAAACGGCTGCAATCCTCAAGGCAGTGGATGCGTTTTTCGGAACCGGTGCCCTATTTGCTGGTCGCTCGGATGATCCCCTCCGTGGCGCTGCCACTCTGGGGTCCTCGCTCCAGAAGGGGCCGGCGTTACCGGTTGGCCACGCCCACCGGGCTGACCTGAAACAGGCAGTGATCCCCTTCGCCGGCGCCGGCGCACTGCACCTCCTCGCAGGCCAAGCGGGCCGACAGACCCAGATCCTGCGCGGCCCACTCCAAGGAGCCCGGAAACCACCCGGCGAACATGTAACAGAGGCGGCGATCTCCAGCCTCCTCCGGCGCCCCAAGCACGAAGGCGGAATGGTCCAGGCGAATGCGGGCAGCACCCGTGCGCGTGTCCAGATCCTGCACCGTGAACTGGCCGTACCCGCGCTGGCTCAGCCGATCCATGTAGTGGAAGAACACATCAAAGCCCCGCAGGCCGTAGACTTCGGACTCCGTCTGGGCCCAGGAATAAGCGCTGCGATGCCCGGCCACATAAAGCACCCGGGCGTAGGTCGCCGGCCCCAGCGCCTCTTCCACCAGCCAGTGGTTGTTCAGGATGCTATGCCGCGGGACATAGAGCATCGGCAGGCCATCGGTGGTCCATACCCCTGTATCGGGGTCCACATGGATGGGCACCGCCGGGGTGCCGTCCGGGTTGGCCACCGGGCGCGGCGCGCGAGGCAACTGAGGGGCAGCGGACATGGGGCAAGGCCTTGGCTTTGGGAGAGCGGACGCGGCACACGGCTGGCGACATCAAGGAGGCACAGAAGCGTGACCTTGCCTCAAGGCTAGCGCCGCAGGCCAGTGTCGTCACGGGCAATTACGACATGCGTTGCCCGTGAAGGCGACATGGGCACGCTTCGCCACTGTACATCAGGTGCTGTGCATCCGGGGCTGGTCATGAAGGGCTTTGCGGTGGCCCTTCGTCGGCTTCCTTGGCGGAGGCACGCGCCCGGGCACCGCCCACGGTCATGGCCAAGATCCCCCCGGCAATGAGGACCATCCCCGCCGTCAGGCCCCTCGGCCAAGGCTCACCCAGCAGGGCCACCGCCAGGGTCACGCCCACCACGGCCACCACCGACCCCAGCAAGCTGAGATACACCGGCCCCCCCGCCTTCTGGAGCATGAAGAACAACGTATATTGCCCGCAGAAAGCCAGCGCCTGCACCCCAATCAGCAGCAGAGGCGATCGTCCGGCAGCCGCTGCTGCCTCTGCGGTGTGACCCGGCCCGCCCTCAAGCAGCCTGCCGTCAAAGACCGTGACGTCAAACAGGCCCGCGTCAAGCAGGCCGGAGGCGTGCAGCACCAAGGCTGCCGCTGCCACCAGAAGAAAACAAGCCACCAGCATGCCCGGCGCCAGATCAGCGGGGGACGCCCCCGGCGGCCAGCGCCGTGTGCGATAGATGTTGCCCAGGGCCAGCGAAACAGGGGCCAGCAGGACTGCCACCACCCACCCCGTCTCGGCCTGGGGTGCGGAAAGCTTGAACAGGGTCAGCACCCCGGCCCCGGCCAGGGCCAAGGCCACCCCCAAGGCCCGCAAGGGCTGGAACCGCTCCATCCCCATCCCAAGGGCCAAAACATAGGTGTAGAGCGGCGGAAAAGCGATCGCCAGCGACACAAACCCGGCCCCCACGCGGGGGGCTGCGGCGAAGAAAATCAGGAACGGCACCACCACACCAATGGCGGCAGACACCAGGAAATACTCCAGCACCCGCGCCGTCAGCGCCAGCCGCCGTCCCCGGAGCCACTGAACCGCCCCCAATGCCAGACCCGCCGGCAGCGTTGTCCAGGCCATGAACGCCATGGCGCTGACCCCAGCCTCCGCCGCCACCTTCGCCAGGTTGGTGGACAGGCCCATGAGGGCGCCCGCCCCCAGCAGGTACAACAGGGGCAGCAGCCAGGCGCAAACGCGCGGGGACGCCAGGGAAGGCTGAGAGGTCATTCCCAGGCGAATACCACAAGCCCGTCGCCGCCGTCGCCCCCGTCACCCCCAACGCCAACCCCTGCCTGATAGAGGGCGTTCGCCGCCGCCGGGGCCGTTGTACCGTCCCCCCGCTCGGCTGTGCCGGATTGCGTCAGCGTGGAATGGCGGAAACTGGATCCCCCGCCGCCGCCAGCCCCACCAGAGCCACCA
>CAZCBM010000399.1:0-2681 GCA_964496805.1 uncultured Rhodospirillales bacterium | reverse complement strand
TGAGGAAGGGCGGGCGACAGGGCGGGAGAGGCGGGGGACCCCCGGCCGATCAAATCGGTCGGGGGCCTGCTTGGTAGATCGGTCCGTCGATCAGCGGGCCGGCATGGCGTACATCAGGCCGCCATTGGTCCACAGCGCATTGCTGCCGCGCTCCAGATTGATCGGGGTCTCGGTGCCGACATTGCGGGCAAAAATCTCGCCATAGTTGCCAACGGCACTGATGGCGCGCACGGCCCATTGGTCATCCAGGCCCAGGGCCTCGCCCATACCGGCGGTGGAGCCCAGCAGACGCATGATAACGGGGTCCTGGCTGCTGCCGGCCATCTCGGCCACATTGGCCTGGGTGATGCCCTTTTCCTCAGCCTCGATCAGCGCATACAGCACCCACTTGGCAATATCGAAGAACTCGTCATCACCGTGGCGGACTGCCGGGCCAAGCGGCTCCTTGGACACGATTTCCGGCAAAATGACGTGGGCGGCCGGATCTTCAGCGGCAACCGCGCGCACACTGGCCAGGCCGGACATGTCGGTGGTCAGCACGTCGCAACGACCGGCGAAATAGGCGGCGTTGACCTCGTCAAAGCTCTCAATCACCACCGGATTGAAGCTCATGCCGTTGGCATTGAAGAAGTCGGCCAGGTTCAGTTCCGTGGTGGTGCCCGGCTGCACGCACACAGACGCGCCGTCCAGTTCCATGGCGCTGCTTACCCCAAGGGCGGCCGGCACCATGAAGCCCTGACCGTCATAGAAGGTCACACCGACGAAATTCAGACCCAGGCTGGTGTCGCGGGTCAGCGTCCAGGTGGTGTTGCGGCTCAGCACGTCCACTTCGCCAGACTGCAGGGCGGTGAAGCGCTGCTGGGCAGTGAGGCCAACATACTCGACCTTGTCGGCATCGCCCAACAGGGCCGCCGCCAGGGCCTTGCAATAGTCAACGTCCAGGCCTTCCCACTGGCCTTCGCTGTTGGGCGCGGAGAAGCCACCCAGGCCAGTGTTGACGCCACAGATCAGGCTGTCACGCTCTTTGATGGCGTCCAGCGCTTCACCTGCCAGCGCCGGGCCGGCAAGGGCCATGCCGGCAACCGCCGCGATGGCGGTCTTCATGACGACTTTCATTGATGTCTGCTCCCGTTTTGGATCATGGGGCGCCCGCTATTGCGGCTTTGGTCCCCCCTGCATCACCAAGGGGGCGCCAGATGGCCTGTGAGCGCCGTCTCCAGTCCTAGCCCGGAGGTCCTACGCATTGCAACATTGTTGCGCGCTTACCCGTCGGGATAAAATCTTTCGCGCATTTCCTCGGGCGCAGTGCGGTAGAACGGAGCGATCGTGGAACGAATCCTCAGGCATGGAGCGCATCGAGGAAACGCTGCACCTGCGTTGACTGCGTCCGATAGCTGGTGACCAGACGCACCGTGAACCGGCTGTCCTCTGGTCCGCCCTCCTCCTCCTGATGCGCTGGCACCAAGTAGTAGGAGGCGCCGGCCGCCCTTAGGCGACGATGCTGGGCGCGGGTGATCTCAGCAAAGACGATGTTGGCCTGCACCGGGGCCAGCAGCCGCACGCCCGGTTCTGCGGCCAACCCCTTGGCCAGCAGGGCTGCGTGTTGATTGGCCTGCTCGGCCAACGTCAACCACAGCCCATCGGTCAGCCACGCCTGCATCTGGGTGGCCACAAAACGCAACTTGCTGAGCAGGTGACCGCCGCGCTTGCGCCGGAGCGCAAACTCTTCCGCCTTGGCCGGGTCGAACAGGATCACCGCTTCGGCCGCCAGCGCCCCGTTCTTGGTTGCGCCCAGACACAGGATGTCCACGCCCGCACGCCAGGAGAGGTCGGCCGGGCTGGCCCCGGTGGCCACCAGCGCATTGGCGAAGCGGGTGCCATCCATGTGGACCGGCAGCCCGGCGGACCGCGCCACTGCGCACAGGGCGGCCACCTCCTGGGCGCTGTAGACCGTCCCCGCCTCCGTGGCCTGGGTCAGGGACACGGCCCCCGGCTTCACCCCATGCACCCCAGCCTTGCCGGTCATCTGGACCGCAGCCCCCAGCGCCTCCGGCGTCAGTTTGCCCTCAGCGCCCTCGATCAGGGTCAGTTTGGCGCCGGCTGTATAGAACTCCGGCGCCGCGCACTCGTCCACGGCAATGTGTGCAAGGCTGTGGCAGAAGACGGTCTGCCAGGGCTGCACCAGGCTGGCCAAGGCCAAGGCATTGGCTGCCGTGCCTGTCGTCACCAGGAACACCCGGGCGTGAGGCGCATCGAACAGGTCTTGCAAATGGCCCTCCACAGCCGCGCTCACCGGGTCCGCGCCATAGGGCATGGCCGGTTCATCTGGTACCGCTGCGACGGCCTGAAGAATGGCGGGATGAGCGCCGGTGGTGTTGTCGGAGGCGAAATGCATGATACCCAGGGGGCTGGTGGGCGATGGACTGTCTCGACACCCTATCGCGGGCCGGGACAGACACAAGCCCCGTGCTGATCAGCGGTCCTTGCCCTATATCGTTCACCATGTCCTGCTGAGCCTGCCTGTCGATCCCGCTGGCGATCCCGCTGGCGGCGCCTCACTGGGCGTCTGCCGGCGGCCCTTCCACGGCACCTCAGCCGCCTGCCCCTTATGCCCGAAGCCCTGAGCCCATGCCCCTCGATCCCACTGACCCCATTGCCCTCACGCAAGCGCTGATCCGGTG
>CAZCBM010000398.1:0-2695 GCA_964496805.1 uncultured Rhodospirillales bacterium | reverse complement strand
CTGTTGGCAACCTGCGAGCCCGCTCTTCACGCGCGCACGGCCGCCGGGCTCCACCGCGCCTGCCACGGCGATATGCACCTGGAGAACATTGTGCTGCTGGACAGGCAGCCGGTGCCCTTCGACGCCATTGAGTTCAGCGACAGCCTGCGCTTCATCGACCCGTGGTTCGATGTTGCCTTCACCCTGACCGACCTGCACCGCCGTGGCCGCAGCGATCTGGCCCAGGCGCTTCAGCACGCCTATGCGGAGGCCAGTGGTGACACGCAAGGGCTGGACCTACTGCCCCTCTATCAGACCGTCAGGGCCTTGATCCGAACCATGGTTCTTTGTGATCAAGGGGACCCGGAGGGCGCAAACAGCTTCTTTGCCCTGGCACAAAAGGCCACCGGCGGCCCCTGAGGGTCCGCGCCATTTGCAGCAGGGGACACCGCTTCGAAATCGGTATCCCCTGCTGTAAGAACGCTCAGCGGCGCCAGTGCGGTCGGGTACTGGTCAGCCGCAGGAAACGCTCAGCCAGGCTGGCGTCCGTGGAGAACAGGCCCCGCATTTCCTGCGTGACGCAATCCACCTCTCCCTTGGTCACGCCGCGCAGGGTCATGCAGCTGTGTTGGGCCTCAATCAGCACGGCCACGCCCTTGGGGCGCAACACCCGCTGGATGGTGCCGGCCACCTGCTGGGTCATCACTTCCTGGCTCTGCAAGCGGCGGGCAAAGACATCCACCAGCCGCGCGATCTTGCTGATGCCCACCACCTTCTCGCCGGGCATATAGGCGATGTGGGCGACCCCGGTGATCGCCATCATATGGTGTTCGCAATGGCTGACGAAGTCGATGTTTCGCATCAACACCAGGTCGTCATAATCTTCGATATCATCGAAGGTGCGACCCAGAACAGCGTCGGGATCCTCGCGATAGCCGGCATAGAATTCGTCTAAGGTCCGCACCACCCGCGCCGGCGTATCCACCAGCCCCGGACGGCCAGGATCCTCCCCAATATAGGCCAGCAGCGTGGCGACAGCGGCCTCTGCCTCCTCCCGACTGACGGGCTCAGCCGGCATGTAGGGAACGGTCTGGCCCTCATGGCGGACGGCCGGCACATTGGCACTGACGGCGGGCACCCGAACATCTCCCATGGTCATGGCTCTCCCTCAGGATGGATATGGGCCTGGATGGCCTTGGACAGATTGGCCATCTCAATGGCCACCGCGGCGGCCTCAGCGCCCTTATTGCCAGCCTTGCTGCCAGCGCGCTCGATGGCCTGCTCGATGGTGTCCACGGTCACCACGCCGAAGCTGACGGGGATGTGGTGAGCGGTGACGGTTCGGACAACAGCCTGCGCCGACTCCCCAGCCACATAGTCGAAATGCGCCGTGGCGCCGCGGATCACGACCCCCAGCGCGATCAGGGCATCATAGCGACCGCTCTGCGCCAACTGCGCCAACGGCAGCGCCAACTCAAAACAGCCGGGAACGCGGACCAGATCGATATCCTGCGACCGCACCCCATGGCGGATCAAGGTATCCTGAGCGCCGGCAACCAGCTTGTCGCCCACAAAGTCGTTCCAACGGGCAGCAACGATGGCCACCTTCAAGCCGGTGGCGATCAGGCCACCTTCGATGATGTGTCCCACGCGGGTCTCCTGAGTCATTGGGCGGCCTCCGCCAGCGGGCCTTCATGGCCCAGCCTGCGGCGATGTTGGGCCAGATGTTCAACGCTGGTCATCTTGAGACGGTGGCGGGCCGCCACCGTGGCCAGGTCCGGCACCCGCGCCATGCTGCCGTCGGCGTTCATCACCTCGCAGATCAGGGCAGCCGGCGTCAGTCCCGCCAGGCGGGCCAGGTCCACGCCAGCCTCCGTCTGCCCGCGCCGTTCCAGGACACCGCCCGCGCGGGCACGCAACGGAAACATGTGGCCCGGCATGACCAAGTCATCCGGCCCGGCGCGCGGATCGCAGAGCACCTGCACGGTGCGGGCCCGGTCCGCAGCGGAGATCCCGGTGGTGACGCCGTCCCGGGCCTCCACACTGACCGTGAAGCCCGTACCGAACCCGCTGCGGTTGTCCCCCTGGGGCACCATCAGCGGCAGGCCGAAACGGTCCACCAAGTCCGGCGCCATGGCCAGACAGATCAGGCCGCGCCCATGGGTGGCGAAAAAGTTCACCGCGGCAGGGGTGACGAACTCGCCGGCGATGGCAAGGTCGCCCTCATTCTCGCGATCCTCATCATCGGTGATCAGCACCATCTCGCCCCGGGCAAAGGCAGCAATCACCTCCTCCACCGGGCTGAACGGGCTGGCGGGTGCCGGGCTTTCCCCGGGGTCCTGTTGGGGCGGGCGCGTTGGGTCGCTCATGACAGGGCCTCCTTTTTGATCGGTTCAGACGTGCTGGGCACGGCAGCCGCAATGAGTTTCTCGACATATTTCCCCAGCACATCCACCTCCAGATTGACCGGGGTGCCTGGCGGCTTGCCCGGCAAGGTGATGTGCGCCTGGGTATAGGCCACCAGGGTGACGCTGAACCAATCGGGGCCTGTGTCCACCACCGTCAGGCTTGTGCCGTCGATGGCGATGTATCCCTTGGTGACGATGTACTTCATCAGCGCCGGCGGGCAGGTGATCTCCACCCACAGCGCCTCGCCGTCCTCCCGCTGCGCGCGAACCGTGCCGGTGGCATCCACATGGCCCTGGACGAAGTGCCC
>CAZCBM010000397.1:0-2707 GCA_964496805.1 uncultured Rhodospirillales bacterium | reverse complement strand
CCTCAGCCGGCCGGCGGTCCCGCTTTGCCACCGGCTCGCGCCGGTCCGGGCGGGCGGGAGGATCTATCCGGGTGGGCTCGGCCTTGGGCTCCTCCGGGCGCTCCAGCGTGCTGAGCAGATCCTCAAAGCGTCCCTGCCCCTCCTGATCCAGCCCGGTGCGGTTGGGCGAGGTGGGCCTGAGGTCCCGTGGATCGGCGGCGCGGGGGGCGGCGGGGGCAGCAGTGGTCATGGCGGGCGTCCAGCAGCAGGCGGGAGGGCGATGTCCCCACCGGTGCAAGGGTCGTGCCAAACTGGGCAGCGCTGGATTCCGGTTCATGGGTACCGGCGGCGGCCGTCTTTCGCTGCGCTTTGCCTGTCATGTGTCAAAAAATCCGTCCCCCAACATGATTGTCGGGTTTGATCTTTTGGCAGAGCGCGCTTATGTACCCACCATGCAGTTGGTCGCCTTCTGACTCCCCCCAGCGTCGCAACCCTCCCGCCGGCTTTCCCGATTGATGGGAACGCTTAAGTAGGACTTGCGCGCTTTGTGGTGGGAGGGCGGCCCGAAGACCCTCACCCCCCTGACTGACCCCGGCCCCCTTGCTGGGGCGTGGGGGATGGCCTGGACGATAACCTCCCCAGGCTGACACCTCCCCAGGCTGACACTGGGGGCGCCCTGAGATAATCCCGGCGCTCCGTCAGACCTATAGATCCTGCGCCACAAGGGGCTAGCCCCTGGCGCCCCACCGGCGAAGCCTGTCCTGGAACCGGCCTCTCCCCCGCATGAACCCAAGGTGGCTCAACGGGAAGGAAGGCACCGGCGCCGGGAAGACTTGGCCCCTGCCGCTGCCTCCCGGCGCACCGGTTTTCGTGCCCGGCCCCGGGGGGAGTTGATGATGCAACGGCAGTTTAGAAAGTAAGGAGATCGCCCTTATGACCAATTTTGATCAGTTGGAAGATGGCCCCCTGACCGGCACCAAAGTGGCCTTCCTGGTGGCCAACGGCTTCGACGAAGTGCAGTTCACGGACACCCAGCGCGCCCTGCTGAAGGCCGGCGCGAAGTTGACGGTCGTCAGCCCTGAAAACGGCTTGGCCAATGGCTGGCATGACGGCGCCTGGGGCCACTACTTCCCCGTGGATCAGGCCATTGACGCCATGTTGGCCACCGATTTCGACATCCTGTTTGTGCCCGGTGGCCCGGCCCACAGCATCAAGCTGGCCAAAAACCCGCACACCGCCCGGATCATCGGCACGTTCCTGGACGGCCAGAAGAAGACCGTGATGGTGAACGAAGGCGTCACCCTGTTGGCCGCTGCCGAGCGCATGACCCAGCGCACGGTTTCCGTGCCGGCCAAACTGGCCGAAGACGTGGCCGGCAACGGTGGCAATGTTGCCGACGGTACCCACAGCGTTGATGGCGAGCTTCTGACGCTGGCCTGCGAGGAAGATTTTGCCGCCACGCTGGAAATCATCATGGCGTTCATGGCCGGTGAGGACACCAACGGCACCGTTCAGGAAGCCGCCTGACCTCCCCTGCCTCAACGGAACCCTCGGTGTCGGCAAACAATGCCGATCGCTGTTTGCGCTTGGATAACCACGGTTCCTGACAGGGTCATCCTAGGGCACTTGGCAATCCGTCTGGCCCAGCCCCCTCCCGGCCACCCATTGCGATCATACTCCCGTGGGTAGCCGGCCAAAGCTACGCCCGGAGGGGGCGCGGGCTGGCAATGACTGCTTTGCCGCGCAAAGGGCTTTAACAGTGCAAAAAGGGCCGGATGCTCCCCGCATCCGGCCCTTTATTTCATGCTGACAGGCAAAATCGCCGGGGCTTATTTCGGATCGGCTGCCGGCTTTGGCTCCAGGCTGACCCAATTGGCCTCGGCCGACTGGAGGTTGCCGGCCACATCCTCATCAAACAGCTTCTGCGCCTGGGAAGAAACGTTCAGGTAGAGCACTCCATCCACAATCTTCCAGTGCTGGGGGTCACCCGGCACCTTGGCATTCACCGCCGCGCCATAGGCGCAATGGCCGTCAAAGGCCGGGGCATATTTCGCCGGGTCGGCCTGGAACAGGGACAGATTTTCCGCGCTGGAGAAGTGGAAGGTGGCCCCATTGTGGGTGGCGCTGAAGGCCGCATCGCCCTCAACGGGCTGGCCCTGGGTGAAATAGGCCACGGGATCATAGCCGCTGACCGCCAACCCGTTGGCGCCCAGATACTCCTCACCCGCGACGGCGGCACCCACGCCGCCGACCACCAGGGCGGTGGCCAGAACCAGTGCGCGCACCTGTGTCTTGATACCCATTGTCGTTGTGTCTCCCTGTGGGGCGGCCACTGCGATTCCTGTGCAACAGCGGCCAAGATGGGGGGCGACCGGCTGACCCGGCCTCACGTCCTGGCTTATTCCCAGATCCCGCCACCGCGCAAAGCACGCCCTATCAAAGCACGGTGTGGCCGGACCTCTCCTGCCTTCACCACATCGTCACGGCCCCTCCCGCGGCCTTGCGCTTTGACTTGATCGCGCCTGCTGGCCCATAACCCCCGAAGAGCGGTTTTCCGCGTTCCCCCATCGCCCTTCCCTCGGCACCGGAGTTGGACCATGGCCGCCGATCGGCCCGAGCCTGAGACAACGCCAGAGGACCGGCCCGAGGACCGGCCCAACGCCGACGCGCCGACCGGCGGCGGCGCGCTGCCCCATCTGGTGCAGGAAGGCGAGGGCGTGGACAGCCT
>CAZCBM010000396.1:0-2717 GCA_964496805.1 uncultured Rhodospirillales bacterium | reverse complement strand
TCCAAAACCGGGGGCTGGGGGTTCGAGTCCCTCTACCCGTGCCATCCCTGTCCCGTGCTTCTCCCCAATATCCCCGGCGCGCCGGTGGTCCCCAGGGCCGCCCTGACGCAGACTGTCCGCAGGGGCGTATTGAAGGGACTGGCGATTGGGGCCGGGGCGTCCTACATGCGGAAGGCTGAACCCGGGACGCGCACCATCGGTGCCGTCCCTCCACTGAAGAACAGGTCACGACTCGCCCCATGGCCCGCCAATCCCTGACGCAGTTGTTGCGTAATGTCCGCCAGGAAGCCAAGAAGGTTACCTGGCCGACCCGTAAGGAAACGACGATCACCACGATCTTCGTGCTGATCATGGTGGTGATCATGGCCATCTTTTTCTCTATAGTTGATGGCATCTTGTATACCGTCATCGACTTCGTGTTGTCTTTGGGCCGCTGAGCCCGTCGGAGGTACGGCGCATGACTGAGGTCGCGACGAAACCGATGCGGTGGTATGTGATCCACGCCTATTCGGGTTTTGAAAACAAAGTAAAACAGGCAATTGAGGAGCAGGCGCGCAAGCGCGGCCTCGAAGACCTGATTGAGCAGGTGCTGGTGCCCACCGAAGAAGTGGTGGAAATGCGCCGGGGCAAGAAGATCAATACCGAACGCAAGTTCCTGCCGGGCTATGTGCTGGTGCGCATGCAGATGACGGATGAGGCGTGGCACCTGGTCAAGGACACGCCCAAGGTCACTGGGTTCCTGGGCGGTGGCGGCAAAGGCAAGCCGGTGCCGATCAGCGACGGCGAGGCGGAGCGGATGCTGCAACAGGTCCAAGAAGGGATTGAGCGGCCGCGCCCCAGCATCGTCTATGAGGTGGGCGAGCAGGTGCGGGTCACCGACGGACCGTTCCAGAGCCTCATGGGATCGGTGGAGGCGGTGGATGAGGAGCGCACCAAGCTCACCGTTCTGGTCTCCATCTTCGGTCGCGCCACGCCGTTGGAGCTGGACTACAATCAAGTTGAGAAGGGCTAACGCCCTGTCTCATTGCCGCAACCGGCGCCGGGCACCCGATGCCTAGCATGCCGGTGGGCGGCTGAGCGCGTGGGAGAGGAGCCAGCCTCGCACCACGCATCCCTGGCCCGGCCGGTGCCCACCCCAGGTGGCGCCCCGGACGGCCATTCCATGCCAAGGGAGTTTAACCATGGCGAAGAAAGTTGCGGGCTTCATCAAGCTGCAAGTGCCCGCAGGCAAAGCAAACCCGTCCCCGCCCATCGGCCCGGCCTTGGGTCAGAAGGGCGTGAATATCATGGAGTTCTGCAAGGCGTTCAACGCCAAGACGCAGGAGCTGGAAACCGGCATGCCGATTCCCACCGTGATCACGGTGTACAGCGACCGGTCCTTCACCTTCATCACCAAAACCCCGCCGGTGACCTACTTCCTGAAGAAGGCTGCCAAAATCAAAAGCGGGGCCAGCAATGTCGGTACCCAGACCGTCGGGAGTGTGACGGCCGAGCAGGTGCGGGAGATTGCAGAGGCCAAAATGACCGACCTCAACTGCCACTCGGTTGAAGCGGCCATGACCATGATCGAGGGCTCTGCGCGCTCGATGGGCATTACGGTGGAGGGCTGATCATCATGGGCAAGATGGGAAAGAAGCTGAAGGGCGCGTACGCCACCTTCGACGCGGAAAGGCTGCACACGGTGGACGAGGCGATTGCCCTGGTCCGCAAGAACGCCAGTGCCAAGTTCGATGAGACCATTGAAGTGGCCATGAACCTGGGCGTGGATACCCGCCACGCGGATCAGCAGGTCCGCGGCATGATCCAACTGCCCAACGGCACCGGCAAAACGGTGCGCGTGGCCGTGTTCGCTCGCGGTGAGCGGGCGGAACAGGCCAAGGAGGCCGGCGCCGATATCGTGGGTGACAACGATCTGGCCGAGCAGATCCAAGGCGGCGACATAAACTTTGATGTCTGCATCGCCGCCCCGGACATGATGGCTGTGGTGGGTAAGCTGGGTAAAATCCTGGGTCCCCGTGGCCTGATGCCGAACCCCAAGCTGGGCACCGTCACCCCCAATGTCGCGGACGCGGTGAAGGCCCAGAAGGGTGGCTCGGTCCAGTTCCGGGCGGAGAAGGGCGGTATCGTCCACGGTGGGGTTGGCAAAGCCAGCTTTGGTGAAAGCGCCCTGCGCGAAAACATCATGGCCTATATCGACGCGGTCCGCCGCGCGAAGCCCTCAGGGGCCAAAGGCACCTACCTGAACCGCATCACCCTGAGTTCCACCATGGGGCCGGGCGTGAAGATCGACATCTCCACCCTGGATGCGCTGGGCCAGTAAGGCCCGCCTATAGCCAGATCTTTTAGACAGAATGGGCGCCGGGAGCCCTTCCGGCGCCCTTTTTGCGTCTGGATGGTCGGTCCCTGCTGTAGCGTTCGGGTGGCCCCTTTGGATGCCCATGCTCCAAGCCCCCCCCCTTTAAGCCCCACTGGCGGCCTTCTGGGGCCGGCAGGCGCGACGCCTGCCCGTGATGAGGCCACCCGGAGGGACGGGAACCGACAGCGCAGAAGGGCGATTACAGCAGTGGACACCGATTTGGGATCGCCCCCCTGCTGTCGCCTACTGGTGGTCGCTCGAATGATCTCCTCCGTGGCGTTGCCACTCTGGGATCCTGCGCTCGGAGGCGCGTCGCGGCGATATAGGATCTGCACCAGCCCCCCCTCCAACTTGGCTGCCT
>CAZCBM010000395.1:0-2730 GCA_964496805.1 uncultured Rhodospirillales bacterium | reverse complement strand
GAACAGGGCAAGGCCAAGGGCTGCCCCTCGGGTTGCGCGTCTCATGGGCTGGGCTCCGGGGTTGGGGCTGGGCGCGCCGGGGCGGGGAATTGGGCCACATGCTCCTGGGCCAGGCGCCGAGCGGTCTCTCGCGCGGCTTCGTCCGGCAAGCGACCCAGGGTCGAGAGATACAGCGCCTCTGCCTCCGCCTGATCGGCTCCTGGCGGCAGCAACTGGCGCGCGGCATCGAACCAACTGACAGCGAAGGGCAGGTTCTCCACCCCTTCCAGCCGTCCTGACAAATACAGACGCCCCAGCGACACCCCGGCCTCGGCCTCCCCCTGGCCATACGCTTCATTCAGGTAGTACAGCGCCTGATCAATATCCATCGGGACGCCGTCGCCCCGGGCATAGGCGTCGGCCATGCGCAACAGGCTGGTGGGGTCACCGCCTTCGGCCGCCTCGGCAAACAGCGCCAGGGCCAAGCCCGGATCCTGCGTTACCACCTGCCCCTGCTCGCTCAGCAGGGCCAATTCGCGCATGGCCGGAATGATCTTGGCGTCCGCCGCTTTGCGCAGCCAGGGCAGCCCCAAGGCCACATTGGCTGCGGTGCCTCGACCCGCCTCATAAGCCTGATAGAGGTGCCAATAGGCCTGGGGGTCCTCGGCCAGGGCTGCGGCCAAAGCGGCCTTGAACCAGGCCGTGTCGTCCTGCCCGGCCTCGCCACCCACATCGTATAGCGCCATGGCGGCCCGGGCGTCTTCGATGCTGCCAGCTTCCGCCGCCTCCAAGTGGTAGGCGGCCGCCGCCGCCGGGTCAGGCGTCTCAAACCCCAACGTTCCCTCAGTGGCGGCCAACGCCAGGGCGCGCAACGCCGGCACATAGGTCGTTCCGGCAGCTTGATCCAGCCACGCACGGGCCTGCGTGGGGTCTTGATCCTGAACCATCACGGCCAGGTTATAGGCTGCGGCGGGGATACCACCTTCTGCGGCCTGGCGATAAAGCGCCTCGGCTGCGGCGAGGTCCTGCGCCCCGCCCAGGCCCCGTTGGCGCAGAAAGCCCAGAAAATAGGCTGCCGCTGGGTCGCTGTCCGCCAAGGCGGCCAGCATGGGGGCGGCGGCATCATAGTTGCCCGCCGCCAGGGCGGCCTTTGCCTCTTCCAGGTCTTGCGCGCTTGCCGACCCCAGGGACAGCAGCCCGGCGGTCACGGCCGCGATCAAAATCCGCATCTCTCAGACCCAATCCGTTGGCAATGCTCCTGCCCCGTCTGTAGGCTCTGTCCCGGGTGCGATCAAGGTCAGCCGACTGGCCACTTTCCCGTGCGGCGGTCATACTCACCAGCAAGTGACCCGCGTCTTGTCTTACTGCCTGAGCTTTGGGGATTGGTGTCATGGAAGAGCTTCGTGGATTCCGGCGTTTTGTGCTGCCGCGCAACAACGCCCGCGATCTGGGTTTCACCGGGACTTTGTTGGCCGCCAGCGTCGATGAGACGGAACTGAGCCAACTGCAGAAGCTGATCCCCGACACCACCCCGGGCCATCCAGACACGCAGCCCATGGCGGCCGTGTTTCAGCTGCCCAGTGGCCGCTATGTCTGCTTCACCCGTCGGGTGGAGGGCATGGAGTTCGTCTTTGACGTTCAGGTCTATCTGCCCGACCAGATCTGGCAGGTGCAGGAATTCTTCCTGGAGTCCGGCGTGGCAGGCAAGCAACTGCTCCGCAACTTGGGCGAGAATGTGATTGAGGAGATTGAGTGATGGCGCGTGCGCCGCGCAGGGTAAAGCCGGCACGACCTGAGACCCGCGCCGCTGAGGCGCAGTGGGTGGAGGGGCTCGTGGCGGAGGTGGACGCCGCCGGCGCAAGTCCTGAGGCCATCGACAGTCTGGTGGTGCGGCTGGCCAACCGTGCCCGGATCGGGATGCATGGTCGGTTTGTACAGGATGGTCTGCGGGAGGCACCGGCCTCAACGCCTGTCTTGGACGATCCCGGCGCTTGCCGACAGCACTATCAGCTCAGCCCCTACAATCTGCCCTCGGCCAATGCGGTCATCACCGGGGTCTGGCGCTCGCCGGAAACCGACGAAGCTTTCGTGATGGTGGGTCGCCGGTGGGCCAAATGGCGCAATCCGGACAGCGGCATCAGCACCACTTGCGTTTTGCCGGGGGGATTCATGGATCCGGCCCCCCGGTCCGGCGCCCCGGCCGACCTCTCCCACGACCGCAACCTGGATGAGACGGCGGCGCGGGAGTTGAAGGAGGAAACTGGCCTGACACCGCCCAAGGGCCAGCGCTTTCGCCAGGTTCAGACCCGCAGCGATTTCTATGAAGCCGGGGATGAGCGCGCCCACATGATCTTCGCCGACTATCTGGCGGATTTCAGCGGCAGCCGCCGTCCACCCCGGGCGGTGGGTGATGATGATCTGGCCGCCGTGCGTTGGATCCCGCTGGCCGATCTGGTCAAGGTGGACGGCCCCAAGCCGTCCGCCGGACAGTGGAGCGAGAGCCGCTATCACGTGGAAATCGATGGCGATGACTGTGTGCTCTACGATCCCCATGGGGAGGCGTTGGAGGCGACCCTGCGGGCGTGGCGAGACGACGAGTTGCGGCGGGACACCGGGCTGGACAGTGGATCGGTGGAGGCCACCGCGCGGCGGCTGGAGGCCGGCTCGGGCCGCCGACCCTACAGCGTGTTGAGCCGTCGGCCGGACACCGAGGTTGGGCCGGAGGCCGAGAACTGGCACCGCGATGTCAGG
>CAZCBM010000394.1:0-2743 GCA_964496805.1 uncultured Rhodospirillales bacterium | reverse complement strand
AGGCTCCAGCACTGGCCCCGGCATCCGCGCCCGATGCCGCCCCGGCAGGGTGGCAGGTGGCAGCGGCGGGCGCCCGATGTGCAGCAGCGCGTCCGGGCGTTCCTCGGCCAAAGCCATGAGGTCATTGAGGATCGCCAGGCGCACGCTAGCCGGGCTCGGCCCATCCCGGCGGGTGATCACGCCCGCCTCCACCAGCGCCAGATAGATCAGCGGCACCCGCACATCCAGAATGGCCAGTGCCTCCCCAAACACATCCAAGGTTCGCAGGGACACCAGTCGGATCATGCCATCCCCCGGCAGCAATTGGCGGGCCAGATGCCGCCGGGAGTTTTCGGTCAGCACCGTGCGAAAGGTGCGCAGGCGCATCATCACCTGTTCGCGGCGCAGATCTGCAACCACGGAGCTGGTGTGGGTCCAATCCTCCAGGTCCCCCACCACCCAGGCATCGGCCTGAACCAGTTGATTGATGTCGATGCCATCCACCACCGCACGCGGGGCCACCTGCCCAGCCGGCAACGCCATCCAGTCAAAGTTCTCCGCATCGTCCAGGACTTCCGCCCCCAACTCGTGCAGAAAGCTGCGGACCATCCATTGGTATCGGCGATGCACGGGGCCGTTGCCGCGCCCTTTGACCTGATAGACCTTGCCGTCGACGTATTCGATGGTGGCATGGGGGTGGCCACGCTCATCCCGCAGGCTGAAGATCTCGCAGCGGTTGGTGGCCACGTCCTCCGCATAGTCACCGACACAGTGGTTCATCCGCCGCCCCTCGTCATTCAGGTCGCGGGCGGTGGTTAGATGCACGATGCGAAAACCGTTGGCGAAGGCATGCAGCGTGTCGCGGTCGCTCATCAACTGCAACAAGAACGCCTCGTCCGCCCGTTGGCGCCAGCGCCGGGCATGGATCAGCGCACTGTCATAGCTGATGTTTTGCAGCCGTTCGTGCAGGTGTGCGGTCTCCCGGGCGGCGAAATAGTCCGCAATCAGGGCGCAGTCCTCTGCCAGTTCCTGGGTGAGGAACAGCATGTGCAACACCTCCCCCTTCAACAGGGCGGCGCGCGCCCAGTCCGGCAAAGCCTCTCCCTGCCGGTTGGCCTCATGCGCCGCCTCCCACTGGTCGATGTCCTCGATGCCTCGGGTGGGCAGGGGTTCCAGGGCATACTGTCGCAGCGGCACCCCATCGCCATCCCAGACAGCGGCCGTGCGGGCCTGCAAATCAGCCCGCACCTCCAGGGCCGGCTCATGGTTCTTCAGGACCCAGCGACGGGCAACGGTACCGAACCAGCGCCGGACCGGTCCTTCAACGGCGAACCCATCCAGGAATTCCTCAACCTCCAGCACGTTCAACACGTTGCGTGCTGCCATGACCTGTCCTCCTGAGGGGCGACCCAAACCATAGGGCTGTGAGGCCCCTGCACACTCTGCGCCCCTGACGCCGGGGGCTCTCTCAAACCGCCCTCGGGCTTGCAGCGCGAGGGATCACCGCACACGCCAGATCGGCGACGCCGATGGAAAGGCGCTGGGTACCATCCTGGGCCGCGCCACTCAACGAAACCCCACAACCGCAACATTCAACAATATAGGGGGCCCATATATTAGCCCCTGCCCCCTGGTATCGTCGCGAAGGCGTGATAATCTTGCCCGCAGAGCCATTCCGCCCACGGTAGAGCAAGATCGCCCGATGAGTTTCCGCGAAGACCGCGACGCCATGGAATATGACGTTGTCATTGTGGGGGCAGGCCCGTCTGGCCTGGCTGCCGCCATCAAACTGAAGCAGTTGGCCGCGCAAGCGGACACCGAGCTTTCTGTCTGTCTGCTGGAAAAGGGCAGCGAGGTCGGGGCTCATCTGCTCTCTGGCGCTGTCTTGGAGCCTCGGTCGCTGGAGGAGTTGTTCCCTGACTGGCAGGAGCGGGGCGCGCCCCTGAATGTGCCGGTGGTGGAGGATCAGTTCCTCTATCTGACCGAAACGAAAAGCTACAAGCTCCCGACCCCTCCGCAGATGCACAACAAAGGCAACTACGTCATCAGCCTCGGCAATCTCGCCCGCTGGATGGCTGAGCAAGCTGAAGAGTTGGGCGTGGAAATCTATCCTGGGTTCGCGGCCGCAGAAGTTCTCTATGACGAAACCGGCACTGTTCGCGGGGTCGCCACGGGGGACATGGGCGTTGATCGCCAAGGTCAGCGTACGGACGCCTTTGAACCGGGCATGGAGTTGCATGCCAAACAGACGATCCTGGCGGAGGGCTGCCGGGGCTCCCTGACAAAGATGGTCAGCGAGAAATTCAATCTGCGCGATGGGGTGGACCCCCAGACCTACAGCATTGGCATCAAGGAGCTTTGGGAGATTGACCCGGCGAACCATGTCCCCGGTCGGGTTCTGCATACCGTCGGATGGCCGGTGGACAGCAAGACCTATGGCGGGTCGTGGCTGTATCACTTTGAGGACAATCTGATCTCCGTCGGCTACGTGATCGGATTGGACTACAAGAACCCTCACCTGTCTCCGTTTGAGGAGATGCAGCGGTTCAAGACCCATCCTGCTGTGAGGTACCTTTTTGATGGCGCCAAGCGGGTGGCCTATGGTGCCCGGGCCCTCTCCGCTGGCGGGTGGCAGTCGATTCCCAAGCTGACCTTCCCCGGGGGCTGCCTGGTGGGCGATACGGCGGGCTTCCTGAACGTGCCCAAGATCAAGGGCAACCACACCGCCACGAAGTCCGGCATCCTGGCCGCCGAGGCCGTGTTT
>CAZCBM010000393.1:0-2774 GCA_964496805.1 uncultured Rhodospirillales bacterium | reverse complement strand
CGCCGCCGCCGCCCTCGCGCCGGACAGCCAGCCCCTGCTTCGGGATTGTCCCGTTCGCTCCCCCTGGCCCCGCCGGCACGCCGATGAGACAGGAGAGCCCCCATGGACATCCAACTGACCCCCGCCCTGGTGCACTTCATTGATGCCCGCTTTGCAACTGGCCGTTACGAGAGCAAGAGCGAGGTGATTCGGGAGGCCCTGAGGTTGCTGGAACTGCACTACGCCGCGGCTGGCAATGCCAAGCTTGACCTAACGGATGCTGCCGCTGGCGCGCCCGTGCCCCGTGTGGGTGCTTCCGCTGCTGTTCGGGCCCCCCAAGCCGATGCTGAGCCGAAGCCCATTACCCGCCCGGCCCCGGCGCCAGGGCCGGTGTTTGAGGAAACCAGTATCAATGATCAGGTCCCACAGCATCTGATCGACGAAGCAGAGCGACAGCGCGCCGCTGCCCTGGCCAGCCGGGCGGCCGCGCAGCCGGTCGCGCGTCCTGCCCAGCAGCAGCAGCCAGCGGCTTCGCCGCCGCAGCCGACCTACGCCAGCGGGCAGGCGGCTGCCGCTCCGCAGGCCCCCTATCGCCCCCAGGCGCCGGCTGCGGGACAGCCAGTGGAGCGGAACATGATCACCGATCCGGCCCAGCCTGTGGGGGAAAACACCATGCAGGCGATCCTGAGCCGCATTGAGGACCGCATCGACCGCAATGCCGCGGCGCGCCAGCACCCCCCGGGCTGAGGCGACGGTGAGGGCGGTCAGCCCTCATGAGCAGTTTCCCCTGGGCAATGGCTCCCAAAATCGTGCATATTTGGGGTGATTGTGGATAGACCGCGGAGGGGTGTTTCCTCCCCCCGGTTTTCAGGGAGCTCGCCGACCCATGCCGTTGCTGAACCGCCGCCACTGGATCCCCCTTGTGCTGGGCGCCGCCCTGGTGCCGACCGTGGTCGCCATTGCCACCGCCAACCCGGTGGTTGAAAGCGATGTGTGCCCGCTGCAGCGGATCACCTATGATCAGCCGGGGGAGTTCCGGGTGAGGATCCCGGAGGGCTGCACCCATATGGCGGTGAAGCTCTGGGGCGGCGGCGGTGGGGCTGGCATGCCCTTCGATCATGTCTACCACACCGGGTCAGCCAACCGCGGCGGCCATGGCGGCGGTGGCGGTTATGTTCTGTTGGAACATCTCAGCGTTGAGCCCACAGACCGAGTCACGCTGGTGGTGGGGTGCGGTGGCCCAGGGGCAGATCAGACGCAGACCCAAGGCTGCAACAGTTGCGGTCCCAACCAGCAGATCGTCAACCGGTACTACCAACAACGCCAAGCCCAGGACCTGCCGATTCTGCCCCTGATCCGGGACGACCGGTATGGCGAAGGCGGTGCCGGCGGCATGTATACCGGCTTGCAAATCAATGATGAGCATGTGGTGGCCGTCGCTGCCGGCGGCGGCGGCGGCGGCGCCGGGGCGGCCTATGGCCCGGGCATGGAGGGCCTTCCGGCCAACGGCTTCAATGGCTCAGCCAACTATGCCTCCGAAGCCAGCATTGACCAGTGTCTCGGCCATACGGAGCCACCGCCGCGATACGGTGGCTATAACGGCCAGTGCGCCAGTTCCACGGCGGACGGGCAGGGTGCCTCCCCGTCGGACTTCCCTCCGGGTTCCAGTTTCTCGATGTGGCACGGCGATGCGCCGGGCCAGGATGGCAGCGGTTTCTGCGGCGGGTTGGGCGGCACCATGTATGGCTATACCGGTGGCGGGGGCATGGGCGGCTGCGGCTATTTCAGTGGCGGCGGTGGTGCGGCCGGGGTTGGCCAGTGCCGGATGGAGGAGGTTTGCGTGCGCAATCCAGGGTTCGCCGGTGCTCCAGCGCAACCGGTCCCGGTGGCCATGAGCTATTGCACGGATCCAGATCGCGCCAACGCGCGATGCGTGGACATGGGCCATTTTGAGCGCACCGGCGTGGTGCGTGAGGTGGCGGATGCCTACTGCGATGAGGACAACCCCCAGATGGGGACCTTCAACGCGGGGATCTTGAAGGATTTCATCAACGTTGACTTCTACCGCTGCGCCAATGGCCCCGGCGGTGGTGGCGGCGGTGGGTTCAATTTCATTGGCGTGTTCACCTCCTCCCGCTTCTATGAGGGCGGGGAGGAACGATTGCCCGGCGGTCGCCGTGATCCTGACTGGGACACCATCGCCGGTCTGGGGGGCGAGGCCACGGCCGAAGGAGCCGGTCCCGGCAACAATGGTCGTGCGGTGGTCTATTTCTATATCCACGATCCCAACGGCATCTGAGCCAAGGCCCGGCATTACCGGAGAGCGTAGGACCCCAAAGTGGCAACGCCCCGGAGGGGCTCATCCGAGCGACCAGCAGAAAGCAACAGAAGCGGCACTGATGCCAAATCGGTGCCCACTGCTGTTTGAGCCCGTTGCTCGGCAAAGGAGTCACCGCCGGCCCGCCCTCCCTCCTGGCCACCCAGGGGGGTATGATCGCAATCGGTAGACGAGAGGGGAAGCGGGCTGGGCCAGACGGGTCGGAGGGTGCTCTAAGCGCGCCGGGCCAACACAACGCCTGACCGGACTTTCTGCGCCATTGCTGCTCTGTCGCGCCGCCCTCACCCGTCCCGGGGGCGGCGATTTTTTTTGGCCAACAGCAAGCGCAGGGCTGCCCGTGTCGCTCGCGTCCCAGAGGCATAGGCCAGGTCACGGCAAGCGGTCGGCAGCAAATCCAGTGCGCGTTTCGGTGAGATAGAGTCCACTCCAGCCCCGCGCCCCCACCCGGCCACCCATT
>CAZCBM010000392.1:1168-2784 GCA_964496805.1 uncultured Rhodospirillales bacterium | reverse complement strand
ACGCTTTTTCAAGACGCCCGTCGCCGCGTGCGACGCTGGCGGCAAGACCGCCGGCGGCCAGGGTTCGCCACAAGCTGAGCGATGTCCACAGGCGGGGGAAGAGTCCTGGCTGAGAGACAACAACGGAGGGCGGCGGGAAGAGCCGCGCTTCCAACGCCCGTTTCACCGCGGGCGGTGGGGTCACGGGTTGGACCTGCTGGTTAAGGGGGCTCAGATGCGCTTCCCAGTCGCTGACCAAGGCGGCGAACACGGGATCCTGTTCCAGCCGCTGGGTCACCTGTTGGCGTTCTTGCGCAGGCAGCACGCCCAGGACGTATTCCGCCGCCAGGGCCGCTTCGCCATCCCGCGGTGTCATGGGGGGATCAGTCTCACCACTCATGGCTCCAGGCACTCCCGCAGCTTGAGCAATGCACGACGCAGCCAGCTGCGCATGGTGTTCAGCGGGACCTCGAATCGCTCGGCCAGGGTCTGATAGCTGTCCCCGTCCAGATAGGCACCGCGCACCGCCGCCGCCCGGTCCAGGGGCAGGGTCTCCAGGCAGCGATCCAAATTGGTCTTGCTCTCGGTGGCCATCGCATGATGCTCCGGGGAGGGGGAGGGATCGGCAAGCCGCTCCCCCAGGCCATCGCCAGCGACGGTGTCCAGGGGCTCTGCCGGAGCACGGCGGGCGCGCAATTTATCCAGGGCGTGGTTGCGGGCAATGGCCACCAGCCAGGCTTCCGGTGCGGTGCGGGCATCGGCGCGGTATTGCCCCGCCTTGTGCCAGACCTTCACGAAGACATCCTGCAAGGCATCCTCGGCCTCGCCCTGGTCCTTCAACAGACGCAGCAGGACGCCAAAGAGTTGCCCGGCCATGGCATCGTAGAGGCGGGAGAACGCGGCCCGGTCCTGTCCAGCAACCTCTGCCAGCAACGGGGCAATGGGGGAGGGCGGGGTCACGATAGATGGCTTTGCGGGTCAGTTGTCATACTGATACTCATAGGTGGTGGAGCCGTAGCCCAACATCTCGTTGATCATATCGTGGCTTGCTTGGGAGGCCGCCCGTTGCATTTCCAGGGCGGACATGGCCGCCTGGTGTTCCGCCTGAAGCTGCATCATTCGGTGGGTGTAGGCGGTGTTTCGAGACATTTGGACCTGGGCCTGCAGGACGGCAACCGCCTGCGCGACCTCCTGGGCAACGCCGGGTCGGGCAGGACCCACCAGCGCGTAATCGAAACGCCCCTTAGGCCCCATGATGGCAAACCCACGACTGCCGGAAGCCAGGATGGGGAATCGCAGCGGCTCTGGATGCCCCACCACCAAAAGCACCAACTCCTGGCCCTGAATGGCATAGCCGCCGACGATCCGACGATCGTTGGACACAAGGGTGAAGTTGCCTTGGCCATCCAAGTCCAGGGTCTCCACCATGCCATAGCGCTCCCCATGCCATTGGCCAGCCAGCGCCGCCGGTGGCTGACCGGGCAGGGGGGCATCATCGGCGGGAATGCCCGTGTCTGCCAGTGCCGAAGGGCTCAGGCTTAGCAGGCTCAGGAGCATCAGGGTGATCAGGCGCATCACGGAGAATCTCCACATCGGGGTCAGCCTCTGGCGCTGATGCCAGGGGCAGGCACGATCCA
>CAZCBM010000392.1:0-1158 GCA_964496805.1 uncultured Rhodospirillales bacterium | reverse complement strand
GACTGCTGTGGCGCTTCCGAGGCAGGGCCGCCGACCTCGCGGGGCGGGCCTCACGTCCCGGAGGCGTCACCGTCTGCCGGGCCGGGGTCGGTGGGATCAAGGCCGCGATCCACGTCCACGGGCACGCCCGGATCCCATTTGCTGGCACGGATCGACAATGTTGATTTGACGCGATCAACATTGTCAGCGGCGGTCAATACGCCTGTGAGGAACTTTTGATAATCTTCCCAGTCCTCTGCCACGATCTTCAACAGAAAGTCGAAATCTCCGACAATCATGTAACATTCTCGGACCTGCGTCCAACTGCGGACCAGATCCTCAAACTTGCTCAACTCCTGCTCGCTCTGGTTCTTCAGGCCAACCATGGCGAACACAACCATGCCGTAGCCTAGCTTTTCAGCATTCAGCCGCGCATGAAACCCTTGGATATAGCCGGCCTTCTCCAGCGCGCGCATGCGGCGCAGGCACGGCGGTGCGGATATGCCGGCCCTGCGGGCCAGGTCCACATTGGTCATGCGACCGTGATTCTGCAGATCCTGCAGGATCTTCAGATCAATCTTGTCCAACTTCACGCGTCGCATTTTGCCCCCTGGAGAGCGCCAGAACAAATGTGCCAAACCCTGACGCCCAGGGTCTGAGGCCACCGCCGATGGATGGCGCTGGATCTTGCGTGGGGGCCAGGGCTCATGATGTTTTCTTCCTGATGGTCATCAGACCCTTTCCCAAACCCGCCTCGCCGTTGAGGATTTGGCCGGCCTGTTCATACGCTTTGGCGGCCGCGTCCTCAAGCGCCTAGGAAAGAAAATTTCGATACTGAGGTCAAGCGCGTAGCATTTTGAGTGTCTGTTCGCCCACACTTCCCCTGCCGAAAGCTGATTTGCCGCCATGTCGCACCCCCCTCCTTCTTCGCCAGCGGACTGCTGGATCCTGTCCGACGGTAAACCAGGGACGGAAAGCCAGTGCCTGGGCTTGGCACGGGCGTTGGGGTTGGTGCCAGAGTGGCGACGGGTGCGCCTACAGGGCGTATGGCGGCACCTTCATCCCAAGCTGCGGGTGTGTCAGTCCCGGGCACTGGCGCCGGAAAGCGATCCGCTGGAGCCGCCTTGGCCCAGGGTGCTGATCACTGGTGGGCGGCAGGCCGTGGCGTCGGCGGTATGG
>CAZCBM010000391.1:0-2790 GCA_964496805.1 uncultured Rhodospirillales bacterium | reverse complement strand
AACTAGTTGTCCTGGCTGTGGTAGAACGAGCAGCACCTACTTCCAAAAGTTGGCTGATGAAATAAATGATTCGGCGCCTGGCGCAATCCGCTGCCGAAGCCAGCCAGGAAGTGAAATCGCTGATTGAAGCCAGCGCGGACGCGGTGACCTCTGGCTCGGAGCGGGTGGAAATGGCGGCTGAGGTGCTGACCACTCTGGTCAACGCCGTCGGCTCGGTGGGCGAAGGCATTTCCGCCGTGGCCGAGGCGTCCGATCGACAGACGGAGGCCCTGACGGAGATCAGCGCCGCTGTCCGCACCTTGGACGACATGACCCAACAGAACGCTGCCTTGGTGGACGAGAATACCGCTGCCATCGGCTCGGTGCGGACCCAGACCAGCCGCCTGAACCAGACCGTCTCCCGCTTCAGGGTGGCATAAAGGCTGGCGAGGCCAGTCTGCCAGGGGCGTGGTGGGCCAGAGCGCGTCCCACCTACCTTGACTACCCCGCGCCCCCAACCGGCCACCCACGCCGGTATCGTACCAATGGGTGGCCGGCCAAAGATACGCCAAGTGTGGGCGCGGGGCCGGTGCAGACTCTATCTCGCCGAAATGCGCTCCAGACTGATCGGAAAGTGCGCTGGCTCCATGCTGGCGCGACGCGCCCCATCCCTGGCTGGGGGGCCACACGCGGTGCAGCCCCTCCCCTCCGCCTCCGATCGCGCCGCGACGGCCTATCGGCCAGGAGGGGGGGCAGGGGCATCCGCGCCCCGGGGGGCGCTACAACAAGCTCAGCACGATGCGCTTGTTCTGCCGGCCCTTGTTCTCGATCTTGGTGACCTGGAGACCGCCGATCTCGCCTGTGCGGCGCACATGGGTGCCCCCACAGGGTTGCAGGTCCACCCCGTCGCCGATCTTCAGCAGACGGACCCGACCGCCGCCGCTGGGCGGCTTGACGGACATGGTGCGCACCAACTCCGGTTGGGCGGCCATCTCCTCCTCTGTGATCCAAAGCGTCTCCACGGCATGGTCGGCGCTTACCTGGGCCATCAAAGCGGCTGTCAGCGCTTCCTTGTCCGGCTTTTCCTCGGCTGTCAGATTGAAGTCCAGGCGGCTCCGGTCGGCGCCGATCTGGCCGCCGGTGACATCGCCCGGCACCAGGCTGCACAGCAAATGCAGGCCCGTGTGCATGCGCATGTGGCGGTGCCGCCGCTCCCAGTGGATGCGCGCGCTCACCGTCGCCCCCACAGCAGGGGTTCGCGCTTCCTCCGCCAGCACATGGATCACGTCCAGGTGGCTGTCGCCCTTGATGGTGTCCACCACTGGCAAGGCGGTGCCATCATCCAAAACCAAGGTCCCCGTGTCCCCTGGCTGGCCGCCGCCGGTGGGATAGAACACCGTGCGGTTAAGGCGCACCTGGGCGCCATCGGTGGCGACAACAGTGGCTTGGCAATGGTCGAGATAGGCGTCGTCAGCGAACAGCAGGTCCATGGGACGGCAGCTCCGGCAAGGCATCGGCTTTGGGAGGGTGATCTTTGCTGGCTGAAGGCGCCCTGTCCAGCCGGTGCGGTGCCAGAACCTCCCGCATCTGTGGGACAAAGTCCGTGATCACCCCCAGGCTCACCCCATGGCGCAGACTCAGATCCACCGCTCGCGCCACCGCCGCCCGATCCTGAACGGGGGTCTGCTCCTTCAGGCCCCAACTGTTCAGCCCCAGCCCGTGGCGGGCGGCTTGCGCCACCGCCGCCTCATTGAGGCTGTGGATCTCCGGGTGGGCATGGGTTAACGGCACCTCCGCCATGGCTTCCCGCAGACGCTCCGGCGTGAACCGGCGATATCGGGTGCTGGGGGTGTCCATCCCCCGATACATCGGTCCTTCGTCGCTGGTGGCGTGATCGAACAGCAGGCCGATTTTTGCGGCCGGATCGGCGGCGTGGACCTCCTTTAGATCCTCCAGGGCAAAGCTGGAAAAGAGGATTCGGTCCAGCGGCAACGGCCCTTTGGCCACCGTGTCCAACACCAGGGGGACAATGCTGTCGCGGGGGGCATCCGTGCCCTTGGTGTCCTTGATCTCAATGTTCAGCGCGATGGGGCTGTGGTCCGGCGCGTGGGCCGCCACCGTCTCCAGCACCTCCGCCAGCGTAGCGATGCGACCGTCGCCCTTCTTGCCGAAGGGCAATCGCCGCAACTCCTCCAGCGTCAGTTGTCCGACCCGCTCGGCGGGCAGTGGCGCGAAGACATGATCGCTCAGGCGGTCTGCATGGGTAACCACTAACTGGTCATCGGCGGTGCGGATGGCGTCGATCTCAACAAAATCCGCCCCATCTCGGAAGGCCTGGACGAGGCTGGGAAGGCTGTTCTCGGCCGGCTTTGCCTGGGCCAGTGGATCGCGTCGGGCGTGGGGGGCGTCAGTTTGGCCGCTGCCGCGATGGCCAGCCAGCAGGAGGGGGGAGGACATGGCGGGATCCGTCAGAGGGATGGGCAGAACTGCGGAGGGTGATGACGGCACCGCGTGACGGCACCTCATGACGGGGCCTCGTAACGAGCCTATTATACAGAACCTTGACCGCAAGCGCGGGGCGATCCCGCTCTGCGGCACAGGGATCAAGCCACTGCCGCCACCGCCGCTCCGGCACTCGAAGGGACGCCCCTGACACGGATGGCCAACGCTGGGTGCGGGTTGCACGGGCAGGGACCGGGTCGGGCCGAGGGTTGCGTGTTGGCGGGAAACGCGCAAGCGCTTTTCGCCGCTCGGTTTCCCCATCGCCGTCAGGAGGCCCACAGCAAGGGACACTGATTTGGAATCAGTGTC
>CAZCBM010000390.1:0-2790 GCA_964496805.1 uncultured Rhodospirillales bacterium | reverse complement strand
CCGCGGTGGGCCTGATCCTGTCCGGTCCGGCCCTTGCCCAGGACGAAACCCGAGCCGCCACTGTTGATCCCGCCCAGCCCGTGGCGGAGGTCAATGGCGCGACGCTGACCATGGCCGACCTGCAGAACTACATGATGGTGCTGCCGGAACAGGCGCGCCAAATGCCCCTGGACCTGATCTATGAGCAGGTGGTGGACCGTATGGTGCTGAACACCATCGTTGTCGCCCGGGCCGAAGAAGAAGGCTATGGCGAGCGGGAGGATATCAAGGCCCGTTTGGATCTGGCGCGCCAGCAATTGCTGTTTGAAGCCTATCTCCAGACCCAACTTGACCAGGAACTCACTGAAGAGAAACTGCGCGAAGTCTATCAGGCGCAGTATGTAGAAGTGCCGGCGGAAACCCAGGTTCGCGCGCGCCACATTCTGCTGGAAACCCAAGAGGACGCCCAAGCCGTGATCGCGGCGTTGGAGGGAGGCGCCGACTTCGCCACCCTGGCCCGCGAGAAGAGCGTTGGCCCCACCGCCTCCCAAGGGGGCGATCTGGGCTTCTTCGGCAAGGGCCAGATGGTTCCAGCCTTTGAAGAGGCCGCCATGTCGCTGGAGGCGGGCGTTTATACGACCTCCCCCGTGGAAACCCAGTTCGGATGGCATGTGATCCTGGTGGAGGAGAAGCGGGACGTCCAGCCGCCTCCCTTTGAGCAGGTTCGCCAGCAGATCTACCAGCAATTGGCCAACGACGTGGCCGCAGGGTTGCTGCAACAGGTGCAGGAAGGCGCGGACGTGATCCGCTACGACCTTTCCGGCAGCCCCCTCCCGGGCGTCGCAGACGACACGCAGGAGGATGCACCGGCGGACGGGGCGGATGACGCCCCGGATGAGGCCCCAGCGGATGAAAACGCCCCGGATGAAGGCGCCCCGGATGAGGCGGCGGCTGACGAGACTGAGAGCGACGGATCCGCCGCAGAATGAGCCACGAAGCGCTGGCGCGCTCACCCCTTGCCCCTGCGACAGCGCCGGAGCTTCCCCCCCTGGAGGGCGTGCGGGTCCTCACCGCCTCCACCGGCATGAAGTACCGGGGCCGCCCAGACCTGCTTCTGCTGGGTCTGCCGGAGGGTACGATTGCCGCCGGGACATTCACCCAGTCCTCCACCAGGGCGGCACCGGTCATTCACTGCCTAACCACGCTGGCGGCTGACCCCAGCGCCCGGGCGGTGGTGGTGAATGCCGGCAATGCCAATGCCTTCACCGGCGCGCCCGGTTGGGCCACGGTGCGCGAAGCGCAGGCGGCGGCGGCCGTCATTCTGGCTGTACCGCCGGAGCAGGTGCTGACGGCCTCCACGGGGGTGATCGGGGAGCCCATCGCCTCCGGTCGCTTGGCAGAAGCCATGCAGGGCCTGGCCGACAGCGACTGGGCCACCGCAGCAGAGGCCATTCGCACCACTGATACGTTTGCCAAGTCCGCCCGGGTCGAGGTTGACGGGGTCACAGTGCAGGGCATCGCCAAGGGCAGCGGTATGATTGCGCCTGACATGGCCACCATGCTGGCCTTCATCGTCACCGATGCCGCGGTGCCGGCCGCTGACCTTCAGGCCATGACCAGCGCTGCGGTGGATCAGAGCTTCAATGCCTGCACGGTGGATGGCGACACCTCCACCAATGACACGGTGCTGGTGTTCGCCACTGGCGCCAAGCCCCTTGCCGCTGAGACACTGGCGGCGGCGCTGACCCAGGTGATGCGGCAGTTGGCGGAGCTGATCGTGCGGGATGGCGAGGGGGCCACCAAGCTGGTCCGTGTGCAGGTCACCGGGGCCACCGATGAGGCTGCCGCCCGCCGCATCGGCCGCGCCATTGCCAACAGCCCGCTGGTTAAGACCGCCATTGCCGGTGGCGACGCCAACTGGGGACGGATCGTTATGGCCGTGGGCAAGTCTGGGGAAACCATCGCGCCCACCCACCTGTCCATCGCCATTGGCGGTGTCGCATTGGCCCGCCATGGCGCCGCCGTTCCCGCGCCCGACACCGCCGCCGTGGATGCCCACATGCAGGGTGAGGAAATCACCCTTGCCGTGGATGTCGGGGTGGGCGCAGGCGCCGCTGAGGTGCTGACCTGCGACCTGACCCACGGCTATATCGCCATCAACGCCGATTACCGCTCATGAGCCTGCTGCTGGTGGCAGCCGTGGCGTTGCTGGATGGGCAAGGGCGGGTGCTGCTGGCCCAACGCCCCGCGGGCAAGAGCATGGCCGGGCTATGGGAGTTCCCCGGCGGCAAGGTGGAACCGGGAGAGCAGCCGGAGGCTGCGCTCTGCCGGGAGGTGCAAGAGGAATTGGGCATCGTGGTTGTGCCCGCCGATCTCAGCCCCCTGAGCTTTGCCAGCCATGCCTATGAGCAGTTTCACCTGCTGATGCCGCTGTGGGCCTGCCGCCAATGGCAGGGCACACCCCATCCCCGCGAGGGACAGGCTCTGGCCTGGGTGAGCGCCGATGCCCTGGACACCTATCCCATGCCGCCGGCGGATATTCCCCTGATCCCTGCTTTGCGCGCGGCCCTGTAAGCGCTACACAGGGGGCCTTGGGTACCCGCGACTGGGGCCCTTTGGGAGAGAGCAGCGCACGTGATAAGGAGCGGCGAGCCATGAACATGACTTCCATTCTCAATGGCCTGATGAGCGGTGGCGCTCGTGGGAATCCCCTGGGTGCCATCCTGGGCGGTGGCGGCAGCAGCGGCGGCGGCAACAATCCGCTGGGCAGCCTGATTGGCGGGTTGCTGGGCGGCGGTGGCTCTACCCCGG
>CAZCBM010000389.1:0-2795 GCA_964496805.1 uncultured Rhodospirillales bacterium | reverse complement strand
GCCAGCTGGTCGATCGCCACCTTCTTGGCGGCCGCCCGGGTGCCGCCGCCGGGGGCCGACTCCAGCCGCAAGCTGCCGCCATGGGCCTCCACCAGCCCGTTGGCGATGGACAGCCCCAGTCCGGCACCGCCGGTGGCACGGTTACGGCTGGCCTCCAGGCGGACAAAGGGCTCCAGCACCCGTTCGCGCTCCGCAATGGGGATGCCTGGGCCGTCGTCTTCCACCACCAGCAGGGCGCCGCCATCTGGCGCGCGGTCCAGGCTGAGCCACGCCTGGGAGCCATAGGCCAGGGCGTTGCCGGTGAGGTTGGCCAGGACCCGGGCAAGCGCCACCCGGTCACCCTGAACCATGGTCGCCCTCAGGTGCCTGATCTGGACAGCGCCCCCCGCCTGTCGGCGGACCTCTGCTTCGTGTTCCACCAGGGCGGCCAAGTCCACTGGCTCCGCCACCTGTCCCGGCACGCCCGAGCGCACCGCCAGCAACGCATCGTCGATCAGGCGGATCATGTCGTCGATGTCGGCGCCCGCCTTGTCCCGTTGGTCGTCATCCTCGATCAGGTCCACCCGCAGGCGCAGGCGGGTGGCATAGGTCCGCAGGTCATGGCTGATGCCGCCGATCAAAGCCATGCGCGTGGAAAGCAAGCGATGCAGCCGTGCCTGAAGGCGGTTGAACGCATCGATCACCTGGCGGATTTCTGGGGCTCCCCGCCGCCGCAGCGGCGTCGGAGGCTCCCCCTGGCCGGTCAGTTTCAGTTGATCTACCGCCTGCGCCAAACGCACCAGCGGCCGGGCTTCTCGCCCCACCATCAGGATCGCCAACAGCGCCACGGTAACCCCAGCGGCCCCCGCCCAATAGCCCAAGGGGATGCCGAACACATCCATCTGGATGGTGCGCCGTCGGGTGCTGATCTCCAGCGCCTCGCCGGTGTTCAGCGCGATGAGAATAACGGTCTCCCCTTCCGTGATCAGATGCCGGCCGGAGATCGGCCCCAGGGAGGGGTTGATCCTCTCCGGACTGAGGCTGACCCGTACCTCCCGCGGCCCCAACGCCTGCAAATAGCCCTCGATCACCCGCTTGCTGAGATCTGTGCGGAACCGAACGGCGGGCAGGTTGGAGAAGGGCGCTTGTGCAGTGGGCAGGGATGGCAGCACGCGCACCGCCAAATAGGGGCCGTTGACGGCCGCCAGCAAGGCAGGACGCCTATCCTCCGGGCCTTCTTCCAGCAACTGGACCAGGCTTGTGACTTGGGTGGGCAGCGGCAAACGCAATTCCGCCGCCCTGCTGGTGCTCTGCATGTAGAGCGCGGTTGCCGCAATCCACCGCAGGGCAACAACGGAGGCCAGGAAGATCAGCACCAGCCGCATGGTCAGGCCGGGACGCAGGCTCTTCAGACGCAAGCGCCGCATGAACCCGGCGCCCAGGCGACTAAGCCGACTCACCGACAGCCTCCACCGGAACGGTTAGCATATAGCCGGCGTTACGGACGGTACGGATCAAGCTCTCCGGCGCGCCCTCGGCCGTCAGCTTGCGGCGCAGGCGGCTGACCGCCATGTCGATCCCGCGGTCCAGCGGGTCTGCGGGATGTCCACGGGTGGCGAGGCTCAGCTGATCCCGGGACAGAACAGCCTGAGGAGCCGCGACGAAGCTGGCCAGCAAATCGAACTCCAGGCTGGTGAGCGCCACTTCCTCTCCCTCGCGGCTGACCGCCCGGGCGGCCAGGTTCACCAGGAACCCCGCGCAGGATAGCAGATGGGGCGTGCCGGCATCGGCGGGGCGGGAGGCGCGGCGCAGGATGGCCCGGACCCGGGCCAGCAGCTCACGGGGGTTGAACGGTTTGGTCAGGTAGTCATCTGCGCCCATCTCCAGCCCGATGATGCGGTCGATGTCGTCGCTCTTGGCGGTAAGCATCAGGATGGCCGTGTCCGGCAGGTGACTGCGCACCTGTCGGCAAAGGGTGAGGCCATCCACCCCCGGCAGCATCAGGTCCAGAATGACCAGGGGGGCGCCGGTGCTGCGCAGGGTGGGCAGCAGTTCCTCGCCCCGGGGCAGGGCCGTGACCCGGAAGCCCTCCCGGGTCAGCATGGCGCTGACAAGCTGGCGGATTTCGTCATCATCTTCCACCAGCACCAGCGGCTGGGGGGTGGGGGCACTGCTCATCCGGGGCTCATGGTGGGCTGCGGGGGGGGAGCTTCAGGGGGGTGACTGCTATGCCTTTACCTTATCGGGTCCCGGCCCCGGCGGGAGGGTCTGTTACGGCCCTGTGACATTTCTTTGCCGGGCGTTTCACCCGCTTCCCAATGGCTCCCCATCCCTGGGGCACTGTCTGCCTCAAGGCCGGCGGGGCTCGCCTGCCCTTCTTTGGCCGATCCCCTCCTGTGCCCGGGAAGAGAAACCCCGCCTGTCGTCCGCGAACCCCCCAAAAGCCTGAGGATTTTCCAATGCGTACCTCCCTGACCCTGCTGACCGCCGCTGCTGCTGCCCTGATGCTGAGCGTTGGCGCTGCCGATGCCCAAACCTGGCGCTCCAAGACCACTGTCACCGGCCCCAGCGGCAACACCGCCACCAATGAGGGGGTGCTGACCCGGACCGACAATGGGTACACCCGCAGTCGCACCAGCACCGGCCCCAGCGGTAACACCGCCACCGGCAGCGGCAGCTTCTCCCGCACGGATGACGGCTGGACCCGCAGCAACAGTGTGACAGGCCCCAATGGCAATAGTGGCAGCGGCTCAGCCACGGGCAGCTGCGCCAACGGCAACTGCTCGGTGAATCGCAGCCGCACGGGCCGCGGTGGG
>CAZCBM010000388.1:0-2798 GCA_964496805.1 uncultured Rhodospirillales bacterium | reverse complement strand
CTGGCCCTGGCCCTGGCCGCGCAACTGCCCGATGCCGCGCCCTTGGGCCAAGCGCTGCTGGCGCAGGCCCGCAGCGAGATGGAAAGGGGTCGGGTTGATCTGGCGTTGCAGACCGCCGGCATGGCTCAGCAGGTCTATCTGGAGGCCAGGGACCCCGCTGGTCTGGCCGCCACCTTTCGCACCATGGGGGATGCCCTGATCCGGGGGCAGAATGTCCCGCTGGCGCGCACAGCCTATACCCAGGCCCGCCGTCATTATGCCTTGGCACAGGACCTGCCGGCGGAAGCCCGCATGCTGCAAGCCCTGGCAGAGACTTATGCCCGCGATCCAGACGGCGCCAAGGCGGCGGAAGTCCTGTTGTCGGAGGCGGCAACCGTGGTCGCTGCGGTCTCTCCCCCAACCCCGGAAACCTGGCGTCAGGTGGGGGTGATCGAAACCCGGCGGGCCGTCCTGTTGGAAGGGTTGGGCAATCCCGGTGCTGCCTTGCAGGCCCATAAACGCGCCTATGATGCAGCGGAGGCCTTGGATAATGTTGCCGGACAAAGGGCCATTCTGGATCGCATGATTGCCCTGGCTCAGGCGGTTGGGGCCGATCACCTGGTGACCAGTTTCACTGCCCGCCGGGACAGCTTGCGCCCCGCTGATGCGGTGGCGCTGCCCCCGGGCGGCTCCGTCCCTGGGGGTCAGGGCATCCTGCGAGCGGAGGAGCCCTGAAGCAGCCGCCGCAAATGGTGCCCTGCGGAGAGCGGGCCTGCCAGTCTGGCGGCGTAGCGAAACCGGCGGGAGCGGAACGGCACCAAGGTTTGTCCAAAGCGACGGGGCGGTGACAGGGGGGCCAGTCCCTCGCGCGCCATCCGCTGGAAGGTGGCGATCACCATGGGCACAAAGTTCAGCGTCTGCATCAGTTGGTCCCGGGCCTCGCGCAGCGCGGCGCGGTGAAGCTGATCCAAGTCCTCTGCCAACGCCTGCTCAATCCGGCTGATGGATCCTGGCACGTCCTCCACATCAAGTCGCAAAAAGGCTTGCGCGGGCAAATATTGTTCCAAATTTGGGCAGCCGCTGTACAGCGGAAAGGTGCCAGCCAGAATGCAATCGCTAATTTTCTCAGTGAAGTAATGATCAAGAATAGTGTTTTCCAGAACCACCTGGAACCGATAGCCCCGC
The DNA here is from genome assembly GCA_964496805.1 of uncultured Rhodospirillales bacterium. Classification (GTDB taxonomy): domain Bacteria; phylum Pseudomonadota; class Alphaproteobacteria; order CAZCBM01; family CAZCBM01; genus CAZCBM01. The sequence continues at coordinate 1,634 of CAZCBM010000388.1, read as the reverse complement.
AGTGACTCGACTTTGTCGGCCATCGGGCGGAAGCCGCGACCGTAGAAATCAATCCGATCGCCAAAATGGTCTTTCAGTGCGTGGGCGAAGGCAAGGCGTTTGCGATGACCCTCCGTAAACGCCTTGTTGGAGGCAACGACGGAGAGAGGCTTCGTCTTGGGTTCCTCAAACAGCGCCTGCAATTGCCGGAAACTGAGCGCGCCTGGGGCAGCGCCCTGGCGGGGGTCAGCCCCCACATGCCAATTCATGCCCGGTTGACCCAGCAGGCGGTTGGGATGCTGGACGCTGGTGTCCTGGGTCAGGCAGGCCCCAAACTGACTCAGAAACAGCGGGTGATAGCGCAACACCGTGGGGGGTTCGCTGGCCACATGCAGCGTCCGCTCCCTGGGGCAGCCCAACGTCATGGGCGCTGGCAGATCATGAAAGATCACATGGTGATCGTGGGGCGGCGGCGGCGCCTGCCCATCCCAAATGTGGAACTGCCAGTCGCCCCAGCGGTGGTCACCGTCCGGGAAGTGACGGTACCAGGGCAGAGCGTGATTGCTGCTCAATAGCACGGTGGGCATGGCGGTTCCGCAGGCCGAGGGGAGGAGAGGAGAGGGGAGGAGAGGGGAGGGGAGGAGAGGGGAGGGTAGGACGTTGGTGCCCCTTGCTCCTAAAGCGGTTGGATGTTTGGGGGAAACACCTAACCGCGGCCGTGGGCTGGGTTTTCGCCCAGGAGTGCGCGTTCCCATCAGTCCGGTCCCTTCCATTGCTGGCCGATACCGGCAGACTTGTTCCAAAGACAGACTGGCCAAAGGGGGCCGGGATGGGAGCGGGGGGCACCGGACCGGTTCGCCGCGCCCCCGCCCGGCCCCCCTTGCGGCGATAATGGCGGGGGGGGCGGCGCAAGTGGAACAGGCTCCAGTGAGTTTGATGCCTGCGACCCACCCATCACAAGCGTCGCGACCGGGGTCACCAGCGTTGATCGGCGCCGCCGGGTGCAGTAGCGCTGAGGGGGACAGTGGCAAGCGGACCGAGACCACGGGGCGAGGCATGGCCGAGAGCATTGAAGAGTTGCAGGAAATCCTGGCGGAGGCCGTGCGCGAGTCCGCGGGTGCGGTGTTCGATGCCGCCTATCTGGACCTGGTGCTGATTGATGGCCGGGCAAAGAAGCGCTTGCTGGTGGAGTATCCAGGGGCTCAGGCGCGGGCCAAACTCCCCGTGCCCCGATCCACCGTGCGCATCCTGGAGCGCCTGCACAAGGCGGTGCGCAAGGAGACGGGCCATAGCTTTCAGGGGGCCAGGGTAACCGTTCTGGGCACCGGGCAGAGCGAGATCGCCATCGAACCGGGGCCGCTGCCCGATTTTGTGCCGGGACCCATGGATCTGCCGCCGGGGCCTGCCATGGCATCGCCCCAGGACTGGGAGGCCGAGCCCGATGCCGTTGCTCCCTTCGAACAGCCGCAGGAGCCACCAGCGTGGTCGATTGAGGCCGACGCAGCCCTTGCCGTGCCGCCGCAGACCGAGGAGGAGCCAACGCCTGAGGCCGGGGACGAGCCCATCGCCATGCCGGACGAGGCATTGCCTGCCCCGCCCTTCGTACTGAGCGACGAAAGCCTGGCTCCGGAGGATGGGTCGGAAGCCCCGCCGAT
>CAZCBM010000387.1:0-2801 GCA_964496805.1 uncultured Rhodospirillales bacterium | reverse complement strand
CGGGAGGCCGAGGCCCTGATTGCCGAGGGCCGGGTGGCGGTCAATGGCACAGTGCTGGAAACCCCCGCGGTGGTGGTGCAGGCCAGCGACCGGGTGACCCTGGACGGGGAACCGATCCCGGAGCCTCAGGCCCCCCGGCTTTGGCGTTTCCACAAACCGGAGGGTGTCCTGACCAGCAACCGCGATCCCCAGGGGCGCCCCACCGTGTTCGACCTGTTGCCGGATCATCTGCCGCGGGTGGTGACGGTGGGCCGGCTGGACCTCAACTCCGAGGGGTTGTTGTTGCTGACCAATGATGGCGGTCTGGCGCGACATCTGGAACTGCCGTCCACCGGCTGGCGCCGCCGCTACCGGGTGCGGGTCTATGGACCGCTGGACCCGAAGAGGTTGGAGGCGTTGGCCCAGGGGCACACGGTGGAGGGGGTTCGCTATGGCCCCATTCTGGTGAAGATCGAGACCCAGTCCCGCACCAACAGTTGGCTGCAGGTGACCCTGACGGAGGGCAAGAATCGCGAGATCCGGCGGGTTATGGAGAGCCTGGGCCTGCAAGTGAACCGGCTGACCCGGATTGGCTATGGTCCCTTCGCGCTGGGGCAGATGCCCCGCAAGGCCGTGGAGGAAGTGCCCTTCAAGGTGTTGAAGGAGCAATTGGGACAGCAGGTGCTGGACGCACTGTGATGCGGGTGATTGCCGGTTCTGCCCGGGGCACGCAGTTGAGTGCGCCGCGCGATCAACGGGTGCGCCCCACCACCGATCGTGTGCGGGAGACGCTGTTCAACATCCTGGCGCACCATCCAGCCCAGCCCCTCTCCGGGGCCATGGTGGTGGATGCGTTCGCCGGGACGGGGGCGTTGGGCATCGAGGCGCTGTCCCGTGGCATGGGGCAGGGCGTGTTTCTGGATACCGCCGCTGCCAGCCTCCTGCTGGTGCGGGAAAACCTGCAACGCACCCACCTGGGGGAGCGCGCCCATGTGCGTCGCCTTGATGCCTGCCGCCCGGCAGGCGACCCACCGTCGCCCGCAGCGTCCCTCCTGTTGCTGGATCCACCCTATGGTCAGGGGTTGGCAGCTAAGGCGCTGATGGCGATGAGCCAGGCAAAGTGGTTGGCCCCTGGGGGCGTGGTGGCGGCGGAGATGGACGCCCGGCAGCCAGAGGCGCTGCCCCTGGTGGCCATGGCCTCGCGACAAATCGGCGATACCCTGTTGCTCTGGGGTCAGTTGCCTGACCCGGCGGCGGATTGAGCCGAGGGTCCTGGAGCGGATAGGGGGGCGGGGCTGTCCCAGCACCAGCGCACCAGCAGCCATATCGCGGCCACCCCGTTGCCCAACAGCATCAGCGCCAGGATCCAAGGGGCGGCCCGCCAATGGCGTTCCCGCCAGACGATCAGCACACTGAACAGAGTAAAGCCGAAATACAGGTCCGCCAGGGCCACGATCAGCCAGGGGTCGCGACCGACCGCTTCCAGCGTGGCGGTGAAATCACCGGTGATGATGGCCCAAACCACCAGGGCAACGAAGCAAAGGGTCAGGGCCCCCAGCAGGGCCAAGCGCAAAGGCATGAGGGATGGGCTCCAGGGTGGTGGCCAGAGTCACGGCCAGGGTGGCCATGACGCAAGGGAGGGTGTTGGACCAAGAAATGCACTGGCGCAGCCTCCCGCCAACCCTTCCCGCTTTTGGCTCATGCCTGCCAATCCGGCAGGGTCAGGCTGCCAGCAGCGCCACCGCCTCTGCGTGGAGGGCGGCGGTGGCGGCAGCGATCACCCGGCCATCAGAGTCCAGGGTCAGGGGGCTTCCCTGCCAATCCGTGATGACGCCCCCCGCCTCCGCCACGATGGGCACGAGCGGCAAGTAGTCATAGGGTTTGAGCCCGCTCTCCACCACCAAGTCTGCCCAGCCTGCGGCCACAGAGACATAGGTGAAGCAATCCCCACCATAGCGGCGATAGCGGGCTGCCGCCGCCACAGCATCAAAGCGGGGCCGATCCGCTGCGCTGAACAACTCCGGCGAGGTGCTCAGCAGGGTGGCCTCCTGAAGGGACTGGGTTGTGCGGGTGCGCGCAGGCTTCCACTGCCCCGGACGGCCATGCCAGGCACCGCCCCCAGTGGCGCCCACCAGCATCTCCGACAGGGCTGAGAGCCCGACGCCGCCCAGGCTGGGAACGCCATCCTGCGTGAAGGCCACCAAATGGCCGTAGAGCGGGTTGCCGTGCATGAACGCTTGGGTACCGTCGATGGGATCCAGGACCCATTGCCGGCTGCGGGGGCCCGACACGCCCCCCTCCTCCCCAAAGACCCCGTCGCCCCCATGGCGGGTCGCCAACAGCGCCCGCATGGCGGCCTCGATGGCCCGGTCGGCCTGAGTCACGGGGCTGTCATCTGCCTTCGTCTCTACGCTCAAGGGCGCGCGGAAGAACTGTTGCGCCAGGGGTTCGGCCAGCATCAGCAGGTCCAGAAGGGTCGTGGCCTCCGGCCCCTGCGGTTCGGAGAAGGGGATCAGAGTGGACAGCATGGGTCAGGCCACCCGGATCAGCGCGTGCTTCTTTTTGCCCACCGAGAGCTTGATGGCGCCGTCGGTGATATCCTGCGGCCCCAGCACCCGCTGGTCATCGGCCACGGCAACGTCATTCACCCGCGCGCCGCCCCCTTTGATGTGGCGCCGCACCTCCCCCTTGCTGGCGGCCAGGCCAAGCCCCTCCAGCACAAAGGCGTCCACCACCCCCAGCCCCGCGGCCAAAGCGTCAGCGGACAGGGTGACGGTGGGGAGGTCCGCACCCAGCGCCCCCTGTTCGAAAGTGGCCTGAGC
>CAZCBM010000386.1:0-2814 GCA_964496805.1 uncultured Rhodospirillales bacterium | reverse complement strand
CCCAGCACGCCAGTGGCGCGGAGGCCCAGCAGAAACTTGGCCCGCAGACGCGCCAGGAAACCAGCCCGGAGGCCAGACAGGCAGGCCGCTTGGAACCCGGCTCCTGTTGCCGCGATGTTTCGCCATGCTGTCCGAAGACACGCCATGGGCTCACCCCTCACATCGGTGGCAAGCCGGGGATCGGCCAGCCAACACTGATGGTCCCTCCGGGCGGCCTGACGCGGTTGTGCACTCCATAACGGGGCTCTGGCGTACCGCCCCCGCGGAAGATACCCTGTCGCACCGCCCCGACAATCCCTCACGCTAAGACGGACAGGACTTGGCGATCCAGTGCGTCTGTCCCAGGTTTATGGCAGATGCCGCGGAGAACGAACCGTTTTCGCCTGGGCGAAAGCGCCTCTCCTTCGCTGGGGCTTGACCCCAGCCCATGCCGCGGGATTAGTGTGAGGTGATGGCCTGCGGGCCCCGGAATGAGACTCTTTGGTGAGGACCCATGAGCAACGCGGACGACAGCGCCATCAAGGCGGTAACTGACGAGAGCTTCAAAACCGATGTGCTGGATGCCTCTGGCCCGGTGCTGGTGGACTTCTGGGCCGAGTGGTGCGGCCCCTGCAAACAGATCGCTCCGGTCTTGGAAGAATTGTCCCAGGAGATGACCGGCAAACTGACCTTCACGAAAATGAACGTGGAGGACAATCCGGAGACCCCTGGCCAATTCGATGTCCGGGCCATCCCGATGCTGATGCTGTTTGATCAAGGGCGCCTGAAGGCCGTGAAGCCGGGGGCCGCCGCCAAGGACGACATCGCCACCTGGATCCATGACAGCCTGAGCGCTGCCTAAGGGCATCGCGCACCCAACATCTGGGGCGGGAGGGGGCAGGCGCATCATGGCTGAGGAGCAACCCACCGTGTCGCCTGCCCCCAGGGCTGGCCGCCCACCGCCCCGGTGGCTGGTGCGGGCATGGATGGCGCTGGAAGACTTGGGCGTTCGGCTGGGTGGCGCCATCCTGCCGCTGTCGCCGGCCACGCTGCGCCGACTGGTCCGGTTTGGCACAGCCGGCGTCGCCTCCACGGGCACCTATATCGGGCTGGCTGTCCTGCTGGTGGAAGGCCTGGCCACCGATGAAACCCTGGCGGCGGCCATTGCTTTCCCGGTCAGCGTCCTGGTCAGTTTCTTCGGACAAGCGCTGGCGTTCAACAGCACCCCTCAAGGCGTCACCTTTCTGCGTTTCCTGGTGATCACTTGTGGCACCTGGGCGCTGTCCGTGGGCTGGATGGAGGCCGCCACCCAATGGGGTATTCACTATGGCATCGCCCTGGCCGTGATCGTGGTCGCGGTCCCCATCGCCAATTTCATCGGCTACAGCCTGTTTGTTTTCGCCGATCGCTCGCCTGATGGAGGTCCACCGGCGAAGCCCCACCCGCCGAAGGATCCGCCCCCAAAGGATGAGGATGTGCTGCCGTGAGCGCTTTTCGCACGCTCAGCTACGAAACCTGGGATGTCTTCACGGACACGCCCTTCTGCGGCAACCCCCTGGCCCTGGTGTTTGGGGCTGACGGATTGCCCGAGGCCACCTTGTTGGCCATCACCCGGGAGTTTGGCTACTCGGAGACGGTCTTCCTGTTTGCCGATCCCCAGGCCACGGCCCGCCTGCGCATTTTTGAGCCCACCCGTGAGTTGCCCTTTGCCGGCCATCCGCTGGTCGGGACCGCCACCATGATTGCCGGTCGCCGCGCCCTGTTCAGTCAGGAAATCACCGGCGACACCCTCACACTGGCCCTGACCGGCGGCACCTTGCCGGTGCACGTCCAGCGGTCCACGCTACCGGGCACAGAGGCGGAGGTCTGGGTCCAGGCCTTGGCAGCGCCCACGATGGGGGCAGCAGTGGATCCCCCCCTGGTGAGCGCGCTCAGTGGCATTGCGGTGGATGACTTGGCCGGGGAACCGGACGCCCCGGTCCTGGCCAGTGTCGGGCTGCCCTTCGTTTGTGCCCGGGTCCGGACGCTGGAAGCCTTGGAGGCGGCTGCCGTTCTGGCGCCAAAGCCCGCCCTTACAGCGCTGAAAGCCACAGGGGCCGACTGCCTTTATCTCTATCATTGGCAGGAGGGGGCGGAGGACTTGACCGCCCGGATGTTATGGCCAGGGCATCCCATCGGCGAGGATCCGGCCACAGGATCGGCGGCTGCCGCGCTGACGGGGCTGCTGGGTTTGCGGGGCTATCCGGTGGGGTCCCTGCGGCTGAGCCAAGGGGCACAGGTGGGCCGCCCTTCCACCCTTCTCATGCGGTTCCAGCCCGCCCTGGCGGGCCAAGCGCCGCAGGTGTGGCTGGGTGGCACAGCGGTGCCGCTGATGGCAGGCAGTCTGCGGGTGCCGGAGCCATAAAGCCCTATCGGCCGCCGCCTAAAGCCCCGGGTCAGCGGGCGCGAATGCGGCCATCCAGGAACAACTCCAGGCAATCCAGGGCATCGCGGAATGTGTTGGCCTCGCTCAATTCTGAGGCCATGCCATCGCCGGTGAAGCGGGGATCATCGCATTCCCCGTCATAGGGGTACTGCCCGGCGTTGGTGCCGAAAGCGATTCCGCGATGACTGCCCATATTGTCGTTGCGATCCAGATCGGTGCGGCGCCAGAACACCTCGCCCTGCTGGAACAAGGTCCGGCAGTCCGTGGCATCGCGACCCCGATCGTCCACAAACAACGGCGGCTGAACCCCGGGGCCGGTGAAGCGAGGGTCATCACACCGGCCATTGCGGGCATAGCGGCCCGTGTCATTCCCCCAGGCGATCGCGGCCGTGGACGGCTGCACGCGGGCG
>CAZCBM010000385.1:0-2840 GCA_964496805.1 uncultured Rhodospirillales bacterium | reverse complement strand
CCCCAAGGGGCTCAACAGCATCGGCGTTTGCTCCATCCATCCCACATCAAGGATATCGTCGGTGGGCAGCCCTGCCTGAGCGGGCGCCAGGGGGCGGCGCTGCCCCTCCTGATCCACAAGGACGGTAACACCCCCCTGACCCGGCTTCTCGACAAACAGCAGGCGATCCAGGGTGACCGTGCGCTGGTCCGGTGATTGTTCCGCCGGGTCCGGACGCCAGCGATACAACACCGCGTCGGCGGTGCGCAGGGCGCCATGGGCCACCGTAACGGCCCCGGTCAGGCCCAGGGGCTGGAAGCGAAGGTCCCGCAGGCCAGGACGGTAGCTGTCCGCCTGCCACACACCCAAACGCGTGGCAAAGAGCATGCGGGAGCCATCCAACGCCACCGGCAACGCGGCACGGGACGGGGGGATCACCCCGTCTTGGAAGAAGCTACCGGACGGGACAGGAACGGGGTCGGCACCATCCTGGGGCAACAGCAGCATCTGGCGCGCTGGCCGATCGAAGCGCACCCAGGGCGCCTCCAGCGGCGCCCAGGGTTGTGGGTCGATCCCTCCGCCAGAGGATAGGAACAGGTCGATCCCGTCTCCCACCGCCCGCAGACCCTCGCCGGGACGCAGATCAAACGCGGTCAAGGGGGCAACGGCCATTCGCCCATCGCCCCGGGGGCGCACCAAGCGCCTGAGATCGTCCCAGGCCTCCCGCGCTTGGACGGGGGCCATGGGCACCGGTTTGGCGCTGGCCACAGCCATAGCGGACTCCTGGCCTTGGGGAGCCTCGAAGACACCCTGCTCTGACCACAGCGTCCAGGTCCCGTCGCCGCCGTCGGCCAGCCCCATCAAGGGGGCGGGGATGCCCTCCACGGTTGCCGAGGGCTCGTCCTCCGGCGCGTCCCTCTGCTGGTCCAGGGGGGATGGCGCAGGCCGAGGCAGGGTGAGCTGCTGGCCCGATGTGTAGCAAGAGCCGTCCTGGCCCTCGGCACAGGGGCCAGGGGCGTAGCGAACCACATCCCCCCCTTGCTGCACCCAGACCGCCAACCCGTCAGGGTCACCCACCAAGCCGGTCACCTGGGAGGGGTCCAGTGTGTCAGGTAACTGTCCCAGGGCGGGTTCCGGCCCCTTGGCAACAAGGGGCACCACCCAGCGGTTCGCCGTCAGCGCCAGGGGCGGCCGGGTGTCAGTGATGCTGAGGGCGACGATAGATGTGCTGAGGTCGCCCAACGCCTCCTCTGCCGAGACAAAGGCCCCTTGGTGGCGCAGGCGCCATTCACCCTCGATCCAGGCCCACAGACGCTCTTGCGCATCGATGCGGATGGCGGCCGTTGAGCGCGCCAGCCCCTGCACCGACCCGTCAGCGCCCACATTCAGCAGGGCGCCACCTTGCAGCCGGATCAACAGGCCCTTGGGCTGCGCGGGATCAGGGGACCAGGGCCGCACCTGCGCCACCCCGCCTTGCGCCGCCAGCCCCTGGATTCGCTGAACCCGGGAGGAGCCGGTGCGCAGGATCCCCAGGCCCGTATCCAGGGACAGGACGGTTGCCCCGCCCTCAGTGCCATATCCTCCCTGTCCCAAGGGCCATGCCGCCCGGACCTCATCGGGATCCAGCAAGGGCGCCGGGGGCGCCAAGCTCTCGCACCGCGCACCTTGCAGGGACAATTGGCACCGCGAAAGCGCCCCGGTGGCCTCCAGGCGATACAGGCGGCCGTCATCCCCCAGGGCCAGCGCCTCCCCTTCCTGACGGCGGATGGCGAGGCTTTGTGTCAGGCTGGCCACCGGCCGCCCTGAGTCCGGCGACAGGGGTATGCGCCAGACCGCGCCGTCCTCCTCCACCAAAATGGTGACCCCGCCCAAGGTGGCCAGGTGACGGGTGGCGTCGGTGGTGTCAAAGGTCAGGCTGGCGCGCCAACTGCCGGTGTCCGGCTCCAGCAGATAAACGGATCGGTCGAACAGAAAGGCCCACCGGCCCTGGTGCATCGCGGCATCCCGAACCGTTCCGCCAATACCCAGGGAGGGCACCCGCGGGGGCGAAAGCGCCGTTCCTTGCCCGAGCGCGCCGGTATCGGGGTCAATGGGATAGGCCACGCCGCCCCGACCGGACAGCAACAGGCTGAGCACCGGCCGGCCCTCCTCAGCCCCTTCGATAACGGCCTCCAGCACGGTGGCACCACCGACGTCGGCATCGCTGCGGGACCACTGACGGTCAGTGGGGCCATAACGCCAGACGGTACCGGCCTGTGTGGTGAACAACAGCGCCCCGTCCGGAAGCCTAAAGACCCGGCGCAAGTCATTGAGCATCGGAGCCTTTTCGGGACCGACATCAGGGTCCAGCAGAACCGTGCGGCTGTTGCCTGTCCGGCTGAGGACCCGCCCGCCCTCAGGCTCTACCCACAGGATCGCGCCCGGATCGTCACGGGCGGGGTCCCCCTCCCGCACCGCCACACCCGCCACCGGGAACCGCTCCCTCCGCACCAGCATGGGCCCCTGTCGACAGGTATCCACCGGCGGCACCAACGTGTTCCGGGGGATCAGGGTGAAGGCGGTCTCCTGCCCATTGTCACCCTCGATCACCACCAGATGGCTTTCGGTCAACGCGAGGCGCTCACCCTCGATCTGGGGTTGGCTGGTCCACCAGCGACGGGCCGAGCGATGATAGAAGGCAAGGCCCCCCGGCTCTGCCAGCACGGCAATCAGCCCGTTGGAAAGGGCGCGGGCATCCAGCAGGCGAGAGGTTGCGAGACTGGGCTGCGCAAACAGGCAGCGCGGGGCGGCCGCCGCCGCCCCGGTCCGCTCAACCTGAACGCCCAGGTGTCCAAGGGCTTTCGCTTGGGTGGCATTAATGA
>CAZCBM010000384.1:0-2853 GCA_964496805.1 uncultured Rhodospirillales bacterium | reverse complement strand
AATCATGTGGACATCACCCCAGGCCGCGGCCTCTGCGGGGGTCATGACCTTGAAGCCGGCAGCCTCGGCCTTGGCCGCAGTGGCGGAGCCGGCACGCAGCGCGATGGTCACCTCGGCGACACCACTGTCCCGCAGGTTCTGGGCGTGGGCGTGTCCCTGGCTGCCATAGCCATAGATCACAACCTTCTTGGCCTTGATGAGGCTGACGTCGGCATCCTGATCATAATAGACGCGCATGGGGGTTTCCTCCCGGAAGGGCTTGGGGTTGATTTAAGTCGGGGATACGGGGCTCAGAGCGCTCCGGCGCCGCGGCGCATGGCGGCGATGCCGGTGCGCGAGATGTCCACCAGGCCCAAGGGGCGCATGATGTCCACGAAGGCGTCGATCTTGTCCGGTGCGCCGGAAATCTCAAACACAAAGCTCTCGATGGTCACGTCCACCGGATGGGCACGGAACACTTGGGCGACGCGCAACGCCTCCACCCGGTTCTCTCCCTTACCGGCCACCTTGATCAGCGCCAACTCCCGCTCGACACTGGGGCCTTCATCGGTCAGGTCGTGGACACTGTGAACGGGGACCAGGCGACCCAGTTGTGCCTGGATCTGGTCGATCACCTGCGGCGTGCCACTGGTCACAACTGTGATGCGGCTGATGGCCTTGGCCTGGTCCACCTCCGCCACCGTCAGGCTTTCGATATTGTACCCTCGGCCACTGAACAGGCCGATGACGCGGGCCAAAACGCCGGGTTCGTTGTCAACGACGATCGCCATGGTGTGGCGTTCAATCGGGGGGGGGGCTTGAGTCACGGGACAAGGCTTCCAAAAGGCAACGCAATCGGGGACGGGCCGGCGCGGAGGACAGGGGCCGGATCCCCCAAGGGGGTGATCCGGCGTCTTATCAGAAACGGCGGCCCGGGCAAGGTGGCAGGAGCCTGGATTACACCAGGATCATGCCCTCCTCCGTCTTCTTTTGGTCCTTATCGTCGTCGGGGCCCAACAGCATCTCATTGTGGGCATAGCCGCCAGGGATCATGGGGAAGCAGTTTTCCTTGTCACACACAGCGACATCCACCAGCACCGGACCGCGATGGTCGATCATTTCCTCGATCTGCTCGTCCAGGCGGGCCGGATCGGTGATCCGGATGCCCTTGGCGCCCCATGCCTCGGCCAACTTCACGAAATCGGGCAAAGCGTCGGAGTAGCTTTCCGAGTAGCGACTGCCGTGCAGCAGTTCCTGCCACTGGCGAACCATGCCCATATAGCGGTTGTTGAGGATGAAGATCTTCACCGGCAGCCGGTACTGAACCGCGGTCCCCAGTTCCTGAATGTTCATCAGAATGCTGGCTTCCCCGGCCACATCCACCACCAGGGCGTCCGGATGGGCCAATTGGGTCCCGATGGCTGCTGGGAAACCATAGCCCATGGTCCCCAACCCGCCGGAGGTCATCCAACGGTTGGGGGAGTTGAATCGCAGATGCTGGGCCGCCCACATCTGGTGCTGGCCCACTTCGGTGGAGATGAACGGTTCGATGCCACGGGCATCGCAGACCGCCTGCAAACGCTGCAAGGCGTATTGGGGCTTGATCACATCACTGCCCTGGCTGAAGCGCAGGCACTGGCGCGCGCGCCATCCGTCAATCTGCGCCCACCAGTTCTTCAGGGCGGCTTGGTTGACCTTGGCCGCGGCGCCGGTCCGCTCCCACGCTTCCAGCATCCGGGTCACGGTGACGCCGGCATCGCCCACGATCGGCAGATCAACCCGCACCGTCTTGTTGTGGCTGGAGGGGTCAATATCCACGTGGATCTTGGTGCTGCCCGGGCTAAACGCATCCAGGCGCCCGGTAACGCGGTCATCGAACCGCGCCCCGATGTTGATCATGACATCGCAATTGTACATGGCCAAATTGGCCTCGTACGTCCCGTGCATGCCCAGCATCCCCAGATGCTGCTTGTCGCCCATGGGAAAGGCGCCCAGGCCCATCAGGGTGGACGTGCAGGGAAAACCAGTCCGATGGACCAATTGCGTGATGGCCTCAGACGCTGCGGGGCCAGCGTTGATCAACCCGCCGCCGGTGTAGAAGATGGGCTTGCGGGCACCCGCCATTAACGCCACAGCCTGCTCCACCAGGGCCTGGTCTGGCTCCGTCCGGGGGCGATAGGTGCGATGACGCACCTCGGCCGGCTCGATATAGCTGCCCGTGGCAAACTGCACATCCTTGGGGATATCCACGACCACCGGACCAGGGCGCCCGGTGCGCGCGACATAAAACGCCTCGTGGATGGTGCGCGCCATGGCATCAGCGCTCTTCACCAGATAGTTGTGCTTGGTGCAGGGCCGCGTGATCCCCACCGTGTCACATTCCTGAAACGCGTCGGTCCCGATCACATGTGTGGGCACCTGACCGGTGAGGCAGACCACCGGGATACTGTCCATCAGCGCATCCGTCAGGCCGGTCACGGCATTGGTGGCGCCGGGGCCAGAGGTCACCAGGACAACCCCGACTTTGCCGGTGGAGCGGGCGTATCCCTCCGCGGCGTGGACCGCCCCCTGTTCATGGCGCACCAGGATGTGACGGATATCGTTCTGTTTGAAGAGTTCATCATAAATGGGTAGCACCGCCCCGCCCGGATAGCCGAAAATGACCTCTACGCCCTGATCGCGCAGTGCCCGCAGTACAATCTCAGCCCCGGTCATGGCGAGGGAGCGGGTGGGGGCCTCGGGGGCGAGACCGCGATCGGACATGGGGGTCATGGCTTGGCTTCCTTCTCTTTCAGCCTCAACGGTGGCGCAAAGGCCAGCGCTGGGCACGCGCCGCAGCGCGCGGGGTGGCGGAACGTGTCATGGGAGGGGGGT
>CAZCBM010000383.1:0-2856 GCA_964496805.1 uncultured Rhodospirillales bacterium | reverse complement strand
GGGCGGCCCCATGGGCGCAGCGGAGGTGGCGACCTTCCAGACCCTGGACGGCTGGCAGGCGGCAGTAACCCTGCGGCGGATCGATGATCAGGCCAAGGTGCCAGGCCTGCCAGTCCCGCCCCTGGAGCACTGGCGCCCCCTGGCCCAGCGGTTGCTGATCCGTTGATCCCGTCGGCAGCGCCCGCGCCAGCCCTCGACACTTTCGCCCGATCCTGGCCCCTTTGTCCGTGAGGCGACGGGCGCATTCTTGCATGGCTATAGCGCTGTCCTCAGAGCGTAGGACCCCGAAGTGGCAACGCCACGGAGGGGATCATCCGAGCGACCACCCGTAAGCCACAGCAGGGGCGCCGATACCAAATCGGTCTCCACTGCTGTAGGTCTTCTCCCGCTCCTCCCAGCAGGAAGGTACGCCCATGGCAAAGGCTCTTCGTTCCCGAAAGCGGCACCCGAAGACGGAGGAGGCAGCGGCCCCCCTGCCCACAGCAGCCCCCTCCGGCTCCTCCCCCGCTGAGATGCCGGACCTGCGAGAGGGCCACAAGGCGGTGGGTTATCGGGGCACCTGGGAGGCGCTGGCCGACACGCATCAGGACCCCGAGGATCCCAGCAAGATTCGTCTGTTCTATGCTCAGCGTAGCCAGCCCAAGGACATCCGGGTCAATCAGGACAGCCGCAACGGCTGGAACCGTGAACATCTCTGGCCCCAGAGCCGGGGTGCCAAGCGCGAGCCCATGCGCAGCGACCTGCACCATCTGATGCCGGCCGATGCGACGGTGAACTCTTCGCGCGGAAGCCTGGACTTCACCAACACCAAGGGCCGCCCCATTGATGATGCGCCAGGTGCCAGCGTCAGTGCAGACGGGTTCAATCCACCCGATGAGATCAAGGGCGATATCGCCCGCGCGCTGATGTATATGGAGACGCGCTATTCCGGCGAAGGCAATGAGCCGGACCTGCACCTTGAGCCCGGACGCCCATCAAAGAAGAAGAACACCATGGGCAACCTGTGCACCCTGCTGGCCTGGCACCATCAGGATCCACCGGACGACCGCGAACGGGCGCGCAACGACGCCGTTGAGCGCTGGCAGGGCAACCGCAATCCCTACATCGACCATCCGGAACTGGCCGACGAGCGTTACGGGGGTCAATGCCCGTTGCAAGCCCACCTCCAGTCCGCCGATGCCAGCCAGGAGGGATGGACCGCCAAATTGCGGGCAGCGGCTGCTGAGCCTAAGGGGCCACGACCGGAGAGCAACGACGCAACACCAGCCCCCCGCCGTCGCCCCCACAGCCATCCAGAACTGCGCCCGGTCTGATCTCCGCTTCGGTTTCGTGGAATGTTATTTACCGCGAACTGTCTGTGGTATCTTGCCGCATAAGCATTTTGCCATCTTTCCCGGATCGGGGGAGCAATCATAGCGTTTCGCGCATGGCCACGAAGAGCCATGCCCCCGAAGCGCCTTGGCGTCGGCGTGATCGCCGACCGCCGCCCATGGTGCGGACATCAAAATCTCAAAGACGGCTGCGTGCTTCACCAGAACGCATGACCGCTTTGCGCCCCCAAAACCTGTGAGGAACGCCCCCATGCGCACTCTGATTGCTGCCCTGTCCCTGGTTGCCCTGACCGCTGCCCCGACCTTGGCGGAAGAGCCCGATCACCTGCGGATTATTGACGAGGACACCACCTTCACCGTCAATACCCCGGAGGGCGATATCGAGATCACCCGCATCATGACCCCCTGTGCCAAGAACCGTGGCTGGCTGCAGCCCATGGTGCCCGTGGCCGGCGTCACCCCGGTGGGTGAGATCGAGGTTCTGCAAGGTCTGAACGACCCCAATGTACTGGTCATCGATATGCGCGAGATCGACTGGTTCGTGGACGCCACCATCCCCACCGCGGTGAACATCCCCTACACCGAAGTTGTCGGCCGCCTGGATGAGTTGGGCTGCACCGAAGAAGGCGATTACTGGAACTGCACCAACGCCAAGACCGTCATTGCCTTCTGCAACGGCCCTGTCTGTCCGCAGTCCCCGATGGCCATCCGGGCCATGGACCGCGAAGGCTTCCCGATGGAGAAAGTCCAGTATTATCGCGGCGGCATGCTGGCCTGGGATGCCCTGGGCCTGACCGTGGTTGAAGGCAACTTCTGATCCCTCGCCCCCTCTGATCTCTCGCACTGTCTGATCCCTCAAACCGTGTGGCCCGAGGCCCCAACCTCGGGCCACACCCCTTATGGGGCTAAGAACGTCGCGGCGCTGAGACTGAGGGAAAGCGCCTCACGGCAGGCTGGCTATTGGGCCTTCACCGCTGCCAAGGCATAGTTGACGCTGGTGTCCCGGTCATCCAGCACCAGTCTTGGCCCCCGCAGCCCCGGACGCACCACAATCCCCTTGATGCTCACCACCCGGCAGCCCCGCTCCGTCAGCCCCTGGGCCACCTCCGAGGGTTTGAGGAACTGGCGCCAGCGATGGGTTCCCCTCGGGACCCAGCCCAGCACATATTCCGCCGCCAGCTTGCCCAGCAAGAAGGACTGCGCCGTCCGGTTGAGGGTCGTCACCACCACCAAGCCGCCGGGCCGGGTCCGGGCCACCAACTGATCCAGGAACAGCGGCACATCGGCCACATGCTCCATCACCTCGGAGGCCACCACCAGATCGAAATCCGTGGCCTCCTCCGGCAGAGCGCCCACTTCGCCCGCGTGATAGCGGATGCTCAGCCCCCCTTTTTCTGCATGGTCGTGGGCCACGGCGACGGCCTGCGCATCGGCATCCACCGCCGTCACCGTCGCCCCTCGGCGGGCCAGCGCCTCGCTCAACAGGCCGCCGCCGCAGCCCACATCAAGCGCGCGAAGACCGCGG
>CAZCBM010000382.1:0-2860 GCA_964496805.1 uncultured Rhodospirillales bacterium | reverse complement strand
GTGGCAGCGCGCTGGCGCTGCAGCGCCTCCTTGGTGACGCCGATGGCCCGCAAGAGCGCGCGAACTTCCTGCCGGGCTGCCACGTGGGACATGCTCAGTTGGGTCTCGTCGCTCTCCCGGATGTCCAACATCGTTAGCCCCTTCAGGAACAACTCGCGGAAGATCACCCGCTCACCGAAGCCGGGCGCCACACGGAAGCCCAGACGGCGTTGCAACACATCAATGACCTTGCTGACGTCTTCCTTGTTGCGGGCGTGGGTGTGGCCCAGGCGGTTGCGCATGACGATCCAGTCGGTGGGGCGCTGGCGGTTCTGGGCCCGCTCCTTGCGCTGTTCCCAGACCATATCGCTGTAGACGCTGGGCCGGATCACCTTCAGCGTATCCGGGTCGATCTCCGCCAGCAGGTCCAGGTCGACAAAACTATCGTTGATGGGCGTCACCAGCGTGTCGGCGGCCGTGTGCCCCAGACGGGAGAGATATTGATCGGACCCGGGGGTGTCGATGATCACCACATCATGGCTGTGCGCCAGATCCTCCAGGGCCGCCTGCAAGCGCTCACGCTCCTCGGCCTGAGCCTCGGCCACCGACCCCAAGGTGGAGCGGAACACCGCATGGTGGGTGGGCACGGGCAGGTTGACGCCCAACTTCTCCGCCCGCTCCCGCCGCTTGGTGACGTAGTGGCTGAGCGTGCCCTGGCGGGCATCCAGGTCAATGCTGCCGACCTTCAGGCCGTTGCGCAGCAGACCCACCACCACATGCATGGCTGCCGTGGACTTGCCCGAGCCCCCCTTCTCGTTGCCGAAAACGATGACGTGGGCGCGGCGGTTGGATGGGTTGAGAATGGACAGTTCCATGATGGGGACCCTTCTGGCCGGAGGAGAGGAGCGCTTAATCTCCCTGTCCGCGGGGTAAACAGCCCCCGCGATGGTTAAAGTTTTGCAAGACTTTGGGTTAACAACGCGTAAAAGCCCTCCGCATCAACGCTGTGCACCACCCGGGCATTGGGCCGCTTGCCGGTCACCCCCCACCAGTCGAAGACCGTCATGCCCAGCGTTGTTTGGCTGTTGATCTCCACATCAACCGCAACGCTCTTGGCCTGGAACAACGCCGGCGCCAGCAACCAGGCGATGACGCAGGGGTCATGCAACGGCCCACCGGGCCAGCCGTATTTGTCCATGTCATACTGATCATAGAAGGTGATCATCCCAAGCGCCTGGCGGGCCACTTCCGTCCCGATGGCCTCCAGGGTGGCGCGGCGGGGCGGCGTCGTCAGCACCTGATGGGTGGCATCCAGCGGCATCAGGGTCAGGTCCACGCCGCTGTTGACCACGATATGCGCCGCGTGGGGATCCACCAGGATGTTGAACTCCGCCGTGGGGGTGGAATTGCCGCCGGCAAAAAAGGCACCGCCCATGGTCACCACCCCGGCCAGGCGCGGGATGATCCGAGGCTCCTTGACCATGGCCAGCGCGACATTGGTCAGCGGCGCCAGGGTGCAGAGGGTGACTGATCCCGGCGGGCGCGTCATCACGGTGTCGATGATGACATCCACCCCATGACCGGGCTGGGCCGCGCGGTCCGGCGGGGGCAAGTCACTGCCCTCCAACCCCGTGGGGCCGTGCACCGCCTCGGCGGTGTGCAACGGCAGGATAAGCGGGCGCGAGCAGCCGGCGTGGACCGGCACGTCGGGGCGCCCGGCCAACGCGCGTACCTTGCAAGCGTTCAGCGTGGTGAGGTCCAGCGGCACATTCCCGGCCACAGTGGTGATGGCGGCCACCTCCAGTTGATCGGGGTGCGCCAGCGCCAGAAGGATGGCGATGGCATCATCCTGGCCGGGGTCGGTGTCGATGAGGATGGTGCGTGGCATGGGCGATCTCGTCTGGCTCGGCATCAGATAAGGAACAGCTCCCCCGGCCCTACGTCAGTCGGGCGGGGGGGAGCAATCGCTCTGCCGCCTGTCCTTGCCTCTTGCGTCTTGGGCGCTGCGGCTTGTCCTGTTCCCCCTTGGCCCTGTTGCTGTCTGCCTGCGCTGCCGGGGTAAGCCCTGGCCCTGTATGCTCCCCCTGGATTACCGTGACGGCCACCCCAACACTGGCATTGCGCTGCGGCGGCCGCTAAGAAAGGCGCATGAGACCCCAGGCACCCAGCGTCGCCTGACGCGCTTGGTCGCCCTCTCCCTTCCTTCGCCCCTCCGCTTGAGCCCTGTCCGATGTCGCTGCCCGCCCTGCCGCCGCTGCACGCCGATCATCTGCTCCAGCGCTGTCTGGCCAATTTGCCCAAGACCCTGACGCCGGAGCGCTACCGCCTTTATGAGGACAGCACCCGTGCGGCCGTGGATGCCTTGCTGGACCGCTTAAATGCGCCACAACCGGGCATTGACCTGGTGGCGGTGGAGCGGGATGTCACCGCCGCCCTGGCCGCCCAGGAACCGCCGCCCTGGCTGATCCGCTCCCGCGTGGTGCTGGTGTTCCGCGACTGCATGCGGGATGCCGAGTTCCGGCGCCAAGTGGAGGCCCTGCCCCGGAAAGCCCGTCGGGATTTGTTGGCTGTCTGGTCGGAGATGGGGGCGGACCTCTATCGCCATTGGCCCGACCGGCGGGTGATGAACACCCCGGACGCCGCAGTCAAGATCCTCAGCGGCGAGGATCAGGTCCTGCGCCAGCCCCTGACCACCAGCATTGCCCAGGCCACGGGTACCCCCAGCGGCGAAGGCGATGCGCCCGCGCTGTGTGATGCCCAGGTTCGCGCCTTCGCCTATCACCTTGACGCGTAATTCGCTGGCGGTGACGCGGGTGGCGTCGGTGGCACGGTCGTTGACGTCCGCGTTGGTTTCATTATCGGCGCGCACGAAGGTTCCGAT
>CAZCBM010000381.1:0-2862 GCA_964496805.1 uncultured Rhodospirillales bacterium | reverse complement strand
CCGCTCCGGCCCCTGAGCCAGCCGTTGCCAGCGCTGCGGACGCGTCCTTGACCGACATTGTTAGCGTCGATCAACTGCCGTCCCTGGCTGACCTGGAGCAATCCGCCACTCTGGCGCCCGCGGATAGCTTGGCGGTGCCGCCCCTGGAGGGCACCGACATGGTGACTCCGGATGTGGCGGGCGAGGCGCTGGACCCGGCCAGCCTGCCCAAGGTGACGGTCCTGCCGCCGGTGGAGCGCCCTGACCGCCTGACGTCCCCTAGTCTGACGTCCCCCAACGTCACCTCCCCGATGATTGAAACCCTGGATGCGCCGCCGCAGCCCTCCAGCCTGTTCCAGCCCACGGCCTTTGACGGTGATCCTGAGAATGCCCCAGCCCTGGCCACCCTGCCGCCCGTCCTGGGGACGCCAAGGGCGGCGGCCGATACAGGCCCGGATCTGCCCGAAACCGGCACAGGGGCGGAGCGACCTAAGATCGTGATCATCATCGACGATATGGGCCTCAGTCGTGCCCGGGATGACAGGTTCATTGCCCTGCCAGGTCCCCTGACCCTGTCCTACCTGCCCTATGGGGAGGGGCTGCCACACCAAACGGCCCGGGCTGCGCAGGCCGGACACAGCCTGATGCTCCACTTGCCGATGGAACCGCTGGGCAATAGCGATCCGGGGCGGGATGCCCTGCTGACCAGCCTGTCAGAGGCGGAAATTCGCGCCCGCACCCGCGCCGCCCTGGCCAGCTTTGAGGGCTATGTGGCGGTGAACAACCACATGGGCTCGCGCTTCACCACCACGCCGGAGAAACTGCGCCCGGCCCTGCGGGAAATGGCAGTGGCAGGGGTAGCGTTCGTGGACAGCAAGACCCACCCAGACAGCGTGGCACGGGCGCTGGCCGATGCGCTGGGGATGCGCCATGCCACCCGCGATGTGTTCCTGGACCATGAGGCCAGCCATGGTGCCATTCGCCAGCAGCTCAAGCGGGTTGAGGAGGTGGCGATGGCAACGGGTGCGGCCATTGCCATCGGTCATCCCCATGATGCCACCTATGCAGAGCTACGGGCTTGGCTGGCCACCCTTGAGGATCGGGGGTTCCAACTGGTGGGGATCGAGCAGGTGCTGAGCCTGGGCACCCCGCTCGCCACCGGCGACGATCTGGTGGCCAGCCTGAATTGATCCGGTTTTGCTGACCCCGTGCTGCTGACCCGCTTCGCTCACCGGGTAGCAGCAACGCCGCACCCCCAACCCAGCACCGCTGTTCAAGCGTTATTGGGCCAGCGTCATCAGGGTTACCGGCCTACAGCAGTGGGCGCCGATTTGGAATCGGCACCCCTGCTGTAGCTTTTTGGTGGTCGCTCGGATGATCCCCTCCGTGGCGTTGCCACTTAGGGGTCCTATGCTCCAGGGCGGCGCGCGATTGCCCCTCAGCGGCGCCGTGACAAGGCGTAGTCCACCGCGAACAGCGCCTTCTCGGCAATGGCTCCATAGGCCTTGGCGTACGGGCCGGCCGAGTCTGCCGTGACGATGGGGGTGCCGGCGTCACTGGTTTCACGAATCGCCATTGCCAGCGGGATCCGGCCCAGGAACGGCACGTTCATTGCGGTTGCCTCTGCCTCCGCCCCGCCCTCTCCAAAGATGGGGGTTTCGGTGCCACAACTGGGGCAGACGAAGCTGGCCATGTTCTCCACAACGCCCAACACGGGCACCTGAACCCGTGCGAACATATCCACCGCCTTTCGGGCGTCGATCAGCGCCAGGTCCTGGGGTGTTGAGACAATGATCGCGCCGCTGACAGGGAATTGCTGGCTGATGGTCAACTGGATGTCGCCGGTGCCGGGGGGCAGGTCGATGATCAGAATATCGGTCCCTTCCCACACCACGTCCCGCGCCATCTGGACCAAGGCGCGCTGGATCATCGGTCCGCGCCAGACGGCCGCCTTTTCTGCCTCCAGCAAGAAGCCGATGGACATCATCCGCACTCCGTGCAGCAGCGGCGGAACCAGCTTGGTGCCCTGCTGTTCAGGCTTCATCACCCCTTGACCCGCCAGCTTTGGTACCGACGGCCCGTAGATATCCGCATCCAGCAGGCCAACCTTGTGTCCCTGGCGTGCCAAGGCGCAGGCCAGGTTCATCGAGACGGTGGATTTACCCACCCCGCCCTTGCCGGAGCCCACGCACAGGATGGTGGGCACCGGGATCGCGATCTTCTCCGGCGTGTGGCCTTGCCGGGGGGCGGACGGGCTGGCGGGTGCGGCGGCGGGTCGCGGCGCTGGTTGCCCTTGGGCGGGTGCGGTCTGGGCCGTCAGGACCGCCAGCACCTCGCTCACCCCTGGCAGGGCGCGCACGGCCCGCTCTGCCCGTTGGCGGATGTCTTCCAAGACCGGCCCCTGACGGGGGTCCCCCACCAACACCAGCGTGACCCGCGGGCCATCGACGCTCACGCCCTCCACCATGCCGGCCTCAACGATTGTGCGCTGACCATTGGCTGTCCGCACAGCGCTCAGGGCTTCAAGGATCTGGTCTTCGGTCACCGTGGGCATGGATCACCTAATTTCGGATGGAATCGCAGGGGCGATAGGGCGGAAGAGGCCGGCTTTTGGCGATTTTCCCGGCAATGGCACGATGTGTTGGCGGGGGTGGCGTTGCACAAGCCCCGGTGAGGCTCTATATCCCCGCTCACTCCCCGACCGGCGGCCTGGACGTCGCAGCGGCGGGACCGTGTTTTCTGTCCAGACTTCGGAAGAGCAGCAATACATGCCCTGGAACCAAAATGGCGACAATCCTTGGGGGGGCGGCTCCTCAGGGGGGAACGACGGAGGCCGAGACGGCGGCGGCGGCGGCCGCGGGGATAATCCCTGGGGCGGCGGTG
>CAZCBM010000380.1:0-2870 GCA_964496805.1 uncultured Rhodospirillales bacterium | reverse complement strand
GGGAATGGCGTGAGGCCCCGGGCTGCTGACGGCGGGGGCAGCAGCAGGATCGGCTGGGGGAGCGGGGGCAGGGCCGCCGCTATGCGGGGGGGGGGAGGGCGCGTGGGACATGATGGCTGGCGTACCCCATCCGGCCAAAGGGGGGAAGAGGCCAGCGCGATGGCCCCCTAAAGCGTAGACCCCCGAAGGGGCAACGCCACGGAGGGGATCATCCGAGCGACCCCCAAGCCGATACAGAAGGGGGGCCGATGCCACGTCGGTTTTCCTGCCCCGGAGGCGGAGCGGGCCTACGGTGACTCCCTTGCCGCGCAAAGGGCTCTAGCAGTGGGCGGAAAAAGTGCCACCGGCCTTCTTCTTCAGCCTGCTAGAGGCCCCCAGAACGCGGCAAGCTGGGCGGGCTTAGGCTGGTTTAGGCTGGTTCATGGGCGGCGGGATGCCTGGAGTCAAAACACCCCGGCTGTGGCCGGGGTGTTTCTCCGTCATGCTTGCGCAAGCTCAGGCTTACATCTCGTCAGGCTGACGCCCGACCCGTGCTGATCGGGGATCAGTCGTCGCTGGCCAGGAACAGATAGAGCAGGTTCTTGAAGATGACGATCACGTCAAAGTACAGCTCGGCCGCACCCATAACCGCCAGCTTGTTGAGCGTGGCGGCGTCGCTGCGGCCCTGCATTTCCAGGTAGGTGCGCTTGATCTGCTGGGTATCGTAGGCCACCAGACCTGCGAACACCAGAACCACCAGGGCAGACAACGCAAAGCTGAGGAAGCTGGACTGGAAGATCAGCAGGTTAAGGATGCCGGTGATGAACAGGCCAATGATGGCGATCAGGAAGAACGCCGCGAAACCGCTGAGGTCACGCTTGGTGGTGTAGCCGGCAAAGCTCAATCCGCCAAAGATGGCCGCGGTGACAAAGAAGGCCCGGGCAATGTCAGAGCCCTCACCGATGCCAATCGCAATGCTGGTCAACACCGCAATCGGGAAGGCCATGAGCACAGAGAAGCCCATGTACATGCCCATCATGCCGGCGGCGGACAGACGGTTGAACATGCCGCCAAGCAACAAGAAGAAGCCAAGCGGCATGAAAGCGAAGACCCAGGGCATGATGCCATTGCCCATGACGGCAAACAGCGCGTCCTGCGCCACCACCGTCAACAGGTAGGTGACGAGGCCGGTGACGCCGATGCCGAGGCCCAGGTAACGATAGACGCGCAGGAAGTGGTTCCGCAGACCCACATTAACGTCCAGGCCGGTGGCCTGCTCGGCGCGGGCCGCCGCTGCGGACTGGGGCTTGCCGAACCCGGCAAAGCCCTGGCTGGTGGACTGCTGTTGGTTGTTGAACTTGTCGAATTGCATGGATGTGTTTCCCTCGACCCGGTTGCCAAATGACGGGGGTTCGCCTTGGAAGATGGGTGAGGTCCGGGTTCAATGCAAGGGAAACCCGCCTAATTCCAGCGCGAATATGGGGGTTGGTGCCCGACTATTCTGCGAACATTTTCTGGTATTTATGGCGCCGCCCCCTATGGCGCTACCCCACGGGCCGTTTGGGGGATACGGGCCGAGGGGTGAGCAGCGGGAAGCCCGCTCACCGGGTCAGGACCAGCCAGTTGCCAAGGCCGCGGGTGTTGTCCTGACATCCCCCATTGTAGCGCCCATGGCGCGCGCCGCTGCACCAGGTCTCCCCACAACTGCTGTTTGGGTAACTGGAGGCATAGGACCCCACAGTGATGTTGCTGATCGCGCTGCTGTTGCTGGTCAGATAGATGCGGTTGTAACTGGTACTGACGCCGACGAAAGTGGAGGCCACCCCGCAAAGGGCATAGGCGCCCCGCTTCCACATGCTGTTCAGCGAACCGTTATAGATCACATAGGTGGAGGCGTTGTGCCAGATCATCACCTCGCTGCCGCTGATGTCCGGCAGCAGGCCGGCGGTGGTGCCATTGAAGCTGCTCGATCGCAGCAGGGAGGAACCCCGCAGGCTGGTATTCAGGACCGCGCTGGCGATGGCTGTGGCATGGTTGGTCTGCTTGCCCACCAGGGTCCAGCCGCCGCCGCGGGTGGTCATGTCGCAGAACACCTGATAGGCGGCGGCACCGCCGGGGCCGTCCGGGTCAATCTCATAGGCGCCATCCCGCCCTGCCAGCCCTGGGTTGGCCGTGAGCCCGGCCTTGCAAGAGGGGCCAATGGCACTGCCCACCGGCGGCACGTTGGGGTCCACGGTCAGCGTGAAACTGTTGCTGACAGTGGACAGCCCGCCCCCGTCGGTCATCCGCACCCGCAGCGTGAAGGTGCCTGACTGTTGCGGCGTACCGCTCAGCGTGCCGGTGTTGCTGCTGAGGCTGACGCCGCTGGGCAGGGTGCCGCTGTCAAGCGCATAGGATTGGCTGTCGCCGAGGTCAGGATCGGTGAAGAAGCCGGACAGGTCCAGGCTGTCCATCCGCTGATCCTGGGTCAGGGTCTGGTTTGGGACTGTTCCAACGACCGTTGGGGGCTCGTTCTCATCCGTTATGGCCAGGCTGAGCGCGGCTTCATCATCGGGGGTTCCCGCCACCGATGGGTCGTCAACGCCAATGGTCACGGCATAGCGCGCCTGGGCTTCGAAATCGCCACCGCCGTTAAACCGCAGGCGCGCGGGGTCAACGCTGGTCTCCAGGGAGAAGGCGTCGCGATCCAGGCCGCTTAGGCTGAGGGCGGTGGTCCCTTGGCCATCATCCTGGATCGACACCGTGGCAACCTCCACGGCGCCCGCGTTTTCCGGAACGCTGGTCACGGTCTGAAGCACAGCCAGCCGGGGGGCCCCATTGGCACAGGCCCCCGCCACCGGTGCGGCGCCGCTGAGGCAAGCCAGCGCCTCCTGGCGAGGACGGGCGGCCGT
>CAZCBM010000379.1:0-2889 GCA_964496805.1 uncultured Rhodospirillales bacterium | reverse complement strand
AGGCCGTGGCCGCCGCCGCCAATGATCACCGCATCATACTGCGCCCGCGGCTCCGGATGGCGCCAATTGGGCTGCCAGCCGCGATGGCCCCGCAGCCCCTCCCGCAGCAGCGATAGGGCGGTGTAGCGGGGGGAGCGGGGGCGCGGGGAGGCAGGGGGGGACATGGTGGGCAGCACTCATCGCAAGGGGGGCTCCGGACGGACTAGACCCGCTTTGCTTTGGCGGGTCAATACACCCCTGTACGGAAGGGTTTTTGAGCCACGCGGCGGCGCAGGACCTGCCCTCCGGCTCTGGCTTCCTGCTGTCCCCTCACTGACCCGTTTGGCGTCCCCTTTTCTGTCCTGGTCAGGCGGCGATTGCCGGGGTAGGGGATACGGCACGCAGGGAGGCGCGGGAAACAGGAGGCAGGCACCCATGACCGACGCAGAGGAGGGGCCGCGAGAGTGGGGAGCGCGCCCAAGCCTTGGGCGCTGGTGGCGGGCACAGCGACCAACGCTGCGGGTGACGCTGGTGCTGGTGCCCGGATGCCTGCTGATCTTTGCCGCCATCGCGGCGGGTCATCTCTGGCACCTGTCCAGCCAATGGACCGGGGACATTCTCGGCCGCGGTCCTGGGGATCGGCCTCAGTATGCGTCGCCCTGGCGGCTCTGGGTCCTGGAGGGCCTGGCGGTGGGGATGGCGATCCTGCTGGGCAGCGTGATCGCCCATGGCGCCATGGCGCCGGTGCAGCGTCGCTATTCCACCCCGCGCCTGGATGTGGCCTTGCTGGTGTTGGCGGGCCTGGTGCTGGGCCTTGGGCCGCTGGCCGTGCCGTTGCTTGATCCCGAAACCTGCGCCAGCCAGTCCTGTCTTGAGCCGGCCCGGGTCGTGATGCTGAACCGGGCCCGCGTCGCCCATGAACAGCCGCTGGCGGGTCACTATGTCGGCCTGCTGGCCCCGGAAACAGGATTGCCGCCGCTGGCCAGCCAGGGGCAGTGGGACGCGATGCTGGACAGGGGCAACGCGGCGATTATTGCGGCACCCTATCGCCTGCATATGCTGAGCCATCCCTGGGCGCCCCTGACCCAGCGATTGGCTTATCTGGTGGCGACGGGGGTGCTGGTGGGCTGGACCTTGCTGGCCTTGGCTCGGCGCCCGGGAGGGCTGACCGAGGGCTGGCGTGCCGCCGCACGGGTGGGGCCGCCGCTGGTGCTGGCCTTGGGGCTGCTGGCCGCCTCGGAGACGGTGCAGATCCTCATGACCAGCCACAGGCCCTTGCAGGTGCCGGCGGTGGACCCGGAACGGCTCCCCTTTTCACTGTCGATGAGCCTGTTGGAGATCAGCCAGCGCAGTTGGTGGGACTTGCAGATGATGGCGTTCATGCAGGCATGGCGCCATGCGGTCACCCTCAGCGCCATTGCCTGGGCCATGGCCTTCTGGGTGCTGGTGCCACAGGCCAGCGTCCGTCATCTCAAAGACAAAGCCGAGGCGTTCTGAAGCGCTCTGGTCGAGCGGATCCCGGCTGAGCTCTTCACGAAAGCGCATATTAGTGCAAAGAGAGGGTTATGATTTATTTCCATGGGGCCAATTTTATTTATTAAAAATATACTTCGCAGCATAGTGATATTTAGTAACCCAATTGTTCTTTGTGCTGCGCGGCATAAGCGGTCGCAAGATTTGTTTGCATCGATTGGAGGTCAGAGAAAGCGAGAAGTACCCGGTCATCAGTTGGGTGCTGTTGATTCAGCGGATGCTGGCTGAGTGTCCGGGCCAGTAATCGTCCAGAGATAACGCCTGCCGGCCAGTCGAATTTCAGCCGCACGTTAGGGTCGGTGAAGACAACCAACCCATCCACCTGGAGATCAGGAAAAGCGGCCTGAACGGCTTTAACATGCATCGCGTTCTGGTGCAGGGGGTTCTGGCGGCTGACTTTCTGCTTACCGACATAGCGATGCCATTGTTTGCCATCTGGGCGTCCAAAGATTGTCCCGCCCCAGCCCTTGGTCTCGATCACCAGTAGACCGCCCCCAAGGGCCACGACATGGTCAATCTGAGTGATCTCAGAGGGGCGTCGTGCACGGGGAAGGTAGACATCATTGAGAACAGGGTACCCGAGCGATTCAATCCGTCGCTGAACCCGGCCCTCATGCCGAGCCCCCTTTGTTTTGTTCAGCCAAGCCCTCAGCAAGGAGGTGATCAGCGAAATCAAAACAACCACGACAAGGTAAGGCCAGAGGGTTTCCATCGCCAACTCTATGCCGGACGAGAAAGCTTCAGCGGGTTTCATGGTGCCGAAAAGCCCTTGAGTGGGGAGGGTTCCTGACCTTGTTCTACATCAGGCTAAAACCCAGCGGCAAGAGCTGGCTCACGGTCAGCAGGTCCGCCAGCGGGTCATCGGGGCTTGCGGCGGCGCGGTCGATCAGCACGAGGCTATCCGGTGTCGCGAACTCCTGCATCACTTGGCGGCAGATCCCACAGGGGGAGCGGTCAGCCACCGGGGCATCCAGCGTTGCAACGCAACTCACCGCAATCACGCCCAACCGCCGGAACCCCCGGGACACCGCCCCAGTGATGGCCACCTGCTCGGCACAAATGGTGGCGCCATAGCTGGCGTTCTCCACATTGCAGCCGGGGATGACCTGGGCCTCCGGGTCGTCGGCCATCACCAGCGCCGCCCCCACCCGGAAGCGGGAATAGGGCGCATGGGCCTGGGTCGCGGCGGCGCGGGCCGCGCTGAGCAGGACCGGCACCAACCCTGGCGGCAGGTGCACCGAGGCGATGCCCGCCGGTGTCACACCGGCCGGAATCGTCAGCCAACCATCGGGTGTCTTCAGGCGTTGCTCGGCTGTGGCGGGGGCGGGCAGCAAAATCCTGTCCATCGGCTCTTGTCTCTGACGTATGCGGGCGGCA
>CAZCBM010000378.1:0-2895 GCA_964496805.1 uncultured Rhodospirillales bacterium | reverse complement strand
TTCAATGTGAAGGGTGGGCGGGGTGAAGGGTGGGCGGGCGTTCACCCCTGCCACCAGGGGCACAGGGCACCCGCAGCCGCTCACTCCGGCGACCACGCCTCATAGTCGCCACTGGCAGATTTTGCGCGCTTTGCTTTGACCAAAGTATGGCCGGGTGGGCGATACGCGTGATCGGTCCCGGTGGTATTGGGGATGTGGGCCTTGATCCAGGGGCGGCGGAACGGGTTGTTCTCGGTCGGGATCTGATCGGTCTGGTGGTGCAGCCAGCCATGCCATTCCGGCGGCACCCGCGTGGCCTCCGGTTCGCCGTCATGCATGACGAAGCGGCGCTCCCGCCTCTGGTTGCGGCGGGCCGCCACCACGAAATAGCGGTTGCCGTAGGCATCCTCGCCCACCTGCCGACCGCCGCGCCAGAGGGTCAGCAGCGGAACGGCGGTGGAGCCCACGGATAGGGTTCGGATACGGGAAAACAGGCTCATCAACGGCCTCAGGCATCAGGCATCGGGCACAATTGGCGCTGTGTATAGGGCCCGCAGCGTCGGACGTCCAGGGGCCAGCGGTCGCGGACCTTGACGGCTTGGGGGCACGGCAAATGTTGTGGTCCAGACGTTTGGAAGACCATCCCCGCCACCAGCCCCGGGCCTACAGCCGCCAAAGGACACCCTGCCGTGTCAGACCCGACCCCCGTTCCCCGCCAATTCGACAGTGCCGAGGCGCGGCGCGCCTATCTGAGCGATGCTTTCGGCGCTGTCCTGGCTGAAGCGGATGAGGACACCGTGCCAGCACATCCGGGCGGCCGGGCGGAGGGCCTGCGCCGCTTGCAGGCCATCAATCCCGGCCAGTATGCCCGCACCCGCAACTTCCTGGATGGCGCTGTTACCCAGCTTTCCCCCTACATCCGCCACGGCTTGATTACGCTGGCGGAAGCCCGGGATCATGCCTTGTCTGTGGCCAGCGCAGACACCGCCGAAAAGCTGATCAAGGAATTGGCCTGGCGGGACTATTGGCTGCGTGTTCTGGACCAGATCGGTGAGGGGGTGCGTACCTCGCGCGAGGCATGGAAGACTGGGTGGACGGAACAGGACTATGATCCGGTGTTGCCTGAGGATATCGCCGAAGGGCGGACCGGGCTGGCCTGCATCGACGGGTTCGTGGAGACGCTGCGCCGCACCGGCTATCTGCACAACCATGCCCGTATGTACGTGGCCAGCTACGTCGTCCACACCCGCAGGGTCCATTGGCTGGCCGGCGCCGACTGGATGGTGGGCCACCTGATCGATGGGGATTTGGCCAGCAACCATCTCAGTTGGCAATGGGTGGCCAGCACCTTTGGCTCCAAGCCCTATATTTGGAATCGGGACAATCTGGAGCGCTATACCCGCGGTCAGTATTGCCAGGGATGCCCGGCGGCCCAACGCTGCCCGTTCCAGGCCTCCTATGAGTCGCTCAGCGCGCGTTACTTCCCCCATCTGCCCCAGGGTGAGCCCCGCCGATGACCGCCGATATGATCTGGGTCCATGATGACGACCTTTCCCCGGGCGGTGCGGCGTTGACGGCTGCGCCGCAGGCGCCCGCCGCCTACATTTACGACCCCGCGCTGATCCAGGCCCGCGGCTATGGGCTTAAGCGGCTGTCGTTCATCGCTGAATGCCTGGAGGATCTGCCGCGGGTGAGCGTATGGCGGGGGGCAACGGTCCCGTCCCTTCTGGCCCTGGCTGATCAGGCGGGGGCCCAGCGATTGGTGACCTCGGTCACACCGTGCCCGCACCTGAAACGCATCATCGCGGAGGTGGAGGCGGCCGGACTGCCGGTGACGCTCCAGGCGCCGGAACCCTTGGTGGTTCCGACCAAGACCCCCGATCTCAAACGCTTCAGCCGTTACTGGCGGCGGGCAGAGCCCACGGCGTTCAAGCCCACCGGTCTGGCACCGTTTCAGGGCGACCTGTTCGGCTCCGGCCAGGGCTGATTGGGCGGCGGGGAGGCGTGCCGCTGATCAGGCTGGACTGCTACCCAGTGGCGAATTTGATGCGGGCGGGCCATTGAGTGTAGTACCAGGGGCAGGTGTTCTGCCCTTTGTCTTGGCCCTACTCCACCCGTGCTCCGCCTCCAACCCACACAGCATCTGCTTGCGCTCAGCATCCTGGTCGGACTGTTGGCCGGTGTGGCTGCGGTGCTGTTTCGCGCCTTCATCATCGCGGCCACGGCCCTGATCAGCGGTGTTTCCCTGGGGCAGGACTTCATCGGTGCGCCCTGGTGGGTGCTGGTGGTTGTTCCCACATTGGGCGGGCTGGCCAGTGGGATCCTGATCTATGGTTTGCAGCCAGATCGCCGCGCCCATGGGGTGGCGGATGTGGTGGAGGGCTTGGCGCTGCGCGGTGCCCGCATCCCCTTGCGTGCCACCCTGACCTCGGCCTTGGCCAGTCTCACCACCTTGTCCTGCGGGTTGCCGGTGGGCCGCGAAGGCCCGGTGGTCCATCTGGCCGCCGGGATGGCCTCGCGCCTGGGCAAAGTGCTTCGCATTCCGGTGGAAAAACTGCGAACCTTGATCGGGTGCGCCGTGGCGGCCGGCGTTGCGGCCAGTTTCAATGCCCCGATCGCTGGTGTGTTCTTTGCGCAAGAAGTGGTGCTGGGGTACTATCAAGTCCGGACCCTGGCCCCGGTGGTGCTGGCCAGCGTCAGTGGTACGATGGTCTATCATGGGGTGTTTGGGGCGGAGAGCATCATCACCAAGCCCCCGGTGACCCGCATCCCGGCCTCTCACTTCCCCCTGTATGCGCTGCTTGGGGCCGCCAGCGGCCTGGTGGGTATTGCCTATCTAGGGGCGATCGCGAAGGCCAGCCGGCTTGCCAAGCTGAGCCGGCAACCCCTGTGGACCCGACCGGCGGTGGCCGGGCT
>CAZCBM010000377.1:0-2897 GCA_964496805.1 uncultured Rhodospirillales bacterium | reverse complement strand
TCTCGCCCACCGCCGTCCACGGTGTCCGAACCAAGGCCCCCGATGCGGTTGGCCTCGTGGGCTTGGCCCCGTGCGGTTGGCCCCGTGGGCTTGGCCCTGTGCGGTTGGCCCCGTGGGCTTGGCGCGATGGGGTTTGGATCGATCCAGCACACGCGCAACCGCCGTGGCCACCCGCCCCTGTGACAGGACCCTCGCGCCATGACCATCCCCGCCGGCTTCGTCGCCACCCGAACACTCCGCCAACGCCTCAAGGGTAAGGATGTCGAGGTGCTGCAAGCGCTGCTGAATGCCAAGGTCCCCACAGCGCAGTTGCCAAAGGGCAAGAAACTGGGCGTGGATGGGGATTTTGGCCCTAACACCCACAAGGCCGTGGAGACCTATCAGCGGCTAAACGGGCTGTCAGTGGATGGCGTTGTCGGCAAGAATACGTGGACCCGATTGGGTGTGACTTGGACCGGAAAGACGAAAGCCCAGCCGCAGCGGCGCCCCAGCCTCATCGGCACCCCGGAGGAGATGGCGGCCGCCCCCTGGATGGCAATCGCCATTGCCGAGAGCAAAAAGAATACCCGCGAGATTGCGGACAACACATGGGACGACAGCAAGACCAAGCAGGAAAATTGGAAGCGAATCTCCAAAGCTGTCGCCGGCAAAGAGAACCCTGAGATCATCAAATACTGGTCCGCCACCAGCAGCAATTACTGGGCCAGTGATGAGATCCCCTGGTGCAGTGCCTTCGTCAATTGGGTTCTGGCCCAGGCTGGCATCACCGGCACCCGCAGCGGCTCAGCCCGCAGTTGGGAAAGCTGGTCCAATGGCATCGATATCGGAACAGAAGAGCTGGTCTATGGCGCTGTCATGACCATCAAGCGCACGGGCGGCAGTGGCCGGCATGTGGGCTTCTATGTCGGTGGTGAGGATGGGTCCCTGTGGATGCTGGGCGGCAACCAGTCCAATCGGGTCTGCCTGTCCAAACAAACCCGCAGCCTGATGGCCCAGCGCTGGCCCGTCTTTGGCCCGGTGGGCGCCCCCCTATCGGTGACCAGCGGCAATCTCGCCTGATCCCCTCTGCTGCGCTGCCGCAGTCCGGGGGCGATGGGTTGAAACCTGATGCGGCCGGGCCTATTCCTCAGGGTTGGCCTGCGCCTTTCGCGCTGCGCCCCCGAACCCAAGAGGAACCTGGTCCCCATGGCCTATACCGTCGCCGTCGTCGGTGCCACCGGCAATGTCGGCCAAGAGATGCTGCGCATTCTGGCCGAGCGCAATTTTCCTGTGGCGAAAGTCCACGCCGTCGCGTCTGACCGTTCGGTCGGACGGGAATTGTCGTTTGGCGACAAGACCGTGCTGAAATGCGAGGCTTTGTCCAGCTTTGACTTCTCCGGTGTGGACATTGTGCTGTCCAGCCCCGGTGGTGCCATCAGTAAGGAATTTGCCCCCAAGGCGGCCGCCCAAGGGGCGGTGGTGATCGACAACACCTCCACCTTCCGGATGGACCCGGACGTGCCGCTGGTAGTGCCCGAGGTCAATCCAGAGGCGGTGGCCGACTTCACCCGGCGCAACATCATCGCCAACCCCAACTGTTCAACCATCCAGATGATGGTGGCGCTGAAGCCGCTGCACGATCTGGCCCGCATCACCCGCGTAAATGTTGCCACCTATCAGTCCGTGAGCGGTGCCGGCAAGGAGGCCATGGATGAGTTGTTTGAACAGACCCGTGCCGTCTATGTGAATGACTATCGCGAGCCGGAGAACTTCTCCAAGCGCATCGCCTTCAACGTGATCCCTCAGATTGATGTGTTCATGGAGGACGGGTTCACCAAGGAGGAGTGGAAGATGATTGTGGAAACCAAGAAGATCTTGGATCCCACGATCAAGGTATGCGCCACCTGCGTGCGGGTGCCGGTGTTCATTGGCCATTCCGAAGCGATCCATGTGGAGTTCGCCAACCCCATCACCCCGCAGGAGGCGCGGGACGCCCTGTCCCGGGCGCCGGGTGTGGTTGTTGTAGACCGACCAGAGGACGACCTGTTTGTCACCCCTGAGGAGATCAAGGGCGAGGACATGGTGGCCGTGAGCCGGGTGCGCACCGACCCCACCGTGGACAATGGTCTCGCCCTGTGGGTGGTGGGGGACAATCTGCGCAAGGGGGCTGCCCTGAACTCCGTGCAGATCGCCGAGGTGTTGGCGAGCACCTACCTCAGGAAGGCCGCCTGAGCCTGACTGAAGCGGGTTTTGACCGGCGGGTCAAAACCCGCGCGCGCTCACCGGATGCTCACCGGCCAGCGGTTTGCCGCGAAAGGGGTTGGTCGCAACATCGCCGACCTGCCCCCATGCGGGCAAGATCACAGGGGTACGGCTGGGACATGCCTCACCGGGGCGGCCGAAACGGTTGGCCCAGCATCGCTGGCGGCCGGAAGCCCCGGCCATCGCGCACAACGGACATCACCGCCAAGACCAGCAGCGTCAGGGCATAGGGCATTGCGGTGAGGGCCTGGCTGGGAACGCTGAGGCCCTCCACCGTCTGAAGATGCAACTCCAGGATCGAGAGCCCGCCGAACAGCAGCGCCCCCACCAGGATCAACCCGGCGCGCCAACCGGCAAACACCACCAGCGCCAAGGCAATCCATCCGCGCCCATCGGTCATCTCCGCCGACCAACTGCCCACGGCCACCAGGGCCAAAAATCCCCCCGCCAGCCCCGCCATGGCACCGCCAAAGCTGATGGCGAGCCCCCGCACAAGACGCACCGGATGGCCCAAAGCATGGGCGCTGCCGTGACCTTCCCCCACCGCCCGCAGGATCAGCCCGAAGCGGGAGGCGCGCAGGAAAATCGCCACCGCCGCCAGCAGGATTGCCCCCCCGGCCAACCCCCCCCAAGGCGAACCCCCCTGAACCGATGGC
>CAZCBM010000376.1:0-2921 GCA_964496805.1 uncultured Rhodospirillales bacterium | reverse complement strand
AGGCCGGGGTCATCGGGGCCGGCCTGGTGCTGTCCTCCACGGCCCTGGCCCTGCCGGAGACCCCTCTGACACCCCAAACCGCCGATCAGCTTCCCAGCACGGTGGCCGATGCCGATGCTGACTCCCCCTCAGGGCGCCCAAGGCTGCCCTCTGGCGGCCCGGTGGACAGTTCTCGCTTCGGCCTGGCGCAACCACAGCCGCCCGTGGTCCCCTCCGATCGCGGCGGCATGGTCACCGATAGCCGCGGGCGGACCCGCGACATCCGCCGCGGCCCGGCCAACAACCCGGAAGCGAGCCTCGGCGCGCTGGCGGAAGTGAGCGAGAATGAGCGTATTCTGCGCTTGGCTGGGGAGACCTATTGGTTTGCCTGGGGCAATCCGGAAGCACCGCCGCTGTACATGGTGGCCGACCCCAATTGCCCCTACTGCCATGAGGCTTTGCGCTCCCTGCTGGCCGATGTGGCCGGGGGACGGGTGGACTTGCGGGTGATCATGGTGGGGGCGTTGGACCGCCGCACCAACGGCATGAGTTCGGCCCTGTCTGCCAGCATCATTGATGCCCGCGACAGCCTTGCCGCCTTTGGTCGGTATAATGGCACCATGGGCGCACAGCCCGGCGCCTTCACCAATCAGGCGTTTTCCCATGTGGGGGTGAACACACGGTTCATTCAGGCCAACGGCCTCAGCGGTACGCCTTACTTCATCTTCCGCAACGGCAGCACGGGGGAGGCCACCCGCGTCCGCGGCCTGCCAGCGGATCTACTGGGCTGCGTGCTGGCGCCCCTGGTGGCGGAACCGGGACAGCCCCCCCTCAAGGAATGCCAGCGAGCCAATTGAGGGCGCATGGGGCCACAAGCCCCTATTGAGGGGGCAAAGGACCAAAAGCCCCCATTGCGGGGGCAAGGCACAACTGGCCCCTGTCCTGCCCCAAGATCACCTGCACTCTGGCCGCAGGGGCCCCAATCCCGCCGCAACCTTGCCGCGCCCGTCCTAACAATGCCGCTTGCCGATCTGCGCCGCTGGAGGCACCCTAAGCCGGATTGTGATGGAACTGATACGCGGGAGACCCCGACCATGGTGCAGCGCATGACTCGGGCAGGCGCCCTGGCCCTGCTGACGGCTTTGCTGATCCT
Organism: uncultured Rhodospirillales bacterium; assembly: GCA_964496805.1. GTDB lineage: Bacteria > Pseudomonadota > Alphaproteobacteria > CAZCBM01 > CAZCBM01 > CAZCBM01. The sequence goes on along the minus strand of CAZCBM010000376.1, from coordinate 1,789 downwards.
CGGACAGGGGGCCGACGGGTTGCTCCGCGCCGAGACCATGAAGTTTGAAGTGGTGGAGCGCCGCGGCCTGCGGATCCTGGCCGCCACCGGGGAAATCGTCCCCGGCACCTCCCGGCACTTCATGCAGGCGGTGACCGCCGCCACCCGCGGCGGACAGAAACTGGACGCCATCTGTTTCAACTCCGGCGGTGGTAATGTTTCCGCCGGGATCGAAATGGGCGCCATGATCCGCCGCCTGGGCTTGGCCACCACCCTCTGCACGTTTCTGCCCGGCCCCAAGGAATGCAGTTCCTCCTGCAGTTTTGCCGCGCTGGGGGGAACCATCCGCTATTTCGTCGAAGGTCAGTTGGGCGTTCACCAGCACTATACCGTGCTGGAGGGCGGGGAGACCAAATACAGCTATGATGACATGGTCAGCGGCAAGCAAACCACGGCAACCTTGCTGAAGTACGCCGCCGAAATGGGTGTTACGGTGGACTTCATGGCCACCGCACTGAGCTATCCCCCAAAGGACATGTATTACCTTACTGCGGATGACTTGGTGGCTATGCGCATCGGCGACCCGGAGGAAGCTAAAGGCTTTCAGGAAAAGATGGGCGGGCCGCCACGCCCGGATGACAACAGCCTGCGCCACAAGGCCGATCTGCGCACTGGCGAGATCAGCTTCATGGAGCAGGTGCGCCAGGAGCGGGAAATTGACCGCTCCGACCCGGCCCAATTGATCCGTCGCACCGGTTCCGGCCTGGGGGTGGAGAGGCTGTCAGACGGTCTGACCTTCCGCACTCAACCGACGGGCAGCACGGGCGTAACCCTGCGCCTATATTGCCTGGCCACCGCCGATCAGGCCGCCCTCTCCCTTGAGTTGCGCAGCGCGTTGCCGCTATCTGCGGACAAGCAGGAGCAGTTGCGGGACACGGTGACGGCGCTACGGTTGTTCGCCGTCCACAACCGGGGCCACATCCAGCCCATGGACATCGAAGGGGGCGCCGACAGCCTGGGCTTCAGCCCAGCGGGCCTGGGCACAGCCATCACCTTGACCGCCTTGCTGGAGACGGACCGCGAGGCCCTTGTTGGCCTGGACGGCCTCTTGGCCCACGTCCAGTTGCCCGGCATTGCCGACCGCAGCTTTGCCATGCCCTTGGGCGATCATGCAGCGATGCTCAGCGACGCCTTCCATCACTGCGTCAGCCAGGATTGAGGCTGGCCTCAGGGAGAGTGCGGTGCGTTGCCCCTGCTTGGGGCGACAGGCCGAGCCCGCCACCCAGCACCTCTTGCCCTTGATCCCAGGGGCGTAGGACGCAGAAGGGCCAACGCCACGGGGGGTCTCCCTGTCGCTGGTCAATGGGCCTTAAGCCTCTCAAATCCCTGGCAAGTCTTCGGCAGATACCAGCAAGATTGCGCGCGACACTCCTTGGACCACCTCAGGGGGTGGGCCAGCGTCCTCTCTGTCATCCCGCGTGAGAACACCCGGACCGGAGAGCCGCTGCCACAATGATGCGTTCCACCCTTACCTCCCTTGTGCCACTGCTGGTTGCCGCCGGCGTGGTGTGGCCCCTGGCCGCGGAGCAGGCAGCCCAGACCATGGCCGCCAGCAATGCCCTGTTGGCGCAGATGGGCGGCGGCATCGATCCGGCAGGATATGGCGTGCGAACGGCCCTCTCCGGCCAATTTGCCGGCGCCGCCCCGGCCAGCCGACCAACCCCCATACTGGTGTCCTTCCCCGCTGGTGTGCACCTGCCGCAGGAGGGGGGTCGCCCCCTGCCGTCGCCCGCCGGCTGGACCATCGGCG
>CAZCBM010000375.1:2158-2930 GCA_964496805.1 uncultured Rhodospirillales bacterium | reverse complement strand
CTGTATGCGTCCTTGCACTAGCATCGTCACTTACTGGTTATGAGTCTGGAGCCTAAAGCGCGTCCCTGCGAGATAGGGTCTGCACCAGCCCCACGCCTCCACCCGGCCACCCATTGCGATGATACTCCCGTGGGTGGCCGGGTGGGGGCGTGGGGTGGTCAAGGTAGGTGGGACGCGCTCTAGGACCCCGGAGGCTAACGCCACTGAGGGGATCACCGACGGGATGACTGTGGGAACCGCTGCGGGAATGTCGGGGGGATCCTCTGAGCGATCCTCAGAATGCTCCAGCAGCGGCGGAGCGCATCCGGCAATAGCCCCTGCCATCGGCGAGGTGCGTCAGAGCCGCGTGATGGTGACGTACCCGGGCCCATCGTTCAGGCCTTCATTGGTGGGGCTGGTGCCAGTGTTGTAGCTACCGCCCCCGTCAGCAGGGATCGCGCCAGCCGGCACTGGGGGATTGTTGTCGGACTTGACGAATTGGCCGCCGTTGCCGCCGGTGTATCCGCCCCCGCCTCCGCCATTGTGGGACGGGCTGCCGCCACCACCACCATAGCCACCTTGCTGTTGACCATTGTCACCACCGGTTGCGCCATTGCGGAAGCTGTAGCCACTGTCGCCGCCACTGCTGAAGCCGCCGCCCCCGCTGCTGGAATAGGACCGCGCGGAGCCGCCCACATCCCCATTATTGGTGAAAGGAGCATCTCCCCCGCCGCCATGATCATAGTAGGGGGCTGCGTTACAGGTGTTTTGGTAGCAGCGGCTGGCGCCCCCC
>CAZCBM010000375.1:0-2148 GCA_964496805.1 uncultured Rhodospirillales bacterium | reverse complement strand
CGGTCACTGCCGCGGGCCACATAGCTGCCACCGCCACCGCCGCCGCCTTGATTGTAGTTGCTGGGGGCCGCGTCCTGCCCGGGCTGCCCCACAAGGATCAACAACCGCTCGCCTTCGGTTAGGGAGAAGGTGCCGGAGACCACGGCGCCCCGGCCGCCACGATGGCGGGTGGAACCGGTGGAGTTGGTAACGTCGCCCCCTTTGGCGCCGGCGACGGTGATGCGATAGGTGTCGGTGGCCGGAACGGTCCAGCGCTGCATGCCGGCGACCACGTCGAAATAGCTCTGGTCGGTCCAGGGTTCGCTGTAGGTCGCATGGCACTCATTGATGTCCGGTCCGTAGCGGCCCGTGGCACCGCAACTGGAGAATTCAAAGGTCGTGAAATCATAGAGCCCGGGTTCATTGGTGGGCTCTTCGCTGGGGGAGGGGCTTGTACTCGTCTGAGTCTGAGTGCCCGTCAGGGTGCTGCTGACGGTCCCAAATAGGACCGTCGTGCTATCCCCCATGCGCGTCACCGCGGCCAGGGATCCGATGGCCACCAGTCCGACCACCAGCCCATAGGTCAAGGCCGTCGCGCCCCGGCGATGGTTCATGCCGCGTGAGGGACCAACTGAACTGCGAAAGACATCTCGACGATCCATGATACGTCCCGAACCCCATGTTTATAGCCTTGTGAAAGGCTCGGTCATTTGGGTGGTTTAGGCAAGGGCAAACCCAAGGTGCCGGTGTGTTTAGCCGGTGGTCTGTCGTCGCAGGACAACGCAGCCGTGCCGAGCCCCTAGGCAGGAACGCAGGACTCACGTCCGGGGCTGGCACGGGGATGGATTGTGGACTTCTCTTGAGGGGCCCGCGTGGCGGAGTCGGTGCCCTTTCCAGCCTGGATCACCGTCAGGGGCAAGGAGGACCGAGGATCGAGTCCTTGCCCCAGCGATGCAGTGATGGCGCGCCGGTGGCTTTGACCGGTTGCGTAGAGCGCGGACCATGGGCGCGGGCGGTAGGTGCGGACGGTGAGCGCGGGCGGCTCCCCCTTTCCCTGTAGGCGCCTCGCGTTCTGACCCAGAGCCCTTGCCGTGGCGCTGCCAGGGTGTAACCCTGCAGGTCCTGTCGCTTTTCATTGAGGCCCGAGCCATGACCCCTCGCACGCTCCTGCTGCTGCTGTTGACCCTTCCGTTCTGGCTGGTCCCTGCCCGGGCCAATGACGGCTATATGGCCATTGGGGCTGGCGGGTTCGCTTTCTCTGCCACCGATCGCGTCGCCATGGTCAGCGAAGACCTGTTCCTCTCCCGCGAGGAGGTCCGGGTTCGCTATGTCTTTCGGGTGCGTGGCACGCGCCCGGTGACGGCCACGGTTGGCTTTCCCCTGCCGCCGATCCTGGCTGGCATCCTGGGGGAGGATTGGTTGGAGGGGGAGGCGTTGGGCGCCATGCCGGACGCTCAGACGCCGTTTGACTTTGAGACCCTGGTGGAGGGGCGGCCGGTGAGCCTGCGCCGGCAGGTGCGGGCCATCCTCCCGGATCCGGAGCATTTTGCATCCTCTGGGCCGGACATCCTGCGCGGGGCAGCGCGGGACATCACCGCTGACCTGACCGCAGCCGGCATCCCCTTTACCTTTGATGTCGCTGAGACCCGCCGTGCGCTGGCCCGGCTGGATGGAGCGACGCGGGCGGCATGGCAAGACCGGGGATGGGTCCAGAAGACCTATGACAATCAATGGCTGCCGGCGTGGGCCCTGGCGATCACCTATGTCCGCGAGCAAACTTTCGCGCCCGGGCGTGACATTGTGGTGGAGCACCGTTACCGCCCGGCCCTGGGCGCCAGCGTCTATTACCCGGTGTGGGAAGTGGAGGATCAGCGGGCGCGATACTGCATCGACGCGTCCACCCAGCGCGGGATGCAGCGCTTGGCCCAGCGAGGCCTGGCCGAGGATCGCTACCCCCTGATCCAGGACCTGGACTATATCCTGACCACCGCTCAGACCTGGGCCGAGCCCATCGGCACCTTCACGCTGACGGTGGACAAGGGCTCCACCGATGCCATCGTCAGCCTTTGCGCCTCCGACATCCGCAAGGTGGGCCCCACCACCTTCCGCCTGACCCGACACAACTTCCTGCCGCAAGAGGATATCAGGGTGCTGTTTCTCAGTCTGCCG
>CAZCBM010000374.1:0-2960 GCA_964496805.1 uncultured Rhodospirillales bacterium | reverse complement strand
GCCGGGTGGGGGCGCGGGGTGGTCAAGGTAGGTGGGACGCGCTCTAACGTGCCCGGTGATTGGGAGGCGGAGATCAGGAAGGGGCGCCGATCACAGCGCAAGGCACCTCAACGAAAAGAGCCCGGTGCGTTGCACCGGGCTCTGGGTGTAGGTGGCGGCCGCCTGATGGTTTGCTAAGGGGGGGAGGGTGGATCGGCTGGCGGCCGCCGGCAGCCTGTTGGCTGCGAACTGATTTGGCTAAGATAATCCGCGACGCCGTGACGTCAAGCGGTAAAATGAGGGTGGCGGCCGCCTGATGGTTTGCTAAGGGGGGGAGGGTGGATCGGTCGGCGGCCGCCGAACGGGTCAGGTCGTCAACGCGACACCTGTCATTGATTAACGTAGCGCTGGTTTTGCTGCCTTTCAAGGGAAAGCTTTCCATCGCAGACCCCGGCCTGCCAACCACTCCCTGTCCGCTTCTGCTCTCCACGCTTGGTGTCCCCGATCTCAACGATGACCAGCCCGACCCGCACGATCCTGTTTGCTGATGCCGTGGACCGGGGAAGCTGTCTGCGCCTGTGGTCGGCTGCTGCCGCGGCGGAGGCCCCAAAGACCCTGACGTTCGGGGTGCGCACCGGCTTCCAGTATCCCACGCTCAGCCGCGATGGCCGAACGCTGCTCACCGCCACGCGGGATGGGTCTGTGCACCGCATTCTGTCCATCACGCTGGAGAAGGCGCACCTTTCGCCCGCTCGTCTGGTGGAGGTGGCGGAGGCGGAGGCGGTGGCGTGGCCGCGGCTGAGCCCGGATGGTCAGCGTCTGGCGTGGCTTGAGGTGCCCGCGGGGCATCCGGTGCGGGCGAACGTATCTGCACGCCTGCGGCTGCAAAAGAAGGTTGGCGGGAGCTTTGTTGAGTCGGAGGCCCCCCGTGAAGCCTTGTTCGCAGACTTTGACTGGGGACCAGACTCTGATGAGATCCTCTATCGCGATCCCGAAAAGGGGCTGGTGCTGGCGCCCCTGGTGGCAGGGGTGGAGCCCAACGCCATCGATCCTCATGCCCGGATGCCCTTGACCTCTCCCACCGGGCGCATCGGCGCCTTCTATCAGCGTCGGGAGCTTTTTCTGGTGTCCGCAAGCGGGCGCTCCACCCATCGCCTGACCCATGCCGTGAGTGCGCTATGCTGGGACAGCGATGATGAGGCGTTGCTGCTGGCCTCTGCCCCCGCCTACAACCGCACCACCGTGCAACGCCTTGCCCTGAGCGACGGTGCCTTCAGTCCGCTGTTTGAAGGCCACGCCATCACCTTTATCGGCGCCACGACTCTGGCGCTGTAGCGTATTGGTGGTCGCTCAGATCATTGCCCCTTTGGGGTCCTACGCTCTATGCGCTGAGCCCGCAGGGCCCCTTTTGCGACCCGCCGTCGTTGACGCGCTGACCGATGGGTTGAGTGTTTGGGGGGCCCACCCAAAGGCATTCAGAACCGCCCTGCCACCAACGCGGGCCGTCATTCGGAAAGCGCAATAAAAAACGGCACCCGACTGCGGGCGCCGTTCTCATGCACAGTCAACCAGGGGCCATGGCCGGCCCCCCCTCTGCGAAGGCTCAGGGGCCCTGGATTGGCGGCGGGCTCAGCGGGTTGATGTTGGTGTCATAAAGGCGGCTGTCCCAATAGGTGTATTCCGCGCTGACCTCGTTCTGCACGCGGCAGCCGCGCCGCATGGCGTAGGTCCCGAGGAAGGCGTAGCGATCCTCGAAGGCCGTCAGTTGGCGCTCGTTCACCGGATAGCCATCCAGCCACTGGAGGGTATAGCCCAGGGTCACCGGCGCCAGGAAGATCGCGCCATCGTTCTTGAAGCCCACAGCGCGCTCACGCCCCATGTCGCCGATGCGCGCGCGCAGTTCCATCAGTTCGGCCCGCAGTTCCCCGCAGGTCTTCAGTTGGTCTTCCGGGGAAGAGGCGGCAATGGTGTAGGGCTGGGGGGCGCAGCCGGCGACGAGGGCGCTCAGCAGGGCAGCAGCGGCAAGCAACAGTCTCACGGGGATCCACCTCAGTTAAGGGCGACGGGCAGTCATTAACCGTGTGATTACCCAAGGGGTGGGGCTGCCACAAGCGCCCGCGTCCCGCCCATGGGATCGCCGCACCGGTTAGGCTGCCAGGGTTGCAGATGGGTCACGGCCGCCCCAGGGCCCGGCGCACCCCTTCCAACCGTTCATCGGTGCCAGGATGGGTGGATAGCCACACCGGCACCTCAGGAAAATCCTGCTCCGCCAGCAGGGCGAAGAAGCGCTCGGCGCCGTCAATCCGGCCAAAACTGCGCTGGAGCACGGTCAGGGCAAAATCGTCTGCCGCGCGCTCCTCCCCGCGACTGTGTCCCCGTTCCGCCAGGTCGCTGCCCTGATCCACAACCCACCCAAAGGCGCCGTCGCCGAACACCAGCGCTGCTGCCACCCCCAGCACCAAGCGGCGGCCCAGGGTCTCCAGATGGTCGCGGCCGTGGAAATGCCCAGCCTCGTGGGCCAGCACGAACGCCAGTGCCTCATCATCGTCGACGGTGGCCTCCAGCAACCCCGTGGTCACGATGATGACGCCACCGGGGGCAGCAAAGGCATTGGGCAAGGGCTCCTCCAGCACAGCCAGGGAAAACCGCCAGTCGGGGTCCATCTGCGACAGATCCAACTGCCCGAAAACCCGTTGAACCCGCGCGCCATCGGCCCCGGCCGCGTGCGCCGGTGAGGCACCGAAATGCTGCGGATCGGGACGAAGGTGGGCGACCTCCGTGGCCACGGGGATCTGGGTTGCCGCCCATCCGCCCAGCGCCCCCAGCAGCCAATAGCCGCCCAAAAACAGTGCCACCAGAATGCCGATCAGGCTCAGCGCCACGCGGGCGTTGCCGCGGGTGGGGGCGTTGACGGTGTCATCCACCGGCAATGGCTCGTAGCGGACCGGCCGAGCGGACAGGGGCAAAGGTGGGGGCACTGG
>CAZCBM010000373.1:0-2961 GCA_964496805.1 uncultured Rhodospirillales bacterium | reverse complement strand
AGCTCGTCGAAATCCAACCCCAGGTTGCCCAGGGATGCCAGGCGGTAGGCCAGCCGCAACCGCGCATCCCCCAGCGTGCCGGTGACCCAAATGCCGTCCCCTGGGCGGGCACCGCTGCGGCCCAGCGCTAGCCCCGGCGGTACACGGCCCAGGGCGGTGACGGACAGGACCGTTGGCCCCGGGGTGGACACGCTGTCACCGCCGGTCAACGGGAAGCCGAAGCGGGCCTGATCCTCCGCCAGACCCTGGACGAAGCGGGCAATCCACGCCTCCCCTGTGGTTTTCGGCAGCCCCAGGACCAGCGAGTATCCCACCGGATCAGCCCCCATGGCCGCCAGGTCCGACAGGTTGACCCGCAGCAGTTTCATGGCCAACAGGCCGGGGTCACACTGGGGCAGAAAGTGCACGCCCTCCACCATGGCGTCGGTGGTGACCACCAGCTGCTCACCGGCCGGCAACGGGTCCAGCAGGGCGGCGTCGTCGGCCAACCCGCGGGCCGCCGGCGTGTCGATCACCAGCGGTCGCAGATAGCGGTCGATGCGCTCAAACTCTCGCTGGCCCATGGGGCAGGACTCCTGTTGTCAGCCGTGCTTGGATTCCTTGGTCCTGGAGCGTGGGACCCCGAAGGGCCAACGCCACGGAGGGGATCATCCGAACGACCATTAGTAAGCGACAGCAAGGGCGCCGAGTCCAAGTCGGTGTCCCCTGCTATCGGGCGAGGCGGGGGGCCGCGCCCGACAGCCGCGGCGCTGGGGCAAAGGCGGAAGCAGGCAGCGGCCGCGGCGTCAACTGTCGCGCAGTTCCCGCGCCGCACGGTCCAGGATACCGTTCACCAGCGCAGGCTCCCGCCCCTCGTAGAACGCTTCGGCGACATGCAGATATTCCGCGATGATGATGGGGGCCGGTGTTTCCCCATGGGCCATCAGCTCATAGACCCCTGCGCGCAGGATGCTGCGCAACAGCAGTTCCAGGCGGGAGGGGTCGCGCCCCTCTGCCAGGCTGCCGTCGATGATGGCGTCCACCTCCACCCGGCTGTCACGGGCACCGCGGACAATGCGCCGATAGAGACCTTCGTCCACCGGCACCAGGTCCAGCCCCTCGCTCTTCAGGCCACGATGCTGGGCCAGAAAGGCCGTGATCGCGCCCTCATCCAGGCCGCCGCTGATTTCCGCTGAATACAAAAGCTGCACTGCCGCCAAGCGGGCGCTGCTGGCCCGGGCCTTGCGGCTGGGGATGTGGGGCTTGTCGGCGGGGGAGGGCGGCATGGAGGGGTCGGGCTCGGCAATGAAGGGGCAGGCTGGCGCGTACCCCTGAGCCTCAATGGCCGACAGGTCAAGGGCTCACCGCACCGCAGGCCCCTGGTGGCCCCATGGGGTATTCGCGCCCTCAAGCGGCTCCGGAGGCCATTGCTCCTCCCGGCGTTGCCCCGTCGGCGCCTGTCAGGCCTCGACGGCTTCCCGCAAGGCCTCCACGGCCCGCTCCATCAGGCCGGTGCGGATGATCTGCCTGGGGCCGTGCATCACCACCCACAGGGGTTGGGTCTGCTGCTTAGGGCCGGCCAGCTTGGTAACCGTGAACACCGGGTGCTCGTGGGTGTGGCGGAAGATGCTAAACACAGCGCGATCGCGCAGGTGATCCAGCGCATAGTCCCGCCATTCACCCCGGGCCACATAGGTGGAATAGACCGCGATCAGGGCCATCAGTTCCTGCCGGGCGAAGAACACCTGCCGGGGCCGGCCCTGCTGCCCCTGTTGGGAGGCGGATTGCGTGCCGGGGAACGGGATTAGGGTGGCCATGGGCGCTCCTGTCCTGAGGGGTCAATACGCAGGCAACGCAGCATAGCCACCAGCAGGAGCCCTTGACCAGCCCTTCTGGGATCAGTGAACGGCCAGCGGAACCATGTCATTTTGCAAAATCATGCCCGCCGCCTCGCCATAAGCGCCCTTGGCGGTGACGGGAACACCGTCGGCACGGTGGACGACCCACGTTACCTGGTCCCCGTCCACCTGCGGACGGACATAGGCAACCTCATCAATGCCCAATGCCAGAAACACCGACTGGGGAAGGGTCTTGAAGGGGTGTTGATGCTGATTAGCCATCGGTTTTTTTCCTTCACACTGTTCTGAAAAGGGATACGTCCCCGCAGCCCTATTGGATGTCGATGCGCTGGACCCGGCTCTCCGGTTCCGGCTGGGTGAGATCAATGTGCAGCAGGCCGTGATCCAGATGCGCACGGGCCACCTGCACCCCATCGGCCAGGATGAACACGCGGGTGAATTGGCGTGCTGCGATGCCGCGATGCAGGAACACCCGATCCTCCGACGTGGGCGGCTGGCGTCCGCGCACGGTCAGGTCATTGGCGTCCTGAGTGATTTCCAGATCGGCTTGGGTAAACCCAGCCACAGCAAGGCTCACCCGCAGGCTGCTCTCGCCGGTGCGTTCGATATTATAGGGCGGGTAGCCATCGCTGGCGGCCTTGCTCAGGCGGTCCAGGCGGGCCTCCAACTGATCAAAGCCCAGCAGCAGCGCGGGGTTGAGAGAGGGAACGCGGGTCATGGTCTCAGGCTTCTCCTCGAGAGCTCATCATAAGACGCTAACGCTTTCCTCCGTTCAGAAAGGTTAACGGCCTTGACGATCCTGGTGAGCGAGATCGCCCTGCTCCCGGCAACAGGGAGGGCCCGGGATCAGGGCGACGGGCAGCCGGAGCCTTGGGGGTAAGCACTCTGGCCGCTTGAGTGACAAGGTGGGCAGGCCAACGGCCGGGCGCAAGGGCCAGAGCGCACGGGCCTATTTTGCGAAATCCCATGCGCCAAGGACCGCTTTTGTCAGGTCGGTCCCCTTTTCGCGGCTCCCTTGTCTTGGCTCACGGTACATGGCCACCCCTGGGAACCCTGACGGGTGAGTTGGGTTAGCTATGGGCCGGTGGGCTCGCCGGCCTTCCTCGCGGACCCGCGCCTCTCA
>CAZCBM010000372.1:0-3001 GCA_964496805.1 uncultured Rhodospirillales bacterium | reverse complement strand
CCTTGCTCGTTCTTCAGCGCACGCCGGTGGGCGCGCGGCTCATCTGGACAGGACGCCCCTCCCCGGCGGCCCGGGGGCCTGAGCGAGGATCAAAACCACCCTGGCGCCCCGGGCAGGCCCGGCGGCGAGAAACCAGTTCAGTGGGATCGGGAGGATGCGGACAAGCCACGAGCCACGGCGCATCGGCCGTGCGCGGCTGACCCCTTTTGATAGTCCAGGCAAGGACGGCTGTCAACGCCATCGCCTTTCGGTTTGCCCTTGCGCGGGACTGGGACTTGTCTCAGTCTGGAGGTCGGTTTCAACAACAGAAAGGAGGTGATCCCATGATCAGTGAAAACAGCGCCTGGACCATCGGGGTCAGGACGTGTCGGACCGTGTGGAGTAACCTCTGCGGGTCGCGCTCGACCTGACGCGGTCAAGGGCCACGGCGGCCCCTGCCGCCGCCAGCGCTTGAGCGCGCGCCCTGACGACCGGGCCTGTTTCGCGCCAGCCGCCTCTCTATCGTGGGAGCGGCGGCTGTTCGTGCCAAAACACGATACCACCTGAGAAAAAGAAGAGCCCCCGGCGCGCCGGGGGCTCTTTTTGTCTGGATCTGGCTGAACTTCCGGTTCGATCCGGCACGTGTCTGGCATTGGGCGACCGAGCAGTGCGTTCCCCTAAAGCTCATGCGCCCTAGCCTGAGAGCCAGGGCGCCGTGTCAGCCCTGAGTCATCTTCTCGGTCATCTCTGGCACCAACTGGAACAGATCCCCCACCAGGCCATAATCCGCCACCTGGAAGATCGGCGCCTCTTCGTCCTTGTTGATGGCCACGATGGTCTTGCTATCCTTCATGCCCGCCAAATGCTGAATGGCGCCGCTGATCCCAACGGCAACATAAAGGTTCGGCGCCACCACCTTGCCGGTCTGGCCCACCTGATAGTCGTTGGGCACATAGCCCGCGTCCACCGCCGCGCGGGAGGCGCCCACCGCAGCCCCCAACTTGTCCGCCAAAGCGTTGATCAGCGCGAAATTATCCGCAGACCCCACGCCGCGTCCGCCGGAGACGATCACGTCGGCACTGGTCAATTCGGGCCGATCGCTACTGGACAGGCTTTCCCCGACATAGCGGGACAGGCCCGGATCGGCGAGGGTGACGATGCTTTCCTGCGGGGCGCTATCTGCACCCAGCGCCACCGGATCGAAGGCGGTGGTCCGTACCGTCACCACCTTGATGGCGTCGCTGGACTGCACGGTGGCGATGGCGTTCCCGGCGTAAATGGGGCGCTCAAACGTCTCGGCATCCACAACGGCAGTGATGTCGCTGATCTGCTGGCTATCCAGCAGGGCGGCCACGCGCGGCATCAGGGTCTTGCCCTGCACCGTTGCAGCAGCCAGCACATGGGTGTAGCCCTGGCCAGCCACCTCCGCGATGGCGGGAGCCAGCACTTCCGGCAGTTGATGCTCGGCCTTGGCATCGTCCACCACCAGGACCTTCGCGACACCGGTTGCGGTGGCAGCATCGCCAGCGGCCGCGGCCAGCGCATGGCCCGCGAGCAACAGGTCAACACTGTCAGCGATCTTCAGACCGGCGGCAATCGCGTTCAGGGTGGCGGGCTTCAACTCGCCCAGGGCCTGCTCTGCGACAACAAGAACTTTTGTCATTTTTGTATGTTCCTCAGTTCAGGACCTTGGCTTCGGACTTGAGCTTCTCAATCAGCTCGTCCACCGAGGCCACCTTGATGCCACCCTGCCGGGCCGGGGGCTCCACCACCTTGATGGTGGACAGCCGGGGCGTGAAGTCCACCCCTATGGCGTCGGCCTCGAGAACCTCCAGCGGCTTCTTTTTGGCCTTCATGATATTGGGAAGAGTGGCATAGCGCGGCTCATTCAGGCGCAGATCCGCAGTAATGATGGCGGGGAGTTTCAACGCCACGGTCTGCAAGCCGCCGTCGACTTCGCGGGTGACCTGCACCTCCCCGTCGGCCACTTTGACCTCGCTGGCGTGCGTGCCCTGCGGCCAGCCCAGCAGGGCGGCCAGCATTTGTCCGGTCTGGTTGTTGTCCCCGTCAATGGCCTGCTTGCCCAGCAGGATCAGCCCCGGCTCCTCCCGCTCCGCCACGGCCTTCAGCGCCTTGGCCAAGGCCAGGGGCTCAGCCGCCAGATCGGTGGGGATGTGGATGGCCCGGTCGGCGCCCATGGCCAGCGCCTTGCGCAGCGTCTCTTCGGCCTTTTTCGGCCCGATGGAGACCACCACCACCTCTGTTGCCACCTTGGCTTCACGCAGGCGCAACGCCTCTTCCACCGCGATTTCGCAGAAGGGGTTGATGTCCATTTTGACGTTGGCGATGTCCACGCCGCTGCCGTCGGCCTTCACGCGGACTTTCACATTATAGTCGACGACCCGTTTGACGGGCACCAGGATCTTCATGGGCTTCAACCTTTACAACACACACATGGGAGCGGGAGACATATCGCACCTACATAGGCCATGCTGCAGTGCAATATCCCTTCCCGAACCGACATTTTGGGAGTACTGACGCGACGCTATCGCAGCCACACCATGGGATCAAGTTATGTCCGACGCACCGCTCCTCACTGGCCCCTCTCACATGCCGGCCGACGGCTCCCCCGTAGAGCAGGTGGTGGTTCTGCTGCATGGGTTAGGCGCGGACGGCAATGACCTGATCGGGCTGGCGCCCAGTCTGGCCCGGGCCCTGCCGCGCTGCGCCTTCCATGCGCCAGACGCCCCGCAGGCCTGCGACATGGCCCCCATGGGGCGGCAATGGTTCAGTCTGCAGGATCGCACCCCGTCGGTCATGGCCGTGCATTCTGAACAGTCAGTCCCGTTGATCCATGCATTTTTGAACAGTCTGCTGGAAAAGTACCAACTGCCTGCGGAGCGCATGGCCCTGGTTGGCTTCAGCCAAGGCACGATGATGAGCCTGCGGGTGGGCCCAGAGCGCCCGGCGCTGGCTGGGATTGTGGGGTTTAGCGGCCTGCTGCTGGGGGCCGCCGGCCTCG
>CAZCBM010000371.1:0-3004 GCA_964496805.1 uncultured Rhodospirillales bacterium | reverse complement strand
AGCCATAACCGCCGGGCCACGCCCGGCGCCACGCGCCCGGCCCGGCCCGCCCGTTGTTCGGCGGAGGCTTTGCTCACCCGCCCCGTTTCCAAGCGTGATAGCCCGCTGGCCGCATCGAATCGGGGCCGGCGGGTAAGGCCACTGTCCACAACGACCCGCACGTCGGGCAGGGTCAGGCTGGTTTCCGCAATGGTGGTGGCCAGAATGACCTTACGCTGCCCGGCCGGGGTGGGCGCCAGGGCGGCGCGTTGTTGCGCCTCCCCGATGGCACTGTAGAGGGGATGGACGCTGACACCGGGGGGCAACGCGTCCCCCAGCAGGGCCTGGACCCGGTGAATGGCGCCGGCCCCGGGGAGAAACACCAGGATATCCCCCTCATCCTCCTCCAGGGAGGTGCGTATCTCGGCCGTCGCCTGGGCCTCTGGTGAGCGCTGATCCACCCGCTCGGCATAGCGGATGTCGATGGGAAACGTCCGCCCTTGCGCTGTCAGGACAGGTGTGTCTGCCCCCAAGACGTGGCGCAGTCGGGCGGTGTCCAGGGTTGCCGACATGGCCAGCAGGCGTAGGTCCGGGCGCAACGCCTCCTGCGCTTCCAGGCTCAGGGCCAGCGCCAAGTCGGCATTCAAGGAGCGCTCGTGGATTTCGTCGAAGAGAATGAGGCCGATCCCTTCAAGGGTGGGATCAGCCTGTAGGCGACGGGTGAGCAGCCCTTCGGTCAGGATCTCAAGCCGGGTTTGGGGGCTGACCTTGCTTTCCAGGCGGATGCGATACCCCACGGTCTGCCCCACCGGCTCCCCCCTGAGGGAGGCCAGCCGGGCGGCCGCCCGTCTGGCAGCCACCCTGCGCGGCTGCAACATGACAATCCGCTGTGATCCAAGCCAATCCGAGTCGAGCAAGCTGAGCGGCACCAGGGTGGTTTTCCCGCTACCGGGCGGTGCCTGAAGGATTGCCCTGCAGTGGCGGGCCAAAGCCGCGTCCAAATCCGGCAAAACCGGGGAGAGGGGAAGGCTTGGAAGGTCCTGAGGGGGCATGCGACAGCAGTGGGTCAAAAGATAGGTGGGAAACATAGTTGCGCTTCGGCGCAAGAGTGTTTCGCGGTTCTGATCGAAAAGTAGGCTTCAGGCTTTATCGGCTCTAAGCACTTGAAATCCTAGTCGCTTGTGTCCTACAAGTCCGCATCCCGAGACGAAGCCCCGCCTGATGGTTTGGCGGTCGATAAGCGACCACCGGCGCACGGGCCACAAGGCAAAAAAAAAGACCGCCCACTAAGGGGCGGCCAAGTCTAGGGAGGAAACGCCTAAAGAGGCGACGCAGCAATCTCTTGCTGCGATGCACAACATAGATCGGCACGGGGCTCTTGCCAAGGCCAAAGTTTAGATTGTTCGCACTCGCCACATTTCGTGCTATTCCTTGGCTCTCCCGTTGTAAGTCGTTGATCCTGTTGCGTATTTTATCCCGTGCCAGGGGCATTTCTCCGCCCCTCCGACCGGGGACGCATAAGGTTTTTTCAAGGCATGTCCCCTGGCGGGGCAGCCTGGGCGCAGGGAGTTGCCCAAATGACACCGCCCTCACAGACGCCATCCGCACCGGAGGATGACCCCAACGGCGTTCTCGCCAGTCCGGCCGAAGCCTTTATCCGGGCTAGCGTTTCCTCGTTGATGGCACCAGCCCGCATGTCCTGGTACATGACCCGCGCGATGGGGGCCCTTTGGGCTCCCGCGGCCGCATCGAACCCTGCCGAGACCCCTTCCGATTCGCCAATGCCTAGTGTAAGCGATGGACCCGTGTTGGATGACGGGGCATCCGATGGAGCGACGGCCCCGGATGCCGTCTCATCAGATGCTGTCCGACCGGATGCCCTTGCGTTGAACCATGGTGCCGCTGCCCCGCCATCTGACAGAATGCCTGTTGCCGATGTCCCTGGTCCGTCCGATGGCCTGGAGGGGTTGGCACAGCCCTCCCTTCCTCCCCTGGTAGAGAACGCAGACGACGATATGAGTTGGACTGAAGAGCGTGTGACCCAGCTGAAGGACATGTGGGATCGTGGCGAGCCCGCCAGCGTGATCGCCAAGACCTTGGACGTGACCCGCAATGCCGTGATCGGTAAGGCCCATCGCCTTGGCCTCGCCGCCCGTCCCTCCCCCATCCGCCGGGGCTCAGACGGTGAGGGTGCCAAACCTGCCAAGGCCGAAAAGATCATCACCATTCTGGATCTGACGGAGCGCACCTGCCGTTGGCCGATCGGGGACCCGCTGAAACCCGGTTTCCGATTCTGTGGCGCGCCGGTGAACCCTGGGGTGTCCTATTGTCAGGAGCATGCGCTTCTGGCGTTCCAGCAGTCCGGTCCCCGCAGGGATGAGCGACAGCAACAGGCGGCTGCCAATGCTGCTGCTGAAGCGGCGACCGAAAAGTCAGCCGCCGAAGATGGCACCGCCGCACCGGCTGAAACCGCTGCGGTGGCGCCGGCGGCGCCGGCTGCCACTGAGGAGGCAGCCGCTGACGAGGCATAAGGTGTCAGCAAGGACGGGATGAGAACTGCATGGCACTTCGGCGGCTGTGAGGTTTCTTAAGCCGACCTTAACGGATTCGGGACTTGATGGAGCGGCCCCTGCTCTGCCTCTTCGTGCCCGAGATCTGGTTCATGCCCGACGGTTCCGTTGCCGCCCTCAGCCCTGCCGCCGCCCGCTTGCTGGGGCGCACACCGCTCTTGTCGGATCCTCGGTTGTGCGTGACACGCCCCGTCGCGCCAGTCTCCAGCCTGGTTTGGATCGATCAGGATGTTCCGCTTTACCGCCTCTTGTCCCAGGGGGCCGGTGTTGCACAGCGCGTTGCGCCCTGCCTGGAGGCCCTGGCCCAACCGGTGCCCGCGGTGCATCTGCTGGCGTTGGGTCGGCCGGGCTGCTTGCAATGGCAGGGTGAGATCATAACCGCGCAGACGGATTTCTCCACCGGCGTGGCTGGCGCCCTGGCACGGGCCTGCCGGTCGGCCACCCTCTCCACCGGG
>CAZCBM010000370.1:0-3018 GCA_964496805.1 uncultured Rhodospirillales bacterium | reverse complement strand
ATTCTGCTGCTGTTTAGAGCCCGTTTCGGTGAGATAGAGTCCACTCCAGCCCCGCACCCCCACCCGGCCACCCATTGGTACGATACTGGCGTGGGTGGCCGGGTGGGGGCGCGGGGTGGTCAAGGTAGGGGGGAAAGGCTCTAGTGAATAGTCTTCGGACCCTTGGCCCCCCTGTTGGTCAGGTCGAGCCCTGTCGGAGGGGGAGACCGCTTCCGCTGATGGGGTGGGGCGTCAGCAACCGATGCCCCGTTGGCAGGAATAGACCTGACCAAAGCGCACGGGGGTGCCCACGGGTACCGTGGCGTCCCCAAAGGGCAACTGGGTGCGGTGTACTTCAAAGGTGGCGCTGGCGCCATCGTTCCGATCCCGAAAGGCCGAGGTGGACAGGATCGTGCCATCGCCTTGGACTTTGGCCACGCCCACCATGCTCTGCGTGGCGCGCATGGCCACTTCGGACAAGCGTTCAATCTCCACCGGGGTCAAGGAGCCCGGGGCGGGATAGGTGATGATATAGCCGCTGCCTTGTTGCGGGTTCGCGCCGCTGGCCACCCACACATAGCGCGCTGCATAGACAGTATCGTCCAGGACTTGGTTGTTGTTCAGCGTCGGCGGAATGTAGATATCCCCAGCCACCGATGCGCCGTTCAGGTTGAAGACGCCGTTGGTCATGCCGATCTGGTAGGCCTGATTGTAGACGTTCCAGCAGTTGTTGCTGCACTCGGCCGACAATTGGTGCTGGGCATAGGCGACAGCGATGCTGTGCAGCGAATTCAGTTGTTGGTAGCGGCTTTCCAGGATGACATCGCTCAACTGATGGGTCTTGGGGTCAAGCGGCGCATCGGTATCGATGTTCTGGTGCGGGATCAGCGTGACGAACGCCAAGAGGGCGGCGACAACAATGACCATGGTCATCGGGAACATGGCTCAGGTCTCCCCAGGGTGACAGCGGACCAGCGGGATCGCCAGTGCTGCAGGCGGAAAATGCGGCACGACAGGGCGGGCGCCCCGGGCTCAGTCTTCGATGACGTTCTGCAGGCGGCGACTGGCCTGCAGGCGGATTTCGGTGTTGAGCATGGTGATCTTGCCGTCGCGGATCTTGGCACGGACCGGGCAACCTTCCCCCCGCGCAGCGATCAGGCTGTTGACCACCGGGCGCTTGGGTTCGCCCACCAGGCTCTGGTGGATGACCCCGCACAGACCGTCCGCCAGGATGGCTCGGGCCAATTCGCCGTCCTTTGCCTCGGCCAGACGCAACATGGCCAGCAGCGCCTCTTCGATACCGCCGGCGTGGATGGTGGTCACCACCAAGTGGCCGTTGATACCCGCCCGCAGGGCCTGCACGGCAGCTTCGGAGGATCGCACCTCCCCCAGCAGGATGTAGCGCGGTCGCCAGCGCATGGCGTGGACCATGGGGGTGGCAAAGTCGCCATTTTCCACATCCACCTGGAAGCACCAGCCCATCTCTCCATGGGGGCCGTCAAGGGGGGCTTCCGGCGGGTCTTCCACCGTGATGGCCACGTCGCCCAGTTCGCGCAGCCATTCGCCGATCAGGCAGGCGGCGGTGGTGGACTTACCGTGGCCGGTGGCCCCGGCCACGATCAGCAGGCCATGGCTGGTGCCCAGCTTGCGCAGGGGACCGGAGACGTGACTGGCAAAGCCCAGTTCGTCCATGGTGGGCACCCGGGTCATGCCGCGACGCAGGGCAAACCACTGGCCGCCCTGGCTGGGGATCCGCGAGCAGCGATAGAGCACGCCATCATAGCGGATGGCGAAGTCTTGCCGCTGGATGTTGGAGGTGGTCAGCACCGCATGCAGGCCGATCAGGTCCGCGGCCAGTTGCGGCGGCGGCGGCACGATGGTGGTGGTCCCGGGCACTCCGCGCAGGAAGGCCTCGCAGTCCACGCTGACATAAAGGTCAGAAAAGGCGATGTCGCGCAGCCGCAGGGTTGCGGAGCGCTTTTGCGTTGTCGGACGAGCCATGTTTGCCCCCATACCGGTCCCACGTGTCGGGGGCTCAACTCTCACCTGCCGGGCAAGGCAGGCAGCGAGCCCTCCACTCCCCCCATCTATACCCCAGTTTTCAGTCGCAGAAACCAGCTTTCGTTAAGATTTGGTCGATGAATCCATCATCGCATCGATCTTGGTGGCCATTGTGACATCCTTCTCACTGAGGCCGCCGGCGTCGTGGGTGGTCAGGGTGATGGTGACGCGGTTGTAGGTGTTGGACCAGTCGGGGTGGTGGTCCAATTGTTCGGCAATCAGCGCCACCCGGGTCATGAAGCCGAACGCCTCGCTGAACGTGGCAAAGGTGAAGCGGCGCTCAAGACGGGCGGCATCGTCGCTCAGGGTCCAGGCCGGCAGGGTTTGCGGCAGCTGTTGGCGGGCGGTTTCCGGGTCAAGGCGGGTGGCGGGCATGGCGGTGTCTCCTGGCATCATGGGGGGGCGGTGGACCCTGGCTGCGGGCCTTCTGGATCAGGCTGGCGGGTGACGCCCCGCCCCAGCGCCCCTGCCCGCACGTGGGGAGCGTCCCGGGCGGGCGCCCTTGCCCGTGCGCAAGGCGCCGGTGGTCAGGCTGGCCCGGAAAGACCCACATGGGCCAGCAGGGCGTCCACCAACGCTGGTACCGTTTGCGTCGCCTGACCATAGATATGTTGGTGGAAATCACTGGCCACCGCGCTGCGCTCCAGGTTGATTTCGATGGTATGGGCACCGTGGGCCCGCGCCTCCGCCACGAAGCCAGCCGCCGGATAGACCGTGCCGCTGGTGCCGATGGACAGGAACAGATCACAGGTCGCCAGGGCGTCGAAGATTTCTTCCATATGGAGGGGCATCTCGCCGAACCAGACAATGGCGGGGCGGCTGGTGCCCGGCGCGCCGCAGTTTGGGCACACCGTCTCCGGCCCCAGCGGGCCTTCCACGGGGCGCTCCTGTCCGCAGGCGGTGCACCGGGCCTGCTTCAACGCCCCGTGCATGTGCCAGACGGGGTCAGCGCCCCCGCGCTCATGCAGGTCGTCAACA
>CAZCBM010000369.1:2249-3020 GCA_964496805.1 uncultured Rhodospirillales bacterium | reverse complement strand
CCCCGATCCCGGAGCCGGTCGAGCACCCGGAACGCGGTTGACCGGCCCACTCTGACCCACGCCGCCACCCGCCTGCCGCAGCCGCTTCCGCCCGCGCTGTACTTCGTCTTTGAGGAGGAGCCGGGGGACGATCACCGCTTGGGCCTGCACCTGCTGACGCCAGAGATGTTTTCGCCGCTGACCCTGCGCCTGGGCTTCCTCAATGACATGCTGGTGCTATACGACACAGTGGGGCCTGAGCAGATCACCCAGGTAACGGACCTGGTGGCCAGCTTGGCCAGGGAGTCACGACATCACCCGACCTTGGCCCATCTACAGGCGCAGACGCAGGAGCGGGAAACTGCGCTGTCTGCCCTATCAGCCCAGGCGCGTGAGCGCAGCTTGGGCGAGGTTGAGACGATGCTGAAAGCCATCGAGGCGCAGATGGAGGCAGCGGTGGAGACCATTCAGGCCCATGCTGGCGGTATTGCAGAGATCCACGAGGCTTTGGCAACACTGAGCCGCGAGGTGCAGCGCGCCGAAGCAACGGCTGCGGACCTGGGCGAGGCCCTGGAGGAGGCGCCGGGCGTCGCCGGTCAGGAGGCCAAGCGCCATGCGCAGACGGTGCGTCGGGTTCAGGTGTTGGCGCAGGATACCGAAGCCCAGCACATTGCCGCGCTGGCGCTGATCGAACAGCGCCTCGCCTGGTTGGGGGAGCAGGTGCGCCGCGTGCGCCGCCTGAAACTGTGATGCCTGAGACTTCTTCCGCCCCCTTTGCTGCCGATCAGGTCG
>CAZCBM010000369.1:0-2239 GCA_964496805.1 uncultured Rhodospirillales bacterium | reverse complement strand
CCGTCGCGGCGGTTCGCGCCCAGGGGCAGGCCCTGGGTGCGGCGGTGAGTGATCTGCTGGAGGGCGTTCGCGCCCAAACCCTGCAAAGCCGCGCCCATGGGGCAGAGATCCGCGCCGATAGCCAACAGGTTCGCCAATCCATAAAGGTGTCGTTGGACCGGCTGCGGAGCCTCACCGCTGCCCTGCATGCCTCCTATGACGATCTCTATGTCCGGGCGCGCCTCAATGAGGCACGCATTGGGCGCATCGGGGCCGCAAAAGTCGCCCGGGGTTGGGGTCTCATTGTGGTGTGGTTGGGGTTCTATCTCTCCATCCTGGCAACAGCCATGGCGGCGGTCGCTGGCTTCCTGATGGGTGCCACCTGGTTCTGGACCGGCATCGTTGAGGTGGTGGAGGGCCTGTTCGGATGAGGGCCGGGGCACCCAAGGCCGCGTGGACCGCCATTGAATTGCAGCCGGCCGCGCTGCCCCATCGCCCGTCGGTGCTGGGTTTCGTGGCGCGGTGGGTTAGTTTTGGCGTGCTGGTGGGGCTGCCGGTGCTGGCTCTGCTGGCCGCTCAAACAGCATTGTTGGACAATTCCTTGGCCGGCGACGTTGCCAATCGGCTGCATGATGAGCTTTGGCTGCCGCTGAAGGGCAACGCCTACACGGCGCTCTATCCGGCGTCGGTGGGTATTTGGCTGGCCGTGGGCGGCCTTGCCTTGGTGCTGATTCTGGGCTGGCTGTTCTTCCGGCCGATTGTTCGGGCGCTGCATGAGGTGGTGGTGCTGCGATGGCTGGCGGGGGCCCGCGGGTCGCGACGGGTGGTGCGCCTGGCGGGCTGGCTGCGGCGAAGTGGCCGCCACCATCACCTGGTTCGGATTGTCGAGGAGTCCTGGCTGCGATCCGTTGAGCGGATCATGCTGTCCGGCCAATGGCCTGTGAAACCCAGCCGGCAGCGGGCCCTGGTGCTGGCCACGTGGCGGCTGGCGGCGTTGCGTCACCCCGGTGCCGGTGAGGAGGAGGCAGACGCCGCCCTGGCCCGTGTGGCCCTGCTCTGGCGCGGCTATGTGCTGGCGCGTCTCGGCGGGGTGACCCGTGATGATGCGGCCTTGGCCGTGTTGGTCGATCCGCTCCGCGAGGCCTTGGCGACAGCCACGGCTTTGCCAGACCTGAGCGGTGCGCGCATGGAACGTCCGGATTGGGCCGTGGCATCGGTGCTGGCGGATTTGGGGCAGGCGCTGGGGATGGATCGCATGGCGGAGCCTGCCAATAACAGCCTGGCCCACGCCCAACGGCGCAGCCGCTGGACCCAGTTGATGGCCCGTCTCCAGCACCGTATCGATACCCTGGACAGGAGCCCGGCTGGCGGGGCCTCACCCGCCCTTGCGTTGTGGCGCGTGGACGGAGCGCTGACCACAGAGGACCAGCATCCGCTGATGGAATGCCTGCTCTCAACCCTGGTGCTGGCCTGCCATCATGCGGGCACTCCGAAGATCTTCAGCGGCACCCTGCGGCAGTTGGATCTGGCACGGCTGGGCACCTATGCAACGCCGCTGGTGGATGGGGTCAGCGCCGGCGGAGACCATCGTGCCCGGCTGTCAGTGGCGGTTCCCAGCGCGCTGCATAGGTTCCTCGCGGGGACGCTGACGGAGACCAAGGGAGGCCAGCGATGAGCTTAGGACCGTGGTTGGCCCGCCGCCGGCAGTTGGACCGAACGTTCGCCCGCCGTCGCACCCCGCTGCGCCGGCGCCTGGACGGGCTGCATCTGCTGATCGCGGTGGCCCTGATCCTGTTGGCCGGCGGCACGGGAGCATTGGCCCTGATGGTGGGTCAGCGCGCGGGGTGGTTCGATCCCGCTGTTGTCGAGGACGTCATCGACGAACGCCGCGCCACCAACGTCTTTCCGCCCCCGGATGACGCGCCCTTTTTCGATTTGGCCCGTGATCAGGCCGGGAGCGCGCTGTATCTGGCGCGCCAAGATGGGCAGGTGCATCGGCTGGACCTCGCAACCCGCCTCTGGAGCGAGTTGCCCTCTGCCGCCAGCAGCTTTGCCACCCTTCGCCATCCGTTTGTTCAGTTTCAGCGGGGGTGCGGCGGCATGGCCGGTGACCCCGACGGTTGCCGGTCCCGGGACGACCTCTGGTTGGTTGGGGCGGAGGGGGCGCTCCTGCGCTACGATGGTCGGCGCTGGCAGGCCCTGAGCGACGACACACGGATGCTGGATGCCGTCGGCCGGCCCGTGGACGGTGCCAGTCTGG
>CAZCBM010000368.1:0-3025 GCA_964496805.1 uncultured Rhodospirillales bacterium | reverse complement strand
GATCCTGACGCAGTTTCTCGCGGAGGCGGTGCTGCTGTGCATGATGGGCGGCGTGCTCGGGTTCGGCTTCGGTACGATCGTGGCGCAGATCGTTTCGTGGAAGCTGGGCTGGGACGTGGTCATATCGTACTGGATGGCGGGGTTAGCGATCGGGTTCGCGACGTGCGTGGGCGTGGCGTTCGGGCTCTATCCCGCCTGGCGCGCCAGCCGGCTCGATCCGATCGAAGCGCTGCGGTATGAGTAGCGCGGCCGGCACCGGGTACCCACCGGGTGGGCACGGGTATCTCGTCGCGCATGACAAGCGACTTGGGTGATGACTCATTCACGGAGGCGGAATCGATGAACCAGGATCATCAAGATCGGCGCGGCTTTTTCCAGCAGGCGACAGTGGCCGGGGCGGCGATTGCGGCCACCAGTGTGGTGGCGGTGCTGTGGCTGGAGACTGCCGGCGGCGGGCTCAGTGCTGGGGCCTGGCCGCTGTGGTGGGCGTGTGTTCCGGTGGTGGTGGTCGGGGCGCCGATCGGGGCATGGGCTGTGAGCCGATGGGCGCGAGGGCGCATCGTGGCGGTGCTCTGTGCGCTGATCGCGGTCCAACTGGTGGCCAGCCTGATCCTGCTGCCCCGCGGCTTAAGTGATGTGGGTTTCGCCCTGGCCCTTGGGGCCATGGCCTTGGCGGCCTTTGGGCTGATGGCCCGCGGTCGCCGCCCCCTCGACACAGCAGAGGTCAGGGGCTAAAGCGGTCCTCACGTCTGGTGGAAACACCCAGTTGGATCCTCCGATCCCCCTGACCCGCGCGCTTTTCCGTCTTGGCGCCTTTGGCGATCCCCCTCGTCTTGATGATGCCGTCGTGATGGTGCCGTCGGTGCCTGCTACAGTGGAGACCGATTGGGTGCCGGTGCCCTGCTGTCGTGTCCCGGTGGCCGGTCGGATGGTCCCCTTCGTGGCAATGCTACGTCAGGGTCCTACACGCCAAAGGCTGCCCCCAAGGCGCACACGCGCCTGCCTCGCCTCCCCAGAAGGTTTCCCGCGATGTCTGCCATCGTCTCCATAAAGGGCCTCACCAAAGTTTATGGGGAGGGCAAATTCCACGCGCTCAAGGGCATTGATCTGGAGGTGCAGGAGGGCGAAGTCCTGGCTCTGCTGGGCCCCAATGGCGCCGGCAAGACAACGCTGATCTCCATTACCTGCGGTATTGTCACGCCCACGGGGGGCACCGTCCAGGTGGGCGGCCACGATGTGGTTAAGGCCTTCCGTGCCGCGCGCAGCCTGGTGGGCCTCGTCCCTCAGGAAATCGCCCTGGAGCCGTTTGAGAAGGTGCTGGACACGGTGCGCTTCACACGGGGGCTATTCGGCAAGCCGCGGGATGATGCCTACCTGGAAGAGCTGCTGAAGAAGCTCAACCTCTGGGACAAGCGGGATGCCAAGACCGCCATGCTCTCCGGTGGCATGAAGCGGCGCCTGCTGATCGCCAAGGCGCTCAGCCACAAGCCCCGGGTGCTGTTCCTGGATGAGCCGACCGCCGGGGTGGATGTGGAATTGCGCCGGGGGATGTGGGAGGTGGTGGAGGGGCTAAGGGCCCAAGGCACCACCATCATTCTCACCACCCATTATCTGGAGGAGGCCGAGGCCATTGCTGACCGCATCGCCGTGGTCAACAAGGGCCAACTGCTGCTGGTGGAAGACAAAGCGACCTTGATGCAGCGCATGGGTCAAAAGCAGATCCGCATCCATCTGTCTGCGCCGGTGGCGGCGCTGCCTGCGGCGCTGGAGGGGCAGGCCTTGGACCTGGCGGAGGACGGGGCATCCCTCACCCACAGCTATTCCGTGACCGATGGTGACCCGCAAATCGTCGCTCTGCTGGACGCCATCACCGCCGCCGGGCTCAGCGTCAGGGACCTGGAGACACGGCAAAGCACGCTGGAGGAGATCTTCGTGGACCTGGTAAGGGAAACAACCGCATGAACTGGCGCGCGATCTGGGTCATCTACGCCCATGAAATGCACCGTGCCAAGCGCACATTGCTGCAAAGCTTGGTCTCCCCCGTGGTCTCCACGGCGCTCTACTTTGTGGTGTTTGGGGCTGCCATTGGCAGCCGCATCCAGCAGGTGGAGGGAATCGACTATGGTGCCTTTTTGGTGCCTGGTCTCATTATGCTGACGGTGCTGGTGCAGAGTGTCTCCAATGCCTCCTTCGGGATCTACTTCCCCCGCTTTCTGGGCACCATCTATGAACTGTTCTCAGCCCCCATCAGCTATGCTGAGATCGTGATTGGGTTCGTCGGTGCTGCCGCCACCAAGTCCCTGATTATTGGTCTGGTGATTTTACTCACCTCGTTCTTCTTTGTGCCGGTGCAGGTGGCTCACCCGCTGGTCATGGTGGTCTTCCTGGTGCTGACCTGCGTCTCCTTCAGCCTGTTTGGCTTCATCATTGGCATTTGGGCGAAGGGGTTTGAGCAACTCCAGTTGGTGCCGCTGCTGATCATAACGCCGCTCGCCTTTCTGGGGGGCAGCTTCTACAGCCTGTCTATGCTGCCGCCGGTCTGGCAGACCATCAGCCTATTCAACCCCGTTGTTTATTTGGTGAGCGGCTTCCGCTGGAGCTTCTATGGCGCCGCCGATGTGAATGTGGTGGTCAGCCTGGGTGTTATTGCTCTGTTCATGGCGCTGTGCGTGGCCATTATTTGGCGCATCTTCAAGACGGGATACCGCTTAAAGCAGTGAACAGGGCATTGCGATCTGGCGCTGCCTTTCAAGCACTCTGCGCTTATGCTTTTGTGCGGCTGTTTGATCCGCGCCAACCGCAACACGCGTCCTGAAACCCATGATTGGCGCCCCGAAATCTGGGCCTTGGACCCGGGTCCGGATGCGGCTGCGGGGCTGCCTAAAGCGCGTTTCGGTGAGATAGAGGCTGCACCAGCCCCGCGCCCCCTCCTGGCGTACCTCTGGCCGGCCACCCATTGCGATGATACTCCCGTGGGTGGCCGGGTGGGGCGTGGGGTGGTCAAGGGAGGTGTGACGCGCCCTAA
>CAZCBM010000367.1:0-3040 GCA_964496805.1 uncultured Rhodospirillales bacterium | reverse complement strand
TCCACCCTCCATCGCCGCTCAAGCCGAGGCCCTGGCGGCCACCCTGGCCGCACTGGACCCGGCAGATGCTGGGGCCGTGTCCCGAGCGGAGGTCGCCCTGTTCCAGCACTATCCGGCGTTTCGGGAACGTCTTGGCCTGCTGCAACAGGCCGGGGCCCTCAGCGTGGCGGACCTGCCCCCCGCTCTGGTGGAGCGCTACCGTAGCCCCGGACCACAAACGGACTCACCCCTGTTCCGGCTTGAAGTCTCGCCCGCCGACGGTGTCTCCGCCCGGGCGATGATCGAGGCCCTGCGCGCCGTGGCGCCGCAGGCCCTGAGCGGGGGTGCCGATCAGATCCTGGCAGCTGGGGATACCGTGGGATGGGCCATGATCCAGGCCAGCCTGACGGCTGGCATCCTGGTGGCCGGCCTGTTGCTGGTGCTGCTGCGCTCGGCCCTGGTGATCATGCTGGTGCTGGCCCCGCTGACGTTAGCCGGGCTGTTGACCTGCGCCGCCACCGTCCTGTTGGGCCAGCCCTTCAACTTTGCCAATGTGATCGTGCTGCCGCTGCTGATCGGCCTTGGGGTGGACAGCGGCTTGCACCTGGTACTGCGGGACCAGGAGGCACGGGCGGAGAGTGTCTTCGCCACCACCACGCCCCGTGCCATCACGTTTAGCGCCCTGACCACCATCGCGGCCTTCGGCAGTCTCGCCCTGTCAGACCATCGGGGGACCGCCAGTATGGGGCTGCTGTTGGCCGTGGCGCTGGGCATCAGTCTGCTGTGCATGCTGGTGGTGTTGCCCGCCCTGCTCAAACGCGTGAGAGGCGGCCCGTGAGGCATTGCACCATAGGGTTCTATCCGCTACCGCAAGGGCGATCCCGGCGCCAACTCCGTGGCCAATGAGCCAGCGCCTCCCGCTCCCGTCCTCTGCGAGTTACCTCCTATGCACCGCCTGTTGCTGACCCTGTTCGTGCTCCTGGGCATGGGCCTACCTCTGCACATGGCCCGGGCCGATGCCGCCGCCGCACGGGCGTTCACCCAAGGCATTTTCGATCAAGCCAGCGCCGCGCTGGACACCGCCGGGGACGGCGAAGCCGCGCGGGAAGCAGCGGTGACCGGTATTTTGCAGGGCATTTTCGATGTCCCAACGCTGACGGTGTTCCTGCTGGGCAGCCAGAAGGACGCCCTGAATGCTGAACAGTTGGCTGAGTTTCAGCGCCTGCTGCCGCAATTTCTGGCGGCGAGCTTCGCCAGCCAGTTCGACAAGGCCTTTGCCACCAATCCCACCATTCAGGGCACCCGCGCTGTGCGGGGCGACACCCTGGTGGAGGCCCAGATCCCCCGGGCCAACGATACCCCTGTCAGCTTCGGCTGGCGGGTGAGGACGGCCGACGGTCAGCCCCGCGTTGTGGACATCGTGGCTGAAGGAACCTCGTTCATGCTGCTGCGCCGCGAAGAGTTCACCAGCCGGCTTCGGCGGGAAGGGCCAGAGAGCCTGCTCAGTTTCATGCGTGACAAGGCCGGCTCGTGATCCCAGACACGGGCGCCGATCAGCGCCGGGAGGCTCGCCGCCACGCCAACCGGACTCGCAAGGCGCAGGGGCGCGCTCACCCCCTGCATGGGGCTGATCCCATCACGCTGCTGCGCGCCACGCGTCGGGGCGGCGGACCAGACCGCCACCGCCTGGGTGCCTTTGCGGGTATCCTGGGGGCCAGCCTCGGCCGGCTGCCCATTACCCTGGCGGAGCGGGCCGTCATGGCCGTTCGCCTGCCAGCCGTGCGCCGCCAGATGGCCCCACCGGTTTTCATCATCGGCCATTGGCGCAGCGGGACCACGCACCTTTACAATGTGATGACCACGGCGGGTGGCTTTGGCTATGTACCACCGCTGGCCACTGGCCTGCCGTGGGAATTGTTCAGTATTGCGGCTGCCTTGCGCCCGTGGCTGGAGCGGCAGTTGCCGGAAGATCGACTGATCGACCGGGTACCCGTGACGCCGGAAAGCCCTCAAGAGGATGAGATCGGCGTGGCCAACATGACCGACGTCTCCTTTTATCATGGCCTATACTTCCCACGACACGCGCCGTCGATCATCAATCGTGGCTTGTTTTTTGATGGCTGCGATCAGAACGAGATTCGTCGGTGGGAGCGCGCCGTTCAACACTTCTTGGCCAAGATCAGCCTGCATCAGGGCCATACCCCGCTGTTGATCAAGAACCCCGTCTATACCTCCCGGGTTGCCATGCTGGCGCGGCTTTATCCCGGGGCACGCTTCATCTTCCTGCACCGCAATCCCTTCGACGTATTCCTGTCGATGCGGAATTTTTATCGCAAGCTGCTGCCCTGGTTGGCCTTGCAGGCATTTGCGGACCTGGATATCGACCGCCTTATTCTGGACGTCTACGGGCGCATGATGGAAGAGTATCACGAGCAGGCGGCCACCCTCCCCCCCGGTCAGCTTTTGGAAGTTGGGTATGACCAGTTGGACCAACAGCCGATGGAAACCCTCGCGCGGATCTATGCCGACCTTGATTTGCCGGGGTTTGATCAGGGGCAGCAGGCTTTCGGGCGCTACCTTGACAGTCAACAGAGCTATCGCCGCAACGACTTCAAGGGCTCAGCGGAGGATGTTGCGCTGGTTCACGATGCCTGGGGCCGCTGGATTGATCATTGGGGCTACCCTGTGCCTGAACCCCGCGACCGCTGAGCCGTTTTTTACCCCAGACTCTTGCCGCCGGGTGGCGGTTCTGACCCCCGCTGGGGAGGCCGTCTCCGGCATTGAGGATCTGGCCCTGGACGAGGGCGCAGGCCTTCTGGTCCTGTCTGCCCATGATCGGCGGGCGGTGGACCATGCCACCGACCATGACCATCCCACTGTTCCGGAAGGGGGGTTGTGGCAGGTGTCGGTGGAACGCCTGAGCGCCGACACCGTCACTGCCGCGGCCCTGGCGCCGGCGGTGACCTGGCCCAATGGCCTCAGGCCCCATGGGATAGGGTTGCAGATCATCGGTAACACGCGGCTTCTGGCGGTGGTCAACCGGGGCTGGGTGCGCGCCTCC
>CAZCBM010000366.1:0-3042 GCA_964496805.1 uncultured Rhodospirillales bacterium | reverse complement strand
AGCGCCGGCGCAGGTGGCCGCCCTGCTGGACCGGATGACGGCGCGGGAACGCTGGGCGCTGCTGAAACTGGCCACCGGAGGGCTGCGGGTGGGTATGACGGCGCGGGCGGCCAAGCGGGCGCTGGCCGTCTTCGGCAACCGAGACATCACAGAGATCGAGGGCGTCTGGCATCGCGTCAGCTTGCCGTTCACCGCCCTGTTTGCCTGGCTGGAGGGCCAGGGGCCGGAACCAGAAGCACCGCAGACCCCCATTTTCACACCGGTCATGCTGGCCCATCCTTTGGAAGCCGCAGACCTGGAGAAACTGGACCCAACGCAGTACGCGGCGGAATGGAAGTGGGACGGCGTGCGGGTTCAACTTTGCGCCACCGCCCATGGTGTGGCGCTGTTCACGCGCACGGGGGAAGACATCTCACCCGCCTTTCCTGAGGTGGTGGCCCGGGCGGGATCCCTGCGGGCGGTGCTGGATGGCGAGTTGCTGGTGACCCATGGGACCGAGACCAAGGCGGACGGATCGCCCCGCATCGCCAGCTTCAATCATCTGCAACAACGCCTCAACCGCAAGACAGCACCCAAGAGCCTCGTGGCGCAGACACCCGGCCTGATCCGCGCCTATGACCTGCTCAGTTGGCAGGGGGAGGATCTGCGCCACGCACCCTACCGGACGCGCCGACGCTGGTTGATCAGTATGCTGGAGGCCTGTCCAACAGCCGGCATCGACATGTCGCCCCGTGTTCCCTTTGCGGACCTGGAGGCGCTGGACACCCAGCGGCGATCCTGTAGTGCTGCGGTGGAGGATCATCGCGAGGGGGTGATGCTCAAGCGTTTGGACAGCCCCTATGTGGCCGGCCGGCCCAAAGGGCTGTGGTGGAAGTGGAAGCGCGATCCGCTCAGCCTGGATTGTGTGATGCTGTATGCCCAGCGCGGCCACGGCAAGCGGTCCAGCTATTACTCCGATTTCACCTTTGGCGTTTGGACAGCCCAAGGGGCGCTGGTGCCGGTGGGCAAGGCCTATAGCGGCTTCACCGATGAGGAACTGATCCAACTGGATAAGTGGGTGCGTGCCCACACGGTGGGGCGCTTTGGCCCGGTGCGGGAGGTCGAGAAGGCACTGGTGCTGGAGATCGTTTGCGATAGCCTCCATCCCTCGTCCCGGCACAAGAGTGGCGTGGCCATGCGCTTTCCCCGGATTGCGCGCATCCGATGGGACAAGCCGGCCGCTGAGGCCGATCATCTGGACACTGTCATGTCCCTTATTGGTTTGACCTGATGGGATTGGTCTACAGCAGCAGACGCCGATTTGGAATCGGCGCCTCTGCTGTAGTTTTCTGGTGGTCGCTCGGATGATCCCCTCCGTGGCGTTGCCACTTTGGGGTCCTACGCTCCAAGGGGGCTGGATCGCGGCCATGAGCGGACGCAAGGGCTTGAGAGGCTAAGGCCACCGGGGGCCGCGCTGTCCTGCCTCAAGCCACGATGTGGTGGGCGCCATGGCCGCGAGGGTCGCTGACCGCTTGCCAGCGATCGTGACCGGGGGTGTGGCTGACCGCGCAGACACGGGCAAACCAAGGTGCCAGCCCCTCCCACCGGTTGGTGGTCGGATTGGCTTCCCGCAGGCGGGTGACCACATCCCGGGGAAACCCGCCCTCAATATGCAGGCTCTGCCTCTCCCAATGCAGGCGGCCAGCGGCAACGGCGTGGATCAGGTCCTGGTCTGCCAGCAAGGTCCGGGCAAGAATCTGGGCCAAGGCGCTGACGATCCGCTCTCCGCCCGCCGCGCTGAACACGATCACCTGTCCATCGTCGCGGGTCAGCACGCCCGGGGACAAGGGGCTGGCAATGCGGCTGCCGGGGGAGGCTTCCCCCTCGGCACCGGCCAGAAGAGTGTTGGCGCGGATGCCGGTATCCTCCAGCAGGGGGCCCGGACACGGCCCCAAGCTGATGTTCAGCGCCACGCCATTGCCGGCGCCATCCAGGATGCTGATGGCACTGGTGCCGCCCCGCTGCAGCACGCCCCGGGCGCTGAGGGCGTCGCGGTAGAAGGCTGCAAAGCGGGGATCCAGCGTGCGCCGGGCAATGTCCGCCGGGGAGCAATCCCGGGTGGCAAAGGCGGCTTGGCGCGCGGCGTCGGTCAGGTTGAGAACATGGGATAGGGCAACCGCCAGGGCTGCCGGATCGGAAAGGCGTGGGTGCTGGGCCAATCCCTGTGCCAAATCCAGGGCCAGCCCCACCATCGCCCCACCATGGGAAGGGGGGCCGGCAATGGCCAACCGAGCGGTGCCCAAGTCCCGGTGCAAAGGCGTCGCCCATTGGGCGCGGTAGGCGGTGAGGTCATCATAGGCGATGCCGGACCCTGGGGCGCAGAGGGCTGCCCCCAATCGGCCCATGTGCAACGCGGCCGGTCCCTCGGCAAGCAGCGTTTCCAGGGTCTGGCTGAGCCCGGTGGGCGGCGGGGTCAGGGCTGCCACCGCCTCCGGACCCATTGCCGCCGCCTCCTGCCGGTCTGCGGCGGACGGGGCAGGGGGCTGCGTCGCGGCGGCGATGGCCGGTGCCATCAACCGGCGCAAGGGCAGGCTCCCGAACCGCTTGTGGAGGCTGAAGAGCCCGGCCACGAGGCCCGGCACGGCCTGAGCGGCGGTGTTCGCCTGCGGGGCGCTGGACGCGGCGGGTAACTGGACAACTCAGCCCGTTACCGACAGCATAAAACTGGATAGAACGGGACCCAGAGGCAGCATAGTTATAAATAACGATGAAAATGTAACTAACTCCCTGATAGTTGACTTAAATCTTTCTGCCTCCGATGAAAGCGGTTTAAAACTGATGCAATTCACCAATGGACTCGGTAAATGGTCAGACCCTGAGCCATATAAAACCGTTAAAAGCAACTGGGATCTATCTCAATACGGAGGTAACTCCAACGAGGGTGAAAAAACAGTCTATGCCATAGATTCCGAAGTATTTTGAATTGCAATATGCA
This sequence comes from uncultured Rhodospirillales bacterium, assembly GCA_964496805.1. Taxonomy (GTDB): domain Bacteria; phylum Pseudomonadota; class Alphaproteobacteria; order CAZCBM01; family CAZCBM01; genus CAZCBM01. The sequence goes on along the minus strand of CAZCBM010000366.1, from coordinate 68 downwards.
TGCCGGACGGATTTCCAATGTTTCAGGTTCCAGCCTTTTTCTGCAATTTCGACTTCACTTATTTTACT
>CAZCBM010000365.1:0-3074 GCA_964496805.1 uncultured Rhodospirillales bacterium | reverse complement strand
CCTAAGCCGCGGGAGCTTAAGCCTTTGTTAGCGTGGGGGAAACGCTGTCGTCCGTGGCCCCATTGTTGACGGTGCTATCGTCGCCATCGCGGGCCTGGCGCGCCCACATCTGGGCAAACAACCCCTCCGCTGCCAGCAGATCCCCATGGCTACCCCGCTCCACAATCCGGCCTGCTTCCATAACCAGGATTTCGTCGGCATCCACCACCGTGGACAGCCGGTGGGCGATCACCAGCGTTGTGCGATTGGCGGACAACTCCGCCAGATTGGCCTGGATCGCCTGTTCGGTCGCCGTGTCCAGGGCGCTGGTGGCCTCATCGAGGATCAGGATGGGGGGGTTCTTGAGGATGGTCCGCGCAATGGCCACGCGCTGCTTCTCCCCCCCGGATAGCTTCAGGCCACGCTCCCCCACAAGGGTATCGTAGCCATCGGGCAGCGAGGCGATGAAGCCATCTATGTGGGCCAGTCGGGCTGCCTCCTCCATCTCCGCGCGGGGGGCGTCCGGGCGGCCATACAGGATGTTGGCGCCGATGGTGTCGTTGAACAGCACCGTGTCCTGAGGGACGATCCCGATCTGCCGGCGCAGGCTGATCTGCTGGACCGCCGACACGTCCTGACCGTCGATCTCCACCCGGCCACGCACGGGATCATAAAAGCGAAACAGCAGCCGCGTCAGGGTGGACTTGCCGGCGCCGGAGGGCCCCACCACGGCCACGGTCCGGCCCGCCGGGATCTCAAAGCTGATGTCATGCAGAATGGCCCGCTTGGGATCGTAGTGGAAGCTGACCTCAGTGAATCGCACTGCCGCCCGCTCCACCAGCAGGGGCGGCGCACCGGGACGATCCCCCACCTCCGCCGTTTCCCGCTTCAGGGCAAACATCTGCTCCATATCCACCAGACACTGGATGATCTCGCGATACATGAAGCCAAAGAAGCCCAGCGGCTGTGCCAATTGGATCAAGTAGGCGTTGACCAGCACGAAGTCGCCCACGGTCATGGCGCCGTTCACCACCCCCTGGGCCGCCAGCAGCATGGTGGCGATCAACCCAGCGGAGATGATGGCGATCTGGCCAAAGTTCAGCAGCGACAGACTGGTCTGCACCCGCACCGTGGCGTTGGCATACCGCTCCATGGACCGATCATAGCGCTGGGTCTCGAAGCTTTCGTTGGTGAAATACTTCACCGTTTCGAAGTTCAGCAGGCTATCCACGGCCTTGGTGGTGGCGTCATTGTCGCTGTCATTCAGTGCCCGGCGGATGCGGATGCGCTTGTTGGACAACCAAATGGTCCACCACAGGTATAACCCCACCATCCCCAGCGTGATCGCCGCAAACCGCCAGTCGAAGAAACTCCACAAAACCAGCGTCACCAAAACCAGTTCCAGCACCGTGGGCAGGCCGTTGAACAGGAGCACCCGAAGCAGGGTCTGAATGGAATTGGTGCCGCGGTAGATCACCCGGGTCAGCCCGCCGGTCTGGCGGGAAAGATGGAAGCGCAGGCTGAGCGCGTGGAGATGAGAGAAGACCTCCCGACTGACCGCGCGGATGGCATCCCCGGATACCCGCGCAAAGACGGCATCGCGGACTTGCCCAAAGCCCAGGCCCACCAGCCGCACCACGCCATAGGCCAAAATCAGGCCCAACGGCACGGTCAGCATCGGCGTGTCCACCATGCTGGCTGCGGCCTCCCCCTCCCCACCCAGATGATCCACCGCCAGCTTCAGCGTATAGGGGATGTAGACGGCACCCACCTTGGCCAGCACCAGGCAGAATAGGCTGACCACCACCCGCACCCGCAGATCCCGCCGCCCCTTGGGCCAGAGATACGGCAGCATGGCGCCCAGGGTCTCCCCCGCGGAGCGGGACAGGCGCGGGCGCTCAGGGTCCCCTGCGGTGCCAGAGCCGGTGCCAGAGCCGGTAGCGGTGCCGGAGGTGGCGGAGGGATGGGCAGAAGCGGCGAGGCCGGCGTGGGCGCGGGTCATGGGCAAGGAAGGCCTTAGGGGAAAGGGGGGCGGTGTGGCGGCGGGTTCACGCCAGCATGCGGCTCTCCAGCCACACCGGGACCGCAGCCTTGAATTGACACAGACCGCCGGCTGGTCAATGGAGGGGGCTTTCGGGCGTGCCTGCGGATCGCCGCAGCGCAGCAGCCCTCAACCTCCAGTGAAGCCCTCACCCTGGCACACCCGCTGCCGGGGCCGAAAGAACCTGCGACCCATGGCCAACACCTCCCTGCTGACATCCGAGTCCGTTGCCGACGGTCACCCGGACAAGATCTGCGACCAGATCTCCGACGCCGTTCTTGACGCCTGCCTCGCTCAGGACCCCCACAGCCGCGTGGCCGTGGAAACGGCCATCAAAAATGAGACGGTGTTTGTCTTTGGGGAACTGACCAGCCAAGCTGACATCCACCTGGAAAAGTTGGTTCGAGAGACGCTCACCGACATCGGGCATGGAGACGCCCGGTGGGGCGTGGACCTGAACAAGATGACGCTGATCAGCGCCCTGACTCAGCAGTCCGGCGACATCGCCCAAGGGGTGGACCGGGACACGGTGGAGGAGACGGGGGCCGGCGATCAGGGCATGATGTTCGGTTTTGCCTGCAAGGACAGCGACGTGCTGATGCCGTTGCCGATCCAACTCAGTCACCGGATCATGGAGCGACAGCGGGAAGTCCGACTCTCCGCAGAGGGGGCCACCCTGGGTCCCGACGCCAAGAGCCAAGTCACCGTCGTCTACGAAGATGGGCGCCCCACCCGCATCGACACGATTGTGGTCTCCACCCAGCATGCCGAAGAATTGAGCCTGGCGCAGGTGCAGGAGATGGTGCGCGAGTTGGTGATCAAGCCGGTGGTACCGGCGGAGATGATCACCGCTGAGACCAAGTATCTCATCAACCCCACCGGGCGCTTCATCATCGGGGGGCCCGTGGGCGACGCAGGCCTCACGGGCCGCAAGATCATCGTGGACACCTATGGCGGGGCCGGCCGCCATGGCGGCGGGGCCTTCAGCGGCAAGGATCCCTCCAAGGTGGACCGCTCCGCCGCCTACGCTTGCCGTCAGTTGGCCAAAAGCGTC